>CANAZG010000003.1 GCA_947365965.1 uncultured Clostridia bacterium
GTCTCTCTTTCTCATTTATCCCCCTTCGCTGCCCCCGCCGGCACCCTTGGGGGGGGGGGGGGTATTTTTTTAATTTAGGGGGCCTGCCGGGATGCATCCGGCAGGCCCGCTGCTTTTTCATATAAGACTCTCTTCGGTCAGGCGCTGAGCTCCTGATAGTTAATCACAGACAGCTCGCTCATGGCGGCCTTGGCGGCCTGGACATACTGCTCCAGCTGCTTTGCCACCGGGGCGGTATACATCACCTCGCCGCAGTCCGGGCAGACATAGGACGGGACGCGGCGCACAATCACAATACAGCTATCCATGTCCACGATATGATTGGTCTTGCGCGGCTCCGCCTCGGCGGCACAACGACAGCATCTCATTCCGCATCCTCCTTTTGACGCGTTCTGTAGTCCGGCCCGAATTTCTCCCGGGTGGGATAGTACGCGGTAATCAAGTACAGACAGCCGCCGCCTACGGAACAGACAACGTGCAGCGGACGGTTTTCCAGAAGCGCACAGAATATGAGACAGCTTGGAAAGGGATAATCGTCTGGATACTCCTCTATTATCTCCCCGTTCATGATGGCATATTCCACATCCGCAATCAATATCCCGCGCTTTTCCAGGCGGAGCTGGCAGTGGCGCGTGATAATCTCATTCTCTGTGCCGCAGAGCCTGCGCGCCTCCTCAAAATCGAACACAGCGCCGGCCACGCTTACTCCCCCAGGAAAAACCTTCCCGCCTCCTCCCGGAACACGGACCCGTAGAACAGGGTCATCACCTGGATGAGGTACTGGGTGTCCTTCACCCCCGTCGTCTCAAAGCAGGAGTGCATGGCCAGCTGGGGCAGGCCGATGTCCACTGTATTGAGGGACAGGTGGGAATTGGAGATGTTCCCCAGAGTGGACCCGCCGGCCATATCCGAGCGGTTGGAGAACTGCTGCACCGGCACATCCGCCTTGCGGCACAGGGCCGTGAAGATGGCCTGGGACGCGCCGTCGGTGGCGTAGCGGACGCCGTGCTTGATGACCGGGCCGCCGTTCATGGCGGGACGGTGGGTGGCGTCGGCGTACTCCGGGTGGTTGGGGTGGACCGCGTGGGCGTTGTCCGCCGACACCAGGAAGCTGTGGGCCATGGCCTGGGCCCGGTTCTTGCCGAAGGCGGCGCAGACCCTATCCGCCACATCGGCCAGGAACGTGCCGTCCGCCCCCTGCTTGGTGAGGCTGCCCACCTCCTCGTTGTCCAGCAGCGCAAACACCGGCACGCTGGCCGCCTCTTTCGCCTCCATAAAGCCCCGGAAGCAGCCATAGGCGCACTGGAGGTCATCCAGCATGGGCGCGGACACAAACTGGTCCTCCGCCCCCCACACAAGGCCCTTCTCCCGCAGGCAGAGGAACAGGTCCGTGCCCAGGATGTCCCCGGCCTCGCAGCCCGCCGCCTGGGCCACAATGGCCCGGAAGCTGCCCTTCTCCAGCCCCAGCCCCATGAGGGGGACCATGTCGGTTTTGGGGTCATACTTGAAGCCGTCGTTGATATTCCGGTTCATGTGGATGGCCACGTTGGGGATCATCAGCAGGTCCCGATCCACGTACACCAGCCGGGTCTCCACCCCGTCCGCGGTCTGCACCAGCACCCGGCCCGCCACGGTCAGAGGCCGGTCCATCCAGGGCGCGCACAGCATCCCGCCGTACTTCTCCACGTTCAGCCGCAGGTAGTTCTCCGGCCCGGTCAGCTCCGCGTTCTCCTTCACCCGCAGGCAGGGCGCGTCGGAGTGGCTGGCGGAGATCATAAAGCCGGAGAAGTCCCCGCCGGGGATCCGGAACGCTGTCAGGGCGGAGCCATTGCGGGTGACGTAGTACTTCCCGCCCGGGGCCAGCGCCCAGTCCCTGCCCTCATAGAGCTGGGTATAGCCGTTCTGCTCCAGCTCCTGGGCGAGGTTGGCCACAGCGTGGTAGCGGCTGGGGCTACGGGACAGGAAATCCAGTAGTTCGGTCATTGTCAATCTCCTCCATTTTGTACTGATTCTTTCAAAAAACTTTACAGGCTCTTATTCCGACTACAAACATTTTTTGTCAATAAAACCACACAAAGGCGTGGTGAACGGGCTTCTCCCCGCCGCTCTGGATCTCCACCTGGTGCTTCCCATCCTCTGTGAGGGCGTACAGGCACCGGATGGTCGTGCCCTCCAGGATCTGCCGGCGGAAGACCACCTCCACCGTATTGGGCAGGCGGTCAAACACCTCCCGGGGCAGGGCCTCCAGGGCGTAGTCCAGATAGTGGATATTGTTGACATGGCGGTTGGCGTCCATGTCCCGCCGCCCGGCCAGGGTGGAGAAGGCCGCAGGGGTGTCCGGCGGGGTGACGCCGTTGGAGAGCAGGGGCGCGTCAAATACGCTCCGCTCCTCCACGTCGTAGGCCTCCCGGACCGCCTCAGTGACCCGGGTGAGCCGGCCGGTTCCGGCGTTCACCAGGACCCACTTGGAAGCGCCCCGGGCGATCAGCTCCTCCCCGTGCCAGACCAGAAAGTCCCGCTCTGAGAAGAAGCCGTCCAGGGTCCGGGGCCAGGTCTCCGCCCGCACATGGGCCCGCCAGGGGGGACGGGCGGCGAGCTCCGCCCGCCAGCCGGAGAGGATCCAGCATACGCCGGTGCGGGGCAGGTCCTTGGGGCCGAACCCCCGCTCGTCAGAGGCAATGGCGGCGGCCTCCTGGAGGATGCGCAGCAGGCCCCGGTGGTTCAGCCGGTGGTCCATTCCCACGTCGGGGTAGGTGATATCAGTTTCGTAAATATATGGCGTATCCATCATTCCTTCTTTGGTTTTCTCCATTGTACTACCAAACGTTGGGAATGTCAAAGGGGGAAAGGCCTACGCCCGGATCCCCGCCTGCCGGAAGGCCTCCTCCAGCCGGGCCATATCGCTGGGGATGGAGATGGGCTCGCCGCAGGCCGCGATAGCGTTGGCCACGTCCTTGAGCCCGTTGCCGGTGACCACGCTGACCACGGTGGCCTCCGGGGGGATCCTGCCCGCCTCGCAGAGCTTTTTCAGCCCCGCCGTACCCGTCACGCCCGCCGGTTCGCCGAACACCCCGCACCGGCGGCCCAGAAGCTTCTGCGCCGCCATGATCTCCTGATCGGACACGTTCACCGTCAGGCCCTTGGACTCACGGATGGCCATGAGGGCCTTGTCCGCGTTCCGGGGCACGCCCACGGCGATGGAATCGGCCAGGGTGTTCTCCTCCATGGGACGCCAAGCCTCCCCGGTCTCAATGGCCCGGTTCAGGGGGCAGCAGCCCTCCGCCTGGGCGGAGATCAGACGGGGCAGGCGGTCGATGAACCCGATGGCGTGGAGGTCCTTGAGACCCTTCCAGAGTCCGGCGATGGTACAGCCGTCTCCCACGGAGATGGCGATATAGTCCGGCACGGTCCAGCCCAGCTGCTCCATGATCTCCAGGCCCACGGTCTTTTTGCCCTCGGAGAGGTAGGGGTTGATGGCGGCGTTGCGGTTATACCAGCCCCACTTCTCAATGGCGGCCTTGCTCAGCTCGAAGGTATCCTCGTAGCTGCCCTGGACCGACACCACGGTGGCCCCGAAGGTCATCAGCTGGGCCACCTTGCCCTTGGGGGCGCGGCTGGGGACAAAGATGTACGTACTCAGCCCTGCCGCCGCCGCGTTTCCCGCCAGGGAGGAGGCGGCGTTGCCGGTGGAGGAGCAGGCGATCACCTGGGCTCCCGCCTCCCGGGCCTTGGCCACGGCCATGGCGCTGGCCCGGTCCTTCAGGGAGGCGGTGGGGTTGATGCCGTCGTCCTTGATATAGAGCCTGGCGACACCCAGCTCACGGGCCAGGGCGTCCGCCTCATAGAGGGGGCTGCCGCCCACCCGCAGAGGGGGCAGGGGGGTGTCCGTCTCCACAGGCAGCAGCTCGCGGAACCGCCACATGGTGTTGTCCCGGCGCTGGGCCAGCGCGTCCTTGGTGAGGACGGAGCGAATGTAGTCATAGTCGTAGATGATGTCCAGAATGCCGCCGCAGGCGCAGTTGGTCAGATCGGGCGCGGCGGCGTAAATCTTCCCGCATTTCACGCATTTCGCGTGCTTCACGTTTTTCATGGCGGCGCTCCTTGTTTAGTAGTCATTCTTTTTTCTTGAAAGAAAAAAGAATCAAAAAAGAACTTTAGAGAGGGTGTTCTGCTGGAAATCCTCCGAAAGCGGTCATTCCTCGTCTTCCCGAAGATTTTCTAATGCGACACGGACCGCCTCAATGACAAATGCTGAAAAATTACAGTTCGTGCCGCGAATTGCTTCCTCAACATCTGCGATGACATCGTCAGGAAAACGAATGGTTTTATTTGTCGTTGTATAAACCGTGGGTATTTTGAATTTTCGCATATTGCACCTCGTCATATAAGTAGGGGCGGCGGCGCGGAGGGTTTCGTAACATGCGGGCGAGCAATGCTCGCCCCTACATTATGGTTCGTCTTCCCGAAGATTTTCTAATGCGACACGTGTTGCCTCTACCACAAAGGCAGTAAAGGTACAATCCTTGCCCTGTATTGCTTTCTCAACATCCTCAATAATGTCATTGGGAAAACGAATACTTTTACTTGTTGTCGGTGGGATTTTAGGAATTTTGAATTTAGCCATACTGCACCTCGTCACACATAGTATATGACGATTGTATTACAGCATTTATCCCTACTTAGAATTACATTTGAGCTTCATTTATATCGCACTCACAACTCGATGGTGATATAATAGTAAACGAGGTGATGAAATATGGATAACTTCCCCAAATACTACACGCGATTATTCAATGGCATAACAGACGCGCTGGAGGCGCTGGGGGAGCAAAACTATGTCAAAGCCCAGGATCTTCTCATCCGAGCCCAGCAGGACGCGGAGGAGATGTACCTGGAGGACGAGGATGAAGAGGAATAGAAGAAAAGGGCGGGGCCAGCGGTCCCGCCCTTGTTGATTCAGTCCTCCAGCGTGGTTTGCAGATCCGCCAGCAGCTCCCGCATCTGCTCCTTGGCCCGCTCCGGATCCTTCTCCTCAATCGCGCTCTTGATCCGCGCAATCAGCATACGAAGAAGGGCGTTGAATTGCTTGTCAGTCTGTCCCATAGTACGCTCCTTTCATTATTCAGCCTGCGCTTACAGATTCTTCAGCAGGCCCGTAGCCTCGTTGAACTCGTTGATGAGCGCATCCAGCTCAGCGGCCTGGGCGTGGACCGCGTCCCAGGTGTTCTCCGTGTCGTACCACAGCGCGTTCAGGTCCTTCACGTCCCGGGCCTGCTGCTCCACCCAAGTGTAGTACTTGAGGTTGTGTACCCGCTTGCGGTCCGTGTAGGAGAGCTCCAGCATGCTGTCCGTCTTGAGCCCCAGCATGTGCAGGTGGTGGTCCAGGGCCGCCTCGTGGACGCTGTACGCGCCGTGCATCTCGTCCAGCTCCGTGATCCGGCTCCGGTACATGTCCGCGCTGTCGGTGAGCACCGTGCCCACCACGTCGTGCTCCGTGAGCTCGTAGTATTTCGCCATCTTGATGCAGCAGAGCACGTTGGCAATGCCGCTGATGCCCAGCCAGCGCAGCTTCTCAATGAGCGCGGCCTCCAGGCCCAGCTCCTCTTTGAGGTACTTCTCGCCGTCGGGGGTGTTGAACAGGCGCAGGAGCCGCTGGCTGTCCTCATCGTCAATGGCAATGGCCATGTCGGTGTTCTTCACGTTGTGGATCCAGGGGATGTGCTTGTCTCCGATGCCCTCGATGCGGTGGCCGCCGAAGCCGTTGTCCAGGATGGTGGGGCACTGGAGGGCCTCGCCTACGGCCAGCTTGAGGCGGGGATAGCGCTCCTTGAGGAGATCGCCGGCGCTCATGGTGCCCGCAGAGCCGGAGGTAAAGCAGGCCCCGGCAAAGCGGTCCCCGGGCCGCTTCACAGCCTCAAAGAGGTCCGCCAGGGCGCGGCCGGTGACGTTGTAGTGCCACAGGGGGTTGCCCATCTCCTCGAATTGGTTGAAGATCATGTACTGGGGGTCCTGCTTGAGCTCCCAGGTCTTGTCGAAGATCTCCTTCACGTTGCTCTCGCACCCCGGGGTGGCGATGACCTCGCCGGCAATGGATTTGAGCCAGCTGAACCGCTCCTGGCTCATCTCCGCAGGGAGGATGGCCACGCTCTCGCAGGCCAGGAGCTTGGAGTTGAACGCGCCGCCCCGGCAGTAGTTGCCCGTGGAGGGCCACACGGCCTTGTGCCAGGAGGCGTCAAACTGTCCGGTGACCAGCCGGGGGGCCAGACAGCCGAAGGACGCGCCCACCTTGTGGCACCCGGTGGGGAACCACTTGCCCGCCATGGCGATGATCCGGCAGGGCACGCCGGAGAGACTGCTGGGGATCTCCACGTAGTTGGGCGTATCCTGGAAGAGGCCGCCGGACTCCTTGGCCTCGTTCTTCCAGGTGATGCGGAAGAGGTTCAGGGGGTTCACGTCCCACAGGCCCACGCCCTTCAGCTTCTCCTGAATGGGGGCGGGGATGGTCTTCGGATTCTGCATCTGGGCGATGGTGGGGATGATGACCCCATTGTCCTTGGCCTTGGCCACGTTCTTGGCCAGAATTTCCCTGTTGATGGTGAGATCAATCTTGCTCATGACGCTTTTCCTCCTGTTTTAGATCAATGTAAGAATACAGCGTGTATTTGGAGATACCGAAGTACTTGGCCACCTTGTCGCCGCTCTTGGTGACCAGAAACGCCCCGTGCTGGCTGAGGAACTGGATGGCCCGGACCTTGTCGTCCTTGTTCATGAGGGCCACCGGCTTGCCCACCAGGGCCACGCTCTGCTCAATGAGGCCGTCCAGCAGGTCGTTTACGTTGACCACGGCGATATTCTCCTCCCGCTGGCCGCAGGGGGCGCAGGTGATGGCGGATACGGCCTGCTCCACCATCATGAGGGCGGAGATGTCGAAGTTGATGGACAGGATGCCGGACACCGCCCCGCCGGGGGAGCGGACGTAGACGGTGGAGGATTTGAGGACCTTGCCGTCGTCGGTGCGGCAGAGGTAGCCCAGGCAGTCCTGGGGGTCCTCGTTGCGGCCCATGATCTGCTCCAGGACCACGTTGGAGGGGCCGTCCCCCACGCGCCGGCCGGTGACGTGACCGTTTTCAATGTGTACGATGGAGTGGGCCGGGTCCTGGCTCTCCAGGTCGTGGACCACCACCTCGCAGTTGGGGCCGAACTGGGCGGCCAGGGCGGCCGCCACCTGCTTGAGTACGGACAGCTGATGGGGTTCCAAAACGGTATCGACCTCCCTCTCCCCGGGCTGACCCTGGGGGTGAATTTCCGCGGGTCCGGATGTGCTTCTAGGTCCATCATACCAGTATTGACAGGAGAATGCAATGGGTTTTCAAAAAAATTTTTAGGTTTTCAAAAAAATTGTTTGACAACGAAATTTTCTATGCTATGATAGAAGCAGAAACCGCAGAGGCCGGGACCGGGCGGAAGTTCTTTTTGATTCTTTTTCTTTCAAGAAAAAGAATGTTGACAGATAAATATGAGAAACGGAGGGCGTGACGTATGGACTTTGAGGGCATCAAGAGGGCAGCGGAGGGCTACCGGGAGAACATGAGCAGATTTCTGCGGGATTTGATTGCCATTCCCAGCGAGAGCTGCGGCGAGGAGGGGGTCATCAAGCGCACGATCCTGGAGATGGAGCGGCTGGGCTTTGACCGCACGGAGATCGATCCCCAGGGCAACGCGCTGGGCTGGATGGGCCAAGGGGACAAGGTCATCGCCTTTGACGGGCATATCGACACCGTGGGCGTTGGCAACATCCTCAACTGGGAGCAGGACCCCTACCAGGGCTATGAGACCGAGGACATCATCTACGGCCGGGGCGGCTCGGACCAGGAGGGCGGCGTGGTGTCCGCCGTGTACGGGGCGAAGATCATGAAGGACCTGGGCCTCATCCCCCAGGGGTACGCGATCCTGGTGGCGGCCACGGTCCAGGAGGAGGACTGCGACGGCCTGTGCTGGCAGTACATCCACAACGAGGACGGCATCACCCCGGAGTTCGTGGTGTCCACGGAGCCCACCGACGGCGGCATCTACCGGGGCCACCGGGGCCGCATGGAGATCCGGGTGGACGTGAAGGGCGTCAGCTGCCACGGCTCCGCCCCGGAGCGGGGGGACAACGCCATCTATAAGATGGCCGATATCGTCCAGGAGATCCGGGCCCTCAACGAGAACGACGACGGAGAGGGGACCGAGATCAAGGGCTTGGTGAAGATGCTCAATCCCCAGTACAACCCGGACCACTACGAGGACGCCCGGTTCCTGGGCCGGGGCACCTGCACGGTGAGCCAGATCTTCTATACCTCCCCCAGCCGGTGCGCGGTGGCGGACAGCTGCGCGGTGTCCATTGACCGGCGCATGACCGCCGGGGAGACCTGGGACAGCTGTCTGGAGGAGATCCGGGCCCTGCCGGCGGTGAAGAAGTACGGCGAGGACGTGAAGGTCAGCATGTACATGTACGACCGCCCCGCCTGGACGGGCCTGAAGTACGAGACCGAGTGCTACTTCCCCACCTGGATCAACAAAGAGAGCGCCCCCCACGTCCAGGCTCTGGCCGAGGCCCACAAGGCCCTCTACGGTCCGGAGCGGGTGGGCCACGCGGATCCGGACGAGAAGCTGGACGCCATGCGTCTGCGCCGCCGGCCCCTTATTGACAAGTGGACCTTCTCCACCAACGGCGTGTCCATCCAGGGCCGGTACGGCATCCCCTGCGTGGGCTTCGGTCCCGGCGCGGAGAGCCAGGCCCACGCGCCCAACGAGATTACCTGGAAGCAGGATCTGGTCACCTGCGCGGCGGTGTACGCGGCGTGCGTGGGGCTCTATAAGGGCAAGGGCGACGAGGATGTGTGCGAGTACCGGGGCGGCAAGACAGGCAACGACATCAAATAGCTGAAAATAGATAAATGTAGGTAATAAAGAGTTAAAAAGTTTTTCTTTTTGGTTCTTTTTCTTGTTCACAAAGAAAAAGAACAGGCCGCATAAAATAAGGATATAAAGGAGACGATAAGCAATGAGCAAGACAGAGCAGCTGGCCCAGGGCTTGGAAAAGCTGAAGATCAACGGCATGTATAAAAACGACTTCTATTGGACCTGGGACAAGACGGACGACGAGCTGGCGGCGGTCTTTGCCGTGGCCGACGCCCTGCGGGATCTGCGGGAGCGGAACATCTCCACCCGGATTTTCGACTCCGGCCTGGGCATCTCCATCTTCCGGGACAACTCCACCCGCACCCGGTTCTCCTTCGCCTCCGCCTGCAATCTGCTGGGCCTGGAGGTCAGCGACCTGGACGAGAAGAAGAGCCAGATTGCCCACGGCGAGACGGTCCGGGAGACGGCCAACATGGTCTCCTTCATGGCCGACGTGATCGGCATCCGGGACGACATGTTCATCGAGGAGGGCCACAAGTACCAGAAGACCTTTATGGACGCCCTGGACGAGGGGTATGAGAAGGGCATTCTGGAGCAGCGGCCCACCCTGGTGAACCTCCAGTGCGACGTGGACCACCCCACCCAGTCCATGGCGGATCTGCTCCATGTGATCCACCAGTTCGGCGGCGTGGAGAACCTGAAAGGGAAGAAGGTGGCCATGACCTGGGCCTACTCCCCCAGCTACGGCAAGCCCCTGAGCGTGCCCCAGGGCATCATCGGCTTGTTCACCCGGTTCGGCATGGACGTGACCCTGGCCCATCCGGAGGGGTACGAGGTGATGCCGGAGATCGAGGACATCGCCCGGAAAAACGCGGCGGCCTCCGGCGGGGCCTTCCGGAAGGTGAACTCCATGGCCGAGGCCTTCCAGGGCGCGGACATTGTCTACCCCAAGAGCTGGGCCCCCTTCAAGGCCATGGAGAAGCGCACCCAGCTCTACCGGGAGGGGAACAAGGCGGGCATTGACCGGCTGGAGCAGGAGCTGCTGGCCCAGAACGCCCAGCACAAGGACTGGTCCTGCACCGAGGAGATGATGAAGCTGACCCGGGAGGGCCGGGCGCTCTACATGCACTGCCTGCCCGCCGACATCACGGGACTGAGCTGCCAGGAGGGCGAGGTGGACAACTCCGTGTTTGACCGCTACATCCAGCCCCTGTACAAGGAGGCGTCCTTCAAGCCCTACATCATCGCGGCCATGATCTTCCTCAGCAAGGTCAAGGACCCTGTGTCCGCCCTGCGCGCTCTGGAGCGGGCCGGCGGGAAGCGGAAGGCGTTTTAAGGGCCCGTTCAGCATTCGCACCCGATGAATGCAGGCCGGGACAGGCGTACATACGGCTCCCCCTCCCGGGGGGAGCCGTATGGATACTAGGAAATGAGTTGAGGATGGATCTATGAGCAAGCGCATCGTCATCGCCCTGGGGGGCAACGCCCTGGGGAACACGCTGCCCGAGCAGGCGGCAGCGGTGAAAATTACCGCCCGGGCCATCGTGGATCTGATCGAGGACGGCAACCAGGTGGTGGTGGCCCACGGAAACGGCCCCCAGGTGGGGATTATCAACAACGCCATGGCGGCCCTCCAGAAGGAGGACCCCAGCCAGGGCTTCACCCCGCTGTCTGTCTGCGGGGCCATGAGCCAGGCCTACATTGGCTATGACCTGCAAAACGCCTTCCGGGAGGAGCTGCTCAACCGGGGCATCTGCAATATGCCCGTTTGCTCCATTGTCACCCAGGTGGAGGTGGACCCGGCGGACCCGGCCTTTGACCAACCCTCCAAGCCCATTGGAAAGTTCATGAGCGCGGAGGAGGCCCGGGCGTATGCGGACCAGACCGGCAATCTGGTCCGGGAGGACGCGGGCCGGGGCTGGCGGCGGTACGTGGCGTCCCCTAAGCCCAAGCACATCATCGAGGCCGGGGCCATCCGGGCCCTGACCGAGGACGGCCATCTGGTCATCTGCTGCGGCGGCGGGGGCATCCCGGTCTACCGCACGGAGAAGAACCACCTCAAGGGCGCGGCGGCGGTGATTGACAAGGACTTTGCCTCCGAGCTGCTGGCGGAGCAGCTGGACGCGGACATGCTCATCATCCTCACCGCTGTGGAGAAGGTGGCGGTCAACTTCCGCAAGGAGAACGAGCAGTGGCTGGACGCCATGACCCCGGAGCAGGCCCTTCAGTACGCCCGGGAGGGGCAGTTCGCCCCCGGCTCCATGCTGCCGAAGGTGGAGGCGGCGGTGAAGTTCGCCCAGTCCAAGCCCGGCCGGGAGGCCCTCATCACCCTTCTGGAGAAGGCCCGGGAGGGCATTGCCGGCAAGACCGGCACCGTCATACGGCAGTAGAACCGAGCCCCCGCCGGATATCCGGCGGGGGCCGCTTCTTCCTTGAGACGCAGAGGACGGCGCACAGCATCCGCTATGCGCCGTCCTTTCCTCTAATACAGGTTATTCTCCCTGCGGTTGATATTCCTCCGCAGGCAGCTGCCCAGGCTGGTGATGCACAGCAGGGCAGCCACCAGAAACCCGCCGGGGATCAGGATGATCCACCACGCCCCGGACAGCAGGGCCTTCTCCGACAGAGAGAGCATACTCCCCCAGGTGACCACCTCCACCGGCAGGCCGATGCCCATGAAGCTGAGGGTGGACTCGGCCACAATGGCGCTGCGCACGTTCATCACCGCCATGAACATGATGGAGGAGACGAAGTTGGGCGTCAGGTGCCGCCACAGGATGTGGAAAAAGCCGCCTCCCATGCACCGGGAGGCCAGCACGTACTCGCTGGCGCGGATCTGCCGCACCTCCGTGCGCACAATCTTCGCCATGCCGGTCCAGCTGGTGACGCCGATGACCAGGGCGATGCTCAGGGGGCTGGCCTTCCCCAGCACGGCCTGGAGCAGCACCACCACCAACAGGTTCGGCACGCTCAGCAGGATCTCCGTCAGGCGCATGAGCAGTCCGTCCAGCCACGCCGGGGCGCATCCGCTGGCCGCGCCGAAGAGAATGGCAATGGCTGCGGACAGCAGAGCTGCGGCCACGCCGATAAACAGGGAGAGCCGGCCGCCGTACCAGATCATGGAGAACACGTCCCGGCCCATGGCGTCCGTGCCGAAGAGGAACGCCTTCCCGGGCGGCACGCTGCACCGGGTCAGATCCATATAGGAGGGATCCCTGGTCCCCATCAGGGGGAGGAGCAGGCAGCCCAGGACGATCAGTGCCAGTACGCCGGCGGAGAGGAGGGGCTTGCCCTCATGCCATTTTCTCTTTCTGACAGGCGGGTCCGGCAGAGGGCGGATGCCCACAATCTCAAAGCGCTCCTTCATCGCTCCGTCACCTCCGGCGCCTGGGGCCGGACCCGGGGATCAATCCGCTCGTTGATGATCTGGGCCGCCATGCTGCACAATATGACCAGGGCGCCGGACATGAGGCACAGCAGCATCAGCAGGTTGTAGTCCTTGTACCGGGCGCTCTCATAGGACAGGGTGCCCAGGCCCGGGTAGGAGAACACTGTCTCCACGATGTAGGTCCCCCCCAGCACGTGGGGTACAGAGATGGCCATGATGCTCAGATAGGAGGGGATGGTGTTGCGCAGGCAGTGGCGGAACATGACGCTCCGCTTGGTGAGCCCCTTGGCCTTGGCCAGCAGCACGTAGTCCGCCCGGACCTCCTCCAGGATCCGGTTGCGGACCATGTAGGCGTAGTACCACAGGTGGCTGAGCACCACGATGCTCAGGGGGAGGACCAGGTGGGCCAGCCGGTCCAGCCAGTCGTCCCCCCTTCCCACGGAGTAGGCCCCCGAGCTGGGCAGCCACCGCAGGGTCACGGAGAACACCAGGATGAACACCAGGGACAGCCAGAACTCGGGGATGCAGCTGGAGACCGTGCCCACCCTGCACAGCAGCCGGTCCAGGGGCCGGTCCTCGTACCACGCGCACAGAACGCCCAGCAGCATGGACAGCGCGAAGATCAGCAGAAATCCGGCCCCGCCCAGCAGCAGGGTGTTGCCGATCCTGCCGGCGATCACCTCCGTCACGTCCATCTTGTATTTATAGGAGATCCCGAAGTCACCCTGGAGGGTCCTTGCCAGCCAGCGGACGTACTGGACGGAGATGGGCTCGTTGAGCCCCAGCCGCTCCTCCGCCCAGGCCCGCTCTGCGGGGCTCATCTTCTCCACCCGGGTACCGTAATAGGAGACCAGGGGGTCTCCAGGGGCCAGCCTGGAGACGTAGAACGCCGCCAGGGACAGCACCAGCACGCTGAGCACAAAGAGCAGGGCTTTTTTCCCCCAGTAGATGATCTGTTTCCGCGCCGTCATCCCGCCGCCTCCTTCCCCAAAATTTTTCCCTAAAGCGTTTCTCTGCACATACACGGTGGCAAAGGCCTACAGCCTCATACGCATCACCTTGCGGTCCTCGGTAAACGCCATGCTCTCGTATAACTTGACAGCGCCCTCATTTTGCGTGAGCACGCCCAGCTCAATATACTCCAATTTTCTTGCCGCCGCCCAATCCTTTACCGCTTGAATGAGCCGCCGCCCAATGCCCTTACCTCTCTGATCGGAGGCCACAAAAAGGTCCAGGAGATACGCGTATTGGAGGGGAACAAAGCACGGAAAGGGGGGCGTACTCTTCTGCTGCACAAGAGCGAATCCCAGCACCTGCTGATTCTCTTTTGCAAGGAATATATCATCGCTTTCGCTTTCAATGACGGATTGGATAAAATCCCCGTCCTGACCCGCAGCTCTGAAAAAGTCAGGCTGCAGCCTGGACATATCCTCAAATAGGGTCTCATAGAGCTTTTTGATCGCATCTATGTCCGTTATACTGGCCAATTCTATGGTCATTTTCAATCCTCCCCGCTCCCAGAGGAGCGTAACACAAAGTGATCCGGCCCTGCCTCCCGCAGCGCGCCCCCCGGGGGCAGATCCTCCCCGTGGAAGGTGACCAGCTGCCGGCTCCGCTCCCGCCGGGGGTCCGGGATGGGGATGGCGGACAGCAGGGCCCGGGTGTAGGGGTGCAGGGGGTTGGAAAAGAGCTCCGCCGTGGGGGCGGTCTCCACCAAACGGCCCCGGTACATAACCCCCACCCGGTCGCACAGAAACTCCACCATGGCCAGATCGTGGGCGATGAACAGGAAGGAGAACCCGTGCTCCTGTTGGAGGTGCTTGAAGAGGTTGACGATCTGGGCCTGGATGGACACGTCCAGGGACGCGATAGGCTCGTCCGCCACCAGCAGCTCCGGCTCCATGGCCAGGGCCCGGGCGATGGCCACCCGCTGCCGCTGGCCGCCGGAGAGCTCCGGGGGATACTTGTCCAGAAAGCTCTCGTCCAGGCCCACGTAGTGCATCTGGAAGGCCGCCTCCGCCCGCAGGGACCCCCGGGGCGGGACGACGCGCTGGATCCGCAGGGGCTCGGTGATGATGTCCCACACCCGCATCCGCTGGTTCAGGCTGGAGCTGGTGTCCTGGAAGATGAGCTGGCGGGTGGTTTGCAGCATCCGCCGGTTGGCCCGGAAAGCGGCAGCGTCGCAGGTGTCGATTCCCTTGTACAGGATCCGGCCGCTCCGGGGCCGGTAGAGGTTCATCACGCACCGGGCCGCCGTGGACTTGCCGGACCCGGACTCCCCCACCAGACCAAAGATTTCCCCCCGGCGGATCTGGAAGGACACGTCGTCCACCGCCCGGACGGACATCCTCCGATTCAGGGGGAAGACGTGGGTCAGGTGCTGGACATCCAGCAGAATTTCCTCAGCCATGGGCTCCTCCTATCGGCGGCGTGATCCGGGGCGCCCGCTCATCCAGGAGCCAGGTGGCCGCGTAGTGGGTGTCTGTGACGCGGAACATGGGGGGCTCCTCCTCGTAGTCGATGGCCAGGGCGTACTCATTGCGGCAGGCGAAGGCGTCCCCCGCCGGCGGGTGGGCCAGATTGGGGGGCATCCCGGGGATGGTGTAGAGGCTGTCCCGGCCCCGGTTCAGGGCCGGCAGGGCCCGCAGGAGGCCCCAGGTGTAGGGGTGGCGGGGATCGTAGAAGATCTCCTCCGCCGTGCCGGTCTCCACGATCCGCCCCGCGTACATCACCGCCACCCGGTCCGCCACCCGGGCCACCACCCCCAGATCGTGGGTGACAAAGACCGTGGCCGTGCCCAGCCGGGCCTGAACGTCCCGCAGGAGGTCCAGGATCTGGGCCTGGATGGTCACGTCCAGGGCCGTGGTTGGCTCGTCGGCAAAGAGAATGCTGGGGCTCCCGGCCAGGGCGATGGCCATGACGCCGCGCTGCCGCTGGCCGCCGGAGAAGTTGTGGGGGTAGAGCTTCATCCGCTCCTCGGGCCTGTCGATGCCCACCAGGGTCATCAGCTCCATGACCCGCTGCCGCACCGCGCCGCCGGAGAGGCCCGGCTGGTGGACCCGGACCGCCTCCCCGATCTGCGCACCCAGGGTCATGGTGGGGTTGAGGGCGGTCATGGGGTCCTGGAAGACCATGGAGAAGAGCTTGCCCCGGAGCCTGTGCATGTCCCGCTCCCGGCAGCCGGTGATATCCGCGCCGTTGACCACGATGCTGCCGGACTGGATCCTGGCCGTCCGGGGCAGCAGCTTCATGATGCTCTTGCACAGCACGCTCTTGCCGCAGCCGGACTCCCCCACCACCGCCAGCACCTCCCCCGGCCGGAGGGAGAAGCTGACATTGCGCACCGCCTGTACCTCGCCGGCGGGGGTGAAGAAGCTGACGGACAGGTTTTTCACTTCTAACAGCTCTGCCATAGGCCGCCCCCTGTCAAATTACTCTGAGATAGTCCACTCCTGGACGTTCCAGAAGATCCCCACCCCGTGGTGGCCCAGCGCCGTGTCCGGCGCGATACCCTGCAAGCGGGAGCTGGCCACGTAGTTGGCGTCAATGTAGCAGATGAAGGCGTAGGGGGGATCGGCAGCCAGCTCCTCCTGAAAGAGGTCGTAATACTGCCCCCGCACCGCCGGGTCGTCGGACTGCCGGGCCAGGGTCAGATACTCGTCCACTCTCTCGTTGGAGTAGCCGCTGTAGTTGGCCCCCTTGTCCGTGCCGAAGACCTTGTAGGTGTGATCGTCCGCGTCAAAGGGGCTGCCCCAGCCAATGAGGCAGGCCATCTGTCCGCCCCAGTCCATCTGGGCGGGCAGGTCCACGGTGCAGTTGACGCCCACATCCCGCAGCTGCTGGGCCGCAGCCTGGGCGATGTCAATCCGGTCCTGCTCCCCGGCCATGACGCTGATGACAAAGCCGATCTCCTGGCCGTTTCGGGTGTAGAAGCCGTTTTCGCCCATGACGCAGCCTGCGGCCTCCAGAATCTCCCGGGCCCTGGCGGGATCATAGTCATAGCGCTCCACGTCCGGGTTGTTGTAGATGTTCTGCTGGAGGGGGCCGTAGGCCGCCTCCCCCTGGCCCAGGAGCACGGAGCTGATGATGGCCTCCCGGTCAATGGCGCAGCACACGGCGGGGATCAGGTCCCGGTTCTCGGTCCAGTAGTCGTTCCAGAAGTTGAAGAGAATGCCCCGGTAGTCGGCGGTCTTCATGTCGTAGCAGGCGAAGCCCTCCCTGTCCGCGAAGTTCTGGGCGTTTCTCGGGTCCAGCAGGGCCAGATCCAGCTCCCCGGACTCCAGCTGAATGGCCTGGGCGTTGTCGTCGGCCACGATCTTGAAGATGATCCGGTCAATCTGGGGGCAGCCCAGGTAGTAGTCCGGGTTCCTCTCCAGGACAATGGACTGGCCCGGGTCCCAGCTGACCAGCTTGTAGGGGCCCGTGCCCACGGGGGCGCGGAAGAAGTCCGAGGACTGCATGTCCTCCCCCTCCAGCAGGTGTCTGGGCAGCACGGCCATGGTCATATACTCCAGAAAGGCCACGTTGGGCGCGGACAGGCGGAAGGCCACGGTCCGGCTGTCGATGACGGTGATCTCCTCCACGTCCTCGTAGTTGGGGGCGTTTTCCGAGCCGTTTTCCGGGTCCATGATGGCCTCGATGGTAAATTTCACGTCCTCGGCGGTGAGGGGCTGGCCGTCGTGCCACGCGAGCCCCTCCCGGAGGCGGAAGGTGTAGGTGCAGGCGGTCTCGTCGTACTCCCAGCTCTCCGCCAGGCCGGGGACCACCTGGTTATTGCCGTCGTGGGCGGTGAGGCCGTTGAAGAGCAGGGCGTTGATCTCGCAGTGCTCGTCCATGGCCGGGTTGATGCGGGTATAATCCGCGCTGCCGTAGACCAGGGCGGCGGGCTCACCGGCGCTGTCCGGCGTACTGCCGTTGTCCGGCTGACTGCCGCAGGCGGCCAGCAGCAGGCACGCCGCCAGCAGCAGGGGAAAAATCTTTCGCATAGCGTCCTCCTTCAGGGGGTGAATGGTTCGTTTGATGCTGATATCAGGCGGTCCTATCTTGCCACAGATCGCCCCTCGCCGCAAGCCCCCAGGGGGGATGAAATTTTGGAAACGCCAATTTCACCTCTCATGGGAGCGGATTGACATCCCCGGGGCCGGAGGATATAATATCACGAAAAGGGGGGCCGCTGATCCCTGCGGCCCTACAAAACAGGAGGTACGCCATGCGGATCATCATCTCCCCGGCCAAGAAAATGAACGTGGACACGGACAGCTTTGCCGTGGAGGCCCCGCCCCGGTTCCTGGCGGAGACCCGGCGGCTGATGGAGGCCCTGAAGGCCCTGTCCGGCCCGGAGCTCCAGACCCTGTGGAAATGCAGCGACGCCATCGCCCGGCAGAACGTGGAGCGGCTGGAGCGCATGGACCTGGACCGGAACCTCACCACGGCCATCCTGGCCTACGAGGGGATCCAGTACCGCTCCATGGCTCCCAACGTGATGGAGGCCGGAGAGCTGGACTACCTGCGGCAGAACCTGCGGATCCTCTCCGGCTTCTACGGCCTGCTGCGGCCCTTTGACGGCGTGACCCCCTACCGCCTGGAGATGCAGGCCCGTCTGTCCGTGGACGGCGCGGGGGACCTGTACGCCTTCTGGGGCGGGCGGCTGGCGGAGCAGCTGGCGTCGGAGACGGACTGGGTGCTGAATCTGGCCTCCAGGGAGTACAGCCGGGCCGTGGAGCCCCACCTGCCGCCCGGCGTGGGATACCTCACCTGCACCTTCGGCCAGTGGAAAGACGGCCGCGTGGTGGAGAAGGGGACCGCGTGCAAAATGGCCCGGGGACAGATGGTGCGCTGGCTGGCGGAAAACCGGGTTGACCGGCCGGAGGACATTCGGGCCTTCTCCGATCTCGGCTACCGCTTTGACCCGGAGCTGTCCGGGGAAAAACGGCTGGTGTTCCTCCTGGGCGGCCGTTGAGAGGCGGCCTGCTTTTCCGGATCCTGAAACGGCCTGCCCGGCTTCCCGCCGGACAGGCCGTACGCTCTTTTACGCGGACATCTGGGTCCAGGCCTCCTCCAGGATGGCTGCGGCAATCTCGCTGATGTCCAGCAGCTCCTCCGCCCGGTCCAGATCCCTCTCGTCGATCATCCGGCGGAAGGCCGCGAACTCGCAGGACATCCGGTGGGCCTGGGGGGCGGTCTCAAACCGCTCCCGCTCCCCGGACTGGAGGACCAGCTCCCAGCCGGTGAGGCTGCTGACCGGCTCCGCTAGCTCCAGCCGCCCCAGCTCCCCCTGGATAAAGGATGTATTGGCCCCCTGGCAGTCCTTGGCCGCCACGCACACCACTTTCATGCCTCCGTAGTCCAGGGTCAGCACGCCGCTGGTGTCCACCCCCCGCTGGAGGTTGGCGCAGTAGCGGATCTGCCGGGGAGACCCGAACAGGGCCGCCGCAAAATGGATGTTGTACACGTTCAGATCCATCAGCGCGCCGCCGGCCATGGCCGGGTCAAAGGCGGGGGCTGTCGTCCCCTCCAGAAACGCGTCGTAGCGGGAGGAGTACTGGCTGAAGTTCAGCCCCGCCAGCCGCAGGGGACCCAGCCGGGCTGTCTGCTCCCGCAGGGCCAGAAAGGCGGGCAGGTGGTGGAGCGTCATGGCCTCCGCCAGCACCAGCCGCCGCCCGGCCGCCAGCCGCCGCAGCTCCCGGAGCTGGGCGAGGGCGGTGACGGCGGGCTTCTCCACCAGCACGTGGAGACCCCCCTCCAGGGCCCTTCGGGCGTACGCATAGTGGAGGCTGTTGGGCAGGGCCACGTAGACCGTGTCCGCCCCGCTCTCCAGCGCCTCCTCGTACCGGAAGCAGCAGCAGGGGATCTGATATCGGGCCGCCAGGGCCTCCGTCCGCTCCCGGCTGCGCTCCGTGCCCAGAATGGCGTGGGGCCGGATGCCCAGCCCCTCCAGCACGGGCAGCGCCTCCTGGACGATCTTGCCCGTGCCCAAAACAGCAAGCCGCATGGCCTGTCCTCCTTTATTATAGCGTTACATCATAAACTGCATGGAGCAGAAGGCCCCGTAGATGGCCAGCAGGACCAGCCCCTGGCCCCGGGACAGCTTTCCCCGCGCCAGGGCCGGCATGGTCAGCAGCAGCATGGCCAGAAACATCACCGGCAGATCCAGCACCAGGGAGGCGTTGTGTCCGGCGATGACGGCGGCCTGGGGGACGGGGAAGGGCGCCAGGGTCACCGACACGCCGCTGACCAGCACCAGATTGAAGAGGTTTGCGCCGATGACGTTGCCCAGGGACAGGGCGCCGTGGCCCTTGGCCAGGGAGGTGATGGCCGTCGCCAGCTCCGGCAGGGAGGTGCCCAGGGCCACGAAGGTCAGGGCGATCACCGACTCGGGTACGCCCAGCGCCTGGGCGATGAGGGTGCCGTTGTCCACCAGCAGGTCCGCCCCCAGGGCGATGAGCGCCGCGCCCACCGCCAGAAGGCCCAGGTCCCGGCCCACAGAGCCGGCGGCGGGTTCCTCCTCCCCGGCGGGGGCGGAGGTGGCACGCCGCATCTGGAGCACCGTCACCGCCATGTAGACGGCAAAGATGGCCAGCAGCGACAGCCCTACCGCGCGGCTGAAGAATCCGGAGGTGTAGGCCACCAGGGCGTAGAGGGCGGCGGCGGCAAAAAAGAACAGCACCGGGGTCCGCAGGGCCGCCCGGTCCACCGGCCCCGGGCGCACGGCGATGGTGAGGGCGGCGATGAGGGCGGCGTTGCAGATGACGGAGCCGATGGCGTTGCCGTAGGCAATCTCCCCGTGGCCGATGAGGGCGGAGGTGGTGGAGACCATCACCTCCGGCAGGGTGGTGCCGATGGACACCACTGTGGCCCCGATGAGCAGCTCCGGCAGGTGAAAGCGCCGGGCCAGCCCCGTGGCCCCGTCCACGAACCAGTCCCCGCCCTTGATGAGGCACAGCAGCCCCACCGCAAAGAGCAGTACAGGCACAAGCATTTTCTCTCTTCTCCTTTTGTGTCGATGAAATTGCGCAAAACAGCATTTTATTATACCACAAAAACGGGCGAAAAATCAATCCTTTGATTTTCCCGGGAGCGTCCAAGCGCGCCGCTATACGACGCCATGAAACCCTGATGGGGGGCGGTCCACAGGCACGGCAAAAGGAGGCCGGAGCGGTTCCCATGAACCGCCCCGGTCTCCTCTTTTGGAGAGAACTGCCGCCCCACGGCGGAGCGGACGGGCGCGGGGAAGCCGCTTGCCTCAGCGCCCCCGGCCTCTCTTCACCGCCTCAAAACATACCGCTCAATTGCCTGGGCCACGCCCTCCTGGAGGTTGGTCCCGGTCACCGCGTCGGCGGCGGCCCGGACCTCCTCCGGAGCGTCCCCCATGGCCACGCCCAGGCCCGCTTCCCGGAGGCTGGAGATGTCGTTCCCGCTGTCCCCGATGGCCATGGCCTGGGCCATAGACACCTCCAGCAGGCGGCAGGCCGTCTCCAGGCCCCTGGCCTTGGTGGCCTCCCGGTCCGTCACCTCCATGGAGCGGGGGGAGGACCACACGCAGGAGAGGGGCAGCGCCTGGGCCACAGGGGCCAGCTCCTGCCAGAGCGCAGGGGTGAGGCCCAGCAGGTTCACCTTCTCAAACGACAGGCCGGACCCCGCCGCAAAGGCGGACAGGGGCCCCTCCACCGCCCGGCCCCGCCGGTCCAGCACCCCCAGGTGGAAGGTCAGGCGGTCAATGGTCCGTTCCCGGTCCCAGTCCTCCGCCGTCAGGTACAGGGTGCTCCCGGCGGACAGCTCCACCATCAGACCCAGCGCCGAGGCCCGGTCAATGAGGGGCCGGAGCGTCTCCGCGGTCATGTAGTGGGACGCCAGAAGCGTCCCGCCCTCCAGGCTGCGGACCTCCGCGCCGTTGCACAGCACCGCCAGATTGGCCCAGCTCTGCTTCACCTGGAGGGGCGGGGGCAGCATGGCGAACTGCCGGCCTGTGGTGGGCACAATGGCCACGCCCTGGCGGTGGGCCGCCAGAAGGGCCTCCTCCGTGCGCTGAGAAAAGCTGGCGTGGTCCGGCAGCAGGGCCGTGCCGTCCAGATCCAGAGAGATCAGCCGGATATCCATACGCTCAAATCCTCCTATGGTCTCACCAGGGCGAACCGTCCGCCCCGGGGAATGCTGTCCGCCAGGAGCAGGCCCTGCTCCGGCACCCGGCCGATGACGTTCACCCGCTCATCCGCCGGGTAGTCCGCCCGGCACAGCTGGAGCTCTCCGGCGTAGCGGCCGTAGCGGTCATTGTCCACAGTCACGCTGCCCCGGACCCGGGGCCGGCAGTCCCCCGGCGGCGTGGGGACGCCGGCGCAGGAGTACTCCCGGGACTCGGCAAAGCGCACCAGCCCCGCCGGCCCGTCCGGACGGCAGGTGAACACCCGGTCATAGAGGTCCTCCCCGCCCGGCTCCAGCAGGACCGGCACGCTGAGCACCCCCTCCTGCTGGAACCGGCGGATCCGCGCCCGCTCCGTTTCGCTGAGGCCCGGGTCCCCCACAAATACGCCGTCCATCCCGAACCGGAGGACCATATCCGCGAAGCAGGCCGAGGGCAGCTGCCCCCGGTGGGCCTCCAGGGTGGGGAGCCCCTCATGGACCGGCCCCCGGAGGGCCTGATCCCCGGGGATAAAGGCCAGCGCCTTCAGTCCCGCCCCCTGGAGAGCCCGGGTGCGCTCCAGCAGGAAGGCGGCGTCCAGGCCGGTCTCTGGCCGGGGGTAGAAGTTGTGCATGGCCATGACCAGGGGGCCGGAGGAGGCGATGTACCTCGCCTCCTCCGGGGTGACGGTGGAGGCGTTGACCGCCACGGGCATCCGGGCGGCCAGGGCCGCCGTCTCCTCCGGCGTGAAGCCGTAGTCCACCCGCAGGGCCCACACATGGAGCCGCTTGGCGAGCCGGATCAGATCCGGCTCGCCAAACTGCTGTTGGGTCTTGATGGATACATCCGCGACGGTTCGGAGCCCCGCCTCCCAGAGCTGCCGGCAGACCAGCTCCGCCTGTGCGCAGTAGCCGGGGGAGAACTCCTCGCCCACATGGAGGGAAAGGAAGACCATGGCGCCCGGGATCCGCTCCAGGGTCTCCCGCTGCCGGTCAAAGCCGGTCAGGTATACGGAGCGGCCCAGGGGCTCAGACATTGGCCACTTCTTCGGGCTTGATGGCGAAGTTGGTGATGATAAAACCCATGATATAGCTGATAATGAGGCCGACGACGAAGAACAGCACGCTCTTGGCCGCGCCGTTGGGGCCGGCGGTCATCACGAAGCAGCCCAGCAGGCCGGAGGGTCCCCAGGTGGTGGAGGCCACCTGCATCAGGTTCACGAACGCGCCGCCGAAGCCAGCGCCCAGACCGGCGGTGAGGAAGGGCTTGCCCATGGGGAGGGTGACGCCGTAGATCAGAGGCTCGCCCACGCCCAGGATGCCGGCGGGCAGAGCGCCGGTGATGACGCCCTTGAGGCGGTCATTGCGGGCCTGCTTGCACTTGAGGTAGATGGCGATGGCAGCGCCCACCTGGCCCGCGCCGGCCATAGCCAAGGCGGGGTAGAGGTACACGCAGCCGAAGGTCTCCAGCTGCACCGTGTACAGGGCCACCAGGCCGTGGTGCATCCCCATGGCCACCATGGGCAGGAACAGGGCCGCGCCCAGGTAGCCGCTGATGGCGCGGACCACGGGGGAGGCGCTCATGGCCACCGCGCCCACGATCTTCACAAGGCCCGTGGAGATGAGGCCCGTGATGGGCATCACCACCAGCACGTAGGGCACCAGGGTGATAATGAGGGTCAGCAGGGGGGTGAAGACGATGTCCAGGGCGTCGGGCATCTTGGAGCGGATGGCCCGCTCGATCTTGCACATGCACCACACGCCGATGACCGCAGCCAGCACGCCGCCGCGGCCGGCCCGGAGGATGGCGTCCAGAGGCTGGGCCTCGTTGAACAGACCCACCACCTTGGAGATGGCGTCAATGCCGCCCAGGGTGGTAATCATGCCCAGCATGCCGCCCAGGATGGGGGTGCCGCCGAACTTCTCCGCCGCCCGGTAGCCCGCCCAGGCGGTCAGGTAGGTCATGAAGGCGGTGTTAATCATGCTCAGGAAGTTGGTGATAAGGATCAGCGCGGGGTTCTCAGTGCCGGGGAACAGCTGGCCCAGCAGGGTGTTCAGGCCGGCGCACAGGCCTGCGGCGATGACGCCGGGGATCAGGGGAACAAAGATATCGCCAAAGGTCTTGAGCATGCTCTTGAGCTTGTTGTCCTTCTGCCCGGCCTTGATGGCGGCCTTGTTCGCCTTCCAGTCGCCGCCGGCCACGGCGTCAGCTGCGGCGGGGATGCCCAGGTCCTTGCAGTAGTCGGCGCATTTGCGGCACTTGCCGGGGCCGACCACCACCTCGATGTAGCCCGCCCGGTCATGGACAATGCCCATGACGCCCTCCAGGCCCTTCAGGGCGGCCTCGTTGATGGCGCTGTCGTTTTTCACGTTGATGCGCAGACGGGTCATGCAGTTGGTGGCGGTGATGACGTTCTGCCGGCCGCCCACATCCTTCAGGATGCTCTCTACCAGTTGCTGGATAGTCATTTCTCCTGCCTCTCTTTCTTCTCTGGTGTGAAATGGAACGGAATATGTCCCCCAGGGGGGCTGAAAATGGCGGAGCCATTTTGCGCTGCGGATTTACTGAATAGCCTCCCGGACGTGGCCCCGGGCCTTCTCCAGGCGGCTGGCAGCCTCCTGGGCGTCGCAGTTGGCCAGGATCATGGTGATGGCGGTCTTGACGCTGCCGCCGGCGGCGGTGATCTTCTCCCGGGCGGTCTCCCGGTCCACGCCGGTGGCCTCCATGACGATCTTCTCCGCCCGGCGGTGAAGCTTTTCGTTGGTCTGCATCACGTCCACCATCAGATTCTGATAGGCCTTGCCCACGCCCACCATGGAGGCGGTGGAGATCATGTTGAGGACCAGCTTCTGGGCCGTGCCCGCCTTGAGACGGGTGGAGCCGGTGAGGACCTCGGGTCCCACCACCACCTCCACCGCCAGATCGGCGGCTTTGCCGATCTCACTGCCCCCGTTGCAGGAGACAGCGGCGGTGCGGCAGCCCACCTCCCTGGCGTAGGCCAGTCCCCCCAGCACATAGGGGGTGCGGCCGCTGGCGGCGATGCCGATGACCAGATCCCGCTTCTCCAGACCCCAGGCGGCCAGATCCTCCCGGCCCAGCTCCCGGCTGTCCTCCGCGCCCTCCACGGCCTTGAGGAAGGCCTTCTCGCCGCCGGCGATGAGGCCCACCATCCGGTCTGGGGCCACGCCGAAGGTGGGGGGGCACTCCGCCGCGTCCAGCACGCCCAGGCGGCCGCTGGTGCCCGCGCCCATGTAGAAGACCCGGCCCCCGGCCTCCAGGGAGGCGATGGCCCACTCCGCCACCTGGGCGATGTTGGGCAGCTGGGGGGCGATGGCCGCCGGGACCTTGGCGTCCTCCCTGTTCATGGCGGTCACCACCTCCAGGGCCGTCATCCGGTCCAGATCCATGGTGTCCGGGTTGCGGGTCTCCGTGGTCATGCTCTCTAAATTGATTCCCAATGCGCGCTCCTTTCCATCCTGCCGGCGCTGCGGGCCGTACCGCCCAGGCGCCGCCGGCAGGATCCTGTGTACCGCCGCCCCCTTCCGGACGGGGACAGCGGACTGTACCGTACAAACGGCATTGTAGTCAGTTATTCCATTTTTGTCAATCGAGTATACTGGTTCTGGTATTTTGTTTCAAATATTGACAAAAAACGAACGCCAATCGGCGTTGTGGCGAAACTTTTTGGGAAAGAGACAGAAAGATTTGTATAAATAGACAAAACCCGCCCGGTCCGGCACTTGACAAGCGCCCCCCGGATTTCTATACTGTTTTTTATATGCTTGTATAACGAGGAGGCGCTATGGAGTACGGATACAGTCTGGAGGTGGCCAGCCCGCTGCGCGGCCGGCCCCTGGAGGAGCTGCGGGAATTTCTGGCCAGGGCCGGGCTGGGCTTTGCCCCGGGGGTGGAGCACACGGCCCTGGTGCGGGACAGCGGGGGCCGGATCGCGGCGTCCGCCTCCCTGGAGGGGAACGTGGTCAAGTGCGTGGCTGTGGACCCGGCCCTCCAGGGGGAGGGCCTCACGGCCACCCTGCTCACCGCCCTGCGGCAGAAGGCCCTGGCCTCGGGGCGGCGGCGGCTCTTTCTCTACACCAAGCCGGAGAACCGGCCCCAGTTTACAGCCCTGGGTTTCCACGAGGTGGCCCGGGCCGGGGAGGCGGTGCTCATGGAGGACCGGCGGGGCGGGTTTGACCAGTGGGCCCAGTCGATTCGGTCCCCGGCGGCCCGGGGGATTGTGGGCGCGGCGGTGCTCAACTGCAACCCCATGACATTGGGACACAGGTACCTCATCGAGGAGGCGGCCCAGGCCTGCGGCTTTCTCTACGTGCTGGTGGTCAGCGAGGACCGGAGCGCCGTGCCGGCCGCGGACCGCCGGGCCATTGTGGAGGCGGTGTGCCGGGACATGCCCAACGTGGCCGTGGCGGGTACGGGGGAGTACCTCATCTCCTCCGCCACCTTCCCGGACTACTTTCTCAAGGACCGGACCCGGGCGGGGGCGGTGTGGACGGACCTGGACATCGCCGTGTTCTGCCGGCTGGCCCGGACCCTGGGCATCACCCGCCGCTTCGTGGGCAGCGAGCCCTTCTGTCCGGTGACGGCGGCCTACAACCGGGCCATGGCTGCGGCCCTGCCGGCCCAGGGCGTGGAGCTGGTGGAGCTTGACCGTCTGGAGCGGGGAGGCGCGGCCGTCAGCGCCACCGCGGTCCGGGAGCTGGTCCGTGCCGGCCGCTGGCGGGAGACGGAGCCGCTGGTGCCGGCGGAGACCTTCGCGTGGATTGCCCGGGAGGAGAACCGGCGGCGGCTCCTGGAGCGGATGGGGAGGACGTGAGGGGGCGTTGACTGCCTGACTGGCGCCCGCCGGCAGGGGCATCTTTTCTTTGAGACGCTGAGGACGGCGCATAGCATTCGCTATGCGCCGTCCTTGATGCTGTCGTCCGTCTCCACCAGCCGGAGGATATCCCCGGGCTGGCAGTCCAGCGCCAGGCAGATCCGCAGAAGGGTCTCCTTGTTGAACCGGGTGATCCTGTCCTTGTAGTAGGCGTCTATGTTGGGATAGGATACGCCGGACAGCTGTGAGAGGCGGTAGCGGGTAATATTCTTTTGTGCCAGCTGCTCCGCCAGAGTGACCTTGATTTCCGCGCCCATGATACCCCCACTGTTGTCGCTGTAGTCAGTATATGATATATATTATAGAAAATACATAGTTTTGGCAATTCTCATTAGACAGTATATATTGCATATAATATATATCCGGATATCTTGACACTTCATGCGTAATATGGTATAGTTTTTGTATTAAAATGGTAGTTTTTGAAACTTTTGCGAAATATTTGTAGTATTTTGCGCAAAATCTGTACAGAGGTGAATAAATCTATGTTGAAGCTGGCCCTGTGTGATGACGAGGCGGAGCAGCGCGCTGCGGTGAGCAAGATGCTGCGGGAGTATGCGGCCCTGCGCCCGGAGCTCACCGTGAAGCTGTCCGTCTTCTCCTCCGGTCTGGAACTGCTGTCTGCGGCGGAGGAGGAGCACTTTGACCTGTATGTGCTGGATGTGGTGATGCCTGGTCTGTCCGGCATTGATCTGGGGGTAAAGCTGCGGGAGCTGGGCCGCTATGGGGCTATCGTCTACCTCTCCATCTCCCCGGAGTACGCGGTGGAGTCCTACGCCGCCCGGGCCTTCTACTATCTGATGAAGCCTGTGGATCCCGCCAAGCTCTTCCATGTGCTGGATCAGGCCGCCGCCTCCCTGGAGAAGCAGAAGGCCTCCTGCGTGACGGTCAAGACCCGGGAGGGACTGGTGCTGGTGCCCCTGGACCGGATCATGTACGTGGAGCTGAACAACCGGGCCGTGCGCTACCACCTGTCCAACAACACCATGGTGGACAGCCTCACCGTGCGCACCTCCTTTCAGGAGGAGACGGCCCAGCTGCTCAGCGACGCCCGGTTCTTCCAGAGCGGGGCCAGCTTTGCGGTGAATCTGTACTACGTCTCGGCTGTGGAGCGAAGCTCCCTGCGGATGGATAACGGGGATCGGGTCCCCCTGGCCCGGGGCCGCGCCGCCCTGGTGAAGCAGCGGTGGAGCGACTACTGGCTGGACGGCCAGTCGGAGGAGCCGAGGTAAGGCGATTCGCCGGCCGTTTTTTTGTCACCAACGGATTTCCCCGTTTTCCCCAAAAGCTTCCTTGTAAAACCGTGGAAACTGTGGTATACTCCCCCTATCCAATCATCCGGGAGGTACTGGGAATGGAACCTGTATGCTACACGGTGCAGACCGTCAACGGCGACTACGCCTACCTGCTCAGCGACAGCGGCGTGGAGAACCAGGTGGCCATGTTTCTGCTGCCCGAGGGCACGGACGTGGGCAGCCGCCTCCTGTGGGAGAACTTCGAGTGGACCCTGCTGTAATGTAAGGGTCCCTTTGGACGGCGCCCCCGGCGGGGCCGCCGCAGGAGAGGAGCACGGTATGCTGGAGCGGATCACTGCAATTGTAAAGGAGGCGGCCCAGATCGTCCTGGCCGCCAGGGACGTCCAGTCCCAGACCCATGAAAAGACCTCCGCCGCCGATCTGGTGACGGCGTATGATCTGGCGGTGGAGCGGTTTCTGAAGGAGAAGCTGCCCCCTCTGGTCCCGGGGTCTGTCTTCTTTGGCGAGGAGGAGACGGAGAACGCCGACCCCAGCCGGGGGTGGGCTTTTATTGTGGACCCCATCGACGGCACCACCAACTTTGTCCGGGAGCTCCGCCAGAGCGCCATCTCCGTGGCCCTGGCCAAGGACGGCGCGGTGGAGTACGGCGTGGTCTACGACCTCTATAAGGACGAGCTGTTCTCCGCCCGGCGGGGCGGCGGCGCGTTCCTCAACGGCAGGCCCATCCACGTCAGTGAGCGCCCCCTGTCCCAGGGGGTGTTCGGCATGGGCACCGCCATCTACAAGCGGGAGTACCTGGAGCCCACCATGCGTCTGACGGAGCAGCTCTTCCGCCGCAGCTGCGACTTCCGCCGTCTGGGCTCGGCGGCCCTGGACCTGTGCAACGTGGCCTGCGGCCGCACGGAGGTGTTCTTTGAGTACAGCCTTTGCCCCTGGGACTACGCGGCGGGGAGCCTGTTGGTGTGCGAGGCCGGGGGGAAGATCTGCACCCTGGAGGGGAAGCCCCTGCCCATTGTGGAGCGGAGCAGCGCCTGGGCCAGCAATCTGGTGAACTGGGACGTCCTGCGGGAGCTGGAGGTCTGACGCCATGCCCTATCTGCTGACCATCCTCCTGTGCGTGGCCGCCGATCAGGCGGTGAAATACTACGTGGTCACCCATCTGGCCCTCTACGAGAGCGCCCCCCTGCTGCCGGGGCTGGTGGAGCTGTACTACATCCGCAACACCGGCGGCGGCTTCTCCATCCTCTCCGGCTACACCTGGCTCCTCACCCTCCTGACGGCGGCGGTGATGGTTGTCGTGGCACTGCTGCTGGCCCGGAGGACCTTCCCCCACCCCCTGGCCATGTGGACGCTGACGGCCATTCTGGGGGGCGGGCTGGGGAACCTCATCGATCGGGTGCGTCTGGGCTATGTGGTGGACATGTTCAACTTCCAGTTCATGAGCTATCCGGTGTTCAACGTGGCGGACATCCTGGTGGTCTGCGGGACCATCGGCTTTGCGGCCTACTATCTGCTGCTCCACGACAGGGTGGCAAAAAAGGAGAAGGACCATGGGACGGACCAGCCTGACGGCGGCCAGTGAGGACCGGGGGGCCCGGCTGGACAGCTTCCTGGCCGGCCGCATCCCGGAGCTGACCCGCTCCGCCGCGGCGCGGCTCATCGAAGCCGGCCGGGTGACGGTGGCGGGACGGACCGCCGCCAAGAGCTGCCGCCTGGAGGGCGGGGAGCTGGTGGAGGCGGAGCTGCCGGACCCGGAGCCAACCCAGGCCCTGCCCCAGGACATCCCCCTGGACGTGGTGTATGAGGACGAGGACGTAATTGTGGTGAACAAGCCGGCGGGGCTGGTGGTCCACCCGGCCCCGGGCCACCCGGACGGCACCCTGGTTAACGCCCTGCTCCACCACTGCGGCAGCAGCCTCAGCGGCATTGGAGGGGAGCTGCGGCCGGGGATTGTCCACCGGATTGACCGGGACACCAGCGGCCTCATCATCGCGGCCAAGAACGACGCCGCCCATCAGGCCCTCTCCGCCCAGCTCCAGGACCACACCCTGGCCCGGACCTATGAGGCCGTGGTGGTGGGGAACCTCCGGGAGGACCGGGGGACTGTGGACGCGCCCATCGGCCGCCACCACACAGACCGGAAGAAGATGGCCGTCACGGACCGGGGGGGCCGCAGGGCGGTGACCCACTGGGAGGTCCTGGAGCGGTTCCAGGGCTTCACCCATGTCCGCTGCCGGCTGGAGACCGGGCGCACCCACCAGATCCGGGTCCACATGGCCTACCTGGGCCACCCCATCTGCGGGGACACGGTCTATGGGGCCAGGAAACCGGCGCCGGGCCTGACCGGCCAATGCCTCCACGCGGTAGGGCTGCGGTTCATCCACCCCAGGACCGGGGAGGCGGTGGAGCTGTCCTGCCCGCTGAATGAGGAGTTCATAGCCCTGCTGGAGAAGCTGCGGAAGTGAGAATACAAAAACATCCCGGGGCCGCTGTACAGCGGCCCCGGGATGTTTCTCCTTTTTATCTCTTCTCAGGTTCTGTCGGCTATACGAAACCGGCTGATAAGGCTGTTGAGCATCCGCGCCTGCCCGGACAGCTCCTTGGAGACCGCCGCGCTCTTCTCCGCAGCGGAGGAGTTGGACTGGACGACTGTGGAGATCTCCTTGATGCCCGTCTCCACAGAGACGATCATCTCCGACTGCTGGACGCTGGCGGCGGCGATCTCATCCATCAGCTTCTTGATGGACTGGACGCACTGGTTGATGTCCGCCATGGCGGAGACCGCCAGGCCGGTGGATTCCGTACCCGATTTGACCGCCTGGATGGAGCGGTTAATCAGGTTGTTGGTGTTCTGAACCGCCTCACCGGATTTGGCCGCCAGATTCCGCACCTCGTCCGCCACCACGGAGAACCCCTTCCCCGCCGCGCCGGCCCGGGCCGCCTCCACAGAGGCGTTCAGCGCCAGGATGTTGGTCTGGAAGGCGATGTCCTCGATGTCCTTGATGATGGTGACGATCTGGGCCGAGGAGCGGTCAATGTTCCTGGTGGCCTCGCTGAGCTGATCCATCTTGGTGTCCGCCTCCGCGGCGCAGCCGGTGGCCTTGTCCACCAGCTCCTGGGCGCTGCCGCAGCGGACGGTGCTGTCCTGGAGCTGGGAGGTCATGTCGGTGATGTTGGAGAGCAGCCCCTGGATGGAGACCGCCTGCTCCATGGTGCCCTGGGACAGGGCCTGGGCCCCTGTGGACACCTGGTCCGCGCTGGTGTCCACCTCCCGGGCCACCTGGGAGATATCCCGGATCACCCGGATCAGGTTGGCGTGGACGGACTGGAGGCTCCGGAACAGGTCCCGGAAGTCGCCGATGTAGTAGTCCTCGTTGGCCACCACGTCCACGGCCAGATTGCCGTCCGCCATCTCCCCCAGGATCCGGCTCACATCATCAATGGTCTTGCGCAGGCTGCCGCAGACCCGGTTGGTGGTCTCGGCGATCATGCCGATCTCATCCTGCCGGCCGTAGAAGGGCTCCAGCTCCGCCCCCGCCGAGAGGTTCAGATCCCCCAGGCGGTTGATAGCCCGCTCCACGGCCATCAGCTCCCTGCCCTCCCGGCGGAGGATGAGGAGGGTGATTAGGATAATGGCAGCGGCCATGGCAGCGCACAGAAGGCCCACCACCACCCGCACCGCAGTGACGGATCCGTAGACCTCCGCAGCGCTGTCTCGAACCATGAAGACCCAGCCCCGGTCCTTGAGATATTTGTACACCACCAGCTGGTTGTCCCCGTTCTCATCCCGGTAGGAGTGCGTACCGGCCTGGGTGCCGTCCTCCGTCTGGAGCCGCTGGATGATCTCCAGATATCCGGCGTCGGTGGTCTTGGTGTTCAGAAGGGCATCGTCGTCGTGGTACAGGTAGACCCCGGTGTCCGCGCTCAAGAATACGTATTCACTGTCCGGAAGACCACGGATATTCAGGTTGAGCAGCGCGTCCATCAGGTGGCTGGCATACACGCCCGCCCCCACGTAGCCGATGCACTGGCGGCCGTCGAATATGGGGTAGTACATGGAAATAATCATGCTGCCGGTGCCGGGGGACTTCATGATGCCCAGGTTTGTCAGCTGGGGCTGGGCGAGGATGGTGTCCTGAAAGGACCGGAGGGAGTCGCCGTTGCGGGTGGTGATCCCGATGGCCCCCTGGGAGGTGTGGGTCAGCACGTAGGTCTCCGGTGTGGCGATATAGAGGCCCTCAAAGATGCCCTTGACGGAGGCGAAAGCCTCGGTGTACTCCTGGGCCCGGGCCAGCAGCGTGGGGTCCTGGGGGGAGAGGAGCAGCTGGCGAACCTCGTCGCCCAGGGCGAAAGCGGACATATATTCCTCTGCGGAGGCCACGTACTCGTTGATAATCGCGGCCCGGGCCTCCACAGCGTCGGTCATCTGGTTGGTGATGTGGTTTTTCACCATGGATGCGGTGTTGGTGGAAACGACGATCCAGAGAAAAAGCATTCCGATCAGGGTGATTGCGGTTGTGATGATGCTGATTCGCGTAGCAAGCCGTTTGTTCGCAAGCAGTCGCATAGACGACACTCCTCCACTTAAAATTAAGGAATGGCCTGCCCCCTGGGAGACCTGTATGCGGGCTGCCGCCAGGGGCCGGGCTTTTTGCGGTAAAAATTATAGCACACTGCATTTCATCTGTCGAGGGGTGATTGTACACAAAAAGGGAAAAATGGGGGAGCCCAGTCAGACGGGAGGCAGGGGCGATCTGCTGCTGAATACTGCCGAGGGCTTACGGGGCGAGCAATGTCCCGCCCTGCATATGCTGGTGGGAGCCGATAGATTCTGGTGCGCCTCTGCTTATTGAGCAAAGGAGTATGTCAAAAAAGAGAAAAATGAGACGGTATGAATCGAAAAAAGAAAAATCCCTCAAAGCCTTGCGGCTCTAAGAGATTTTCATGGTGGACGCTAACGGACTTGAACCGCTGACCCCCTGCACGTCAAGCAGGTGCTCTAGCCAGCTGAGCTAAGCGTCCATGCGTTATGCACTTATTATACTTCACAAGTTACTATTTGTCAAGCTTTTGACTGCAAATTTTTAGCGCAGGAAAATTTTACTACATAAACCACAGCTGCGCCCCCAGCTCCCGGCTCTTATTTATACACTTTAGATCAAAAAACAGGCGGACGTGTTGGGTGCAATACGTCCGCCTTATTGAAAAGCTGGAAGTCCGCCCACCCCCCGCTACGTCATCCGCAGCCAGTCCGGCAGCGTCCGGCCCCGGACGCCGGAGACGATGCCCATGGCGGCGAAGAGGGACAGGATGGAGCTGCCGCCGTAGCTGAAAAAGGGCAGGGTCAGGCCGATGACCGGCATGACAAACAGGCACATGCCGATATTCTCCACGGTCTGGAAGATCAGCATGGTGCCGAAGCCCACGCAGATGAGCGCGTCCATGGAGCTCTTGGCCACCCGGGCGGTCTGGAAGCAGCGGTATACCACCAGAAACTCCAGCACGATCACCACCATGCACCCCACCATGCCCAGCTCCTCGCCGCACACGCAGAAGATGAAGTCCGTCTGCCGGGCCGGGAGACTGCCCTCGCCCCCCTGGGTCTGGATGCCCTGAAAGAGGCCCTGGCCGAAGAGGCCGCCGCTGCCCAGGGCCAGCAGGCCCCGGCTCTGCTGGTAGCCCACGCCGCCGGGGCTGTAGCTGTGGTCCAAAATCACGTGGAATCGGTCCATCCAGTACTTAGGCAGCTTCTCAAACACCGCCAGCAGGCCGATGCCCACCCCCAGGGAGCCGATGGCCAGGGCGAACCAGTACCAGGCCAGCCCGGCGGCCAGCGCCATGCCCATATAGATGATGGGATACATCATGCCGCTGCCCGCGTCGCTGGACAGGACAAAAATCCACGCGAACATGAACAGGGCGTGGGCCGCGGGCCAGAAGAGGGACCCGAATCCCCGCATCCGCCGGTTGTCCCGGAACCAGGCGATCTGCCGGGCCAGCAGCACCGTAAAGGTCAGACGCACGATTTCCGCCGGCTGGATCATCATGGGCAGGCCCACGTAGATCCAGGAGCGGTTGCCGTAGGCCTCCCGGCCCAGGGGGGTGCGCAGCAGGGCGATGAAGCCGATGTCAAAGAGCAGAAACAGCCACCACTTCTCCGCGAAGTGCTCCATGTCCACGTTGGAGAAGATGAAGTAGGCCGCCACCCCCATGACCGCTCCGGCGGACTGGATCAGCACCCGCTTCACCTGCTCCGCCAGCCCCAGATAGCCGGTGGCGCTGGCGATGAGCACGACGCCGAAGGCCGTGCACACCAGACACAGCCCCAGCAGGACCATGTCCGCCTTTTTTACAATGTATTTCACGGCCCCCAGCAGCCGGTTCAGGATGGTCACAGCGTTGCCCTCCAGAGAGATTTTCCCTGTTAGTCTACCACAGGACCGGACTTCTGTAAACCTCGAATTTAGCGGAAAGCGCGCGCATTCTCCCAGATGATCTCCACCTGGGCCTGCGTCAGGTCCCAGCTCCCGTAGATCAGGACGACGCCCTCCCGGTCAAGCAGGGCGTACCGCCGCCCGTTCTCCGTCCGCCGGGCCTCCAGGGCCCCCTCCGGCGGCTCCGCCGGAAAGGCGTAGTCGGGTCCGTAGTAGTGGGCGGCGCTGTTCTCCGGCGCAACAGTCAGATCCCAGCACAGCTGCCGCAGCCAGCCCCAGGGGATCCGGCACGCCTCGTACCTCAGATCGGGCAGATCACTGGACCACTCAGCCGGGCCCTGGGAGCAGACGGTCCGGGTAGCCAGGGGGGAGCGGTCCGTCTTGGCCCGATAGCTGCACTGGTCCTCCTCCGTCACCTCAAAGCCCAGCGCCTCCAGGGTGATGGGCAGGGGGTCCCGGTACACGTCCACCTCGCAGCTTCCGCCGGAGCTGGTTTGGTTGGTGTGAACATAGGCCGGCTCTTGGTCCATCCGCAGGAAGCGGACCCTCTGTGTGCCGAGCATCAGGAGGGGCAGGCTGGCGGCGTAGAGCACGCTCAGCGCCACCACGGTAATCAGAAAGACGGTCCGGGTGGTCCTCCGCCGACAGGCCAGGTTCTTGAGCAGCCGCAGGACCACCTGTGAGGCGGCCAGCACCAGCAGGACCCCGCCGAAGGCGTACAGCAGAATCCACCGGGTGCCCGGGACAGCGTAGTCCTCCAGATACCCCAGCAGGGTCAGGGCGCAGAGGGCCATCAGCGCCCAGCCCATCCACAGTCGGGCCCGGGTGTGGACCCTGGCGCAGGTCCCGCCCCGTTCCACGGCCCGTCTGGAGCGGAAAAGCCAGATAAAGTAGTCCAGCAGGAAGGCGGCGCAGTAGACCGTCATCCCCGCCAGCAGCAGGGTCAGGCTCAGGTTGCTGGACCGGCTGATAAATTCCAGGGGATCCCTGCGGAAGCTCTCTGCCCGCAGCCAGAGGTTCAGACCCGTGGACGCCAGAATCAGCGTAAAGCCCAGCAAAAAGGTCTTGTTCATAGACCGGCGGATGGTCTCCAGCTTGGCCGCCTCATCGGTCTCAATGGGCGTGGGGTTCGGAACCGTGGCCCGGAAAATCTGGAGGGGGCCGTAGGCGGCGGCCAGCTCCCATCCCCCGGCCCGGCAGTAGTCGGCATAGGTCTCCTGGTCCGGGGTGGGAGCGGCGTCAAAGATCGAGGCCTCCGGAAAGCAGGCGGCCGCGTATTTGACCGGCCCCGGTTCCCCACGGCGGTAGGTCCACAGGGTGCTGCCCGCCTTCTCCAGCAGCCAGCCCCGCTCCGCCATCCACTCCAGATGCCGGGCTATGGCTTCGCTGTCGTTGATCTGATACCAGTTCAGGGTTCTCTTTCTGTCTCTGCTCACGCATACTCCCCCTCTCCGAACAGCTCATAGTCCTCGGTCTGCCGCCGCAGCCGCCGGACCTCCTCCGCCAGCCGCTGCCGGCCTGCGACAGTGATCTGGTAGGAGCGGCGGCGGCCCTCCACTCGGGTCTCACAGATGAACCCCTCCCGCTGGAAGCTCTCCAGCAGGCTGTACAGGGTCCCCGGTCCGATGACCACCCGGCCGCCGGTCATCTCCGACACCCGGGCCATCACGTCCACCCCGCAGCACTCCCGCTGAAGGCACAGCAGGATGTAAAACATCTGCTCCGTCAATGTCTGGAACTTCTCCCGCGCCATGGGTACTGCCTCCCTTCCAATAGATTCCGCAGTCATTAGAACTTTTAGAGGCGCTGGCTATGAAGATATAGCGATATTCGATATTGCTGAGATCAGTATAACATCGAATATCGTTATTGTCAAGGGGCGGCGGCCTCAAGCCGCCGCCCCTTTCTCGCCCTACCCACGGTCCAGGACCTTTCTTCCCTCGCTGTAGACCGCCCGAATGTGCCGCTTCTCCATGAGGTACACCGCCCGCTCAAACCGCTCCTCCAGCCGCAGCTCCCGGACGGGCCGGGGCATCTCCCCATCGTCCACCACAATGGCGTGGAGGGGCTGGCCGGTGGCGAACCCTCCGCCGCCAAAGTAGGCGTGTCCCGCCGTGGAGCCCAGGTAGTAGGCCTCCGGCACGGTGAGAAAGGCCTCCCCGGTCTCCATCTGCCGGACCTTGGAGGCCCGGATGGAGGCGGCAATCACCCGGTTCATGGCCAGCTGGTCCCCGCCGGCGATGTCGCTGCCCAGGGCCACCCGCACCCCGCGCTCCAGAAGCCGGCGCACCGGGGCCGTGCCGCTGCACAGGTTCACATTGGACGCGGCGCAGTGGACCGCCCACACGCCGCTCTCTGCCATGGCCTCCTGCTCTGCCTCCCCGCTGTGGACGCAGTGGGCCATCAGCGTGCCCTCCTTCCACAGCCCGAACTTGCGGTACCCCTCCCAGTAGTGGGCACAGTCCGGGTGGAGCCGGGCCACCAGTGCGATCTCTCCCTGGTTTTCGGAGAGATGGCTCTGCACCGGCAGACCCCGCTCCCGGGCCAGCTCCCCCAGCGCCTCCAGCAGTCCGTCTGTGCAGGAGGGGATGAAGCGGGGGGTCAGGATGGGCCTTATGTGGGCGAACCGGCAGGCCTCCAGCCAGCGCAGGGTCTCCCGGAGGGACTCCTCCGTCCCCTCCTGGGCGGGGCCGCCGCTGCGGTCCATGTTCACCTTGCCCACCGCGCCGCACACGCCCGCCCGCTCCAGCTCCTCCATGAGGATCAGGGTGGCGTCGGTGTGGCGGGAGGAGAACATGGCCACCCGGGTGGTGCCGGAGGAGATCAGGTCCTCCGCCAGCTGGCGGTAGACCAGACGGGCGTATTCGTTGTCCGCGAAGTGGGCCTCTACGGGGAAGGTATAGGCGTCCAGCCAGTCCAGCAGGGGCAGGTCCATGCCCATGCCCAGCATGGGGTACTGGGGGGCGTGGAGGTGCATGTCCGCGAAGGAGGGCATGATGAGCCCCTGGCCGTAGTCGGTCACCGGGCAGGCGGCGTACCGCTCCGGCAGAACGGGATAGATCCCCTGGATCCTCCCGTCCTCCAGAACCATGCAGCCCCCCGGCACGGTCTCCAGCGCGCCGAAGGCGGGGGCGTGGAGGATGTTTCCCTTTAGAATGGTGGTCATGGCGGCTTCTCCTTTCCAGCGCGTATCGCGGAGCAGCAAAAAAGGGCGCTCCCGGCCGCGGCCCCTCCGGGCCGGACCAGGAACACCCATAGCAGGGCCGAAGGGCGGCCCCGTAGAAACTTTCGCGCCATCTCCGCGAAATTATATGAGCGGATATCAGTTGCTATACACAGTATACCAGAATCCGCCGCCCGGCGCAAGGGAAAATATAGCGCGATCTGCGCACACCCCCCGGCTTCCACACGCCATTGACTTCCCCGCCGCCCGATGGTAGAATAGACGGGAACAAACCGGAGAGGAGAACCCTCATACGATGAAAATCAAGCCCCTGCTGCTGGCGGCGCTTCTGTGCGCCGCCCTCTGTGTTCCTGCCGGAGCCGCGTCCCCCGGCCAGCCCCCCGACGCCGGGGAGCCGGCGGCGGAGAGTGCCGCCTTCACCATTGACCTGTCCATTGTCGGCGACTGCCTGCTGGCCACCTACAAGGGGCAGCGGTACGCCGGCTCCTTCAGCGAATACGCCGCCAGCCAGCCCTCCTCCTACTTCTTTGAGAAGGTCCAGCACATCTTCAGCGCCGACGACTTCACCCTGGTCAATCTGGAGAACGTCCTCACGGACCGGCCCCTGGCGGAGAAGGACAAGGGCGAGGGCGCCGCCTACTGGTTCAAGGCCCCGGCCGCCAACGCGGAGATCCTTTCGGAAAACAGCGTGGAGGCGGTGTCCCTGGCCAATAACCACACCGGGGACTACGGCCCCGGGGGCTTCGCGGACACCGCCGCCGCCCTGGAGGCCGCCGCCCTGCCCTACGGCGCCAACGACAGAACTGTCTATCTGGAGAAAAATGGCTTTACCATTGCCGTCATCTGCCACGGCCTCTGGAACGAGGGGCAGGCCTCCCAGATTGTCCGCCGCATTGAGGAGGCCTCCGCCCTGTCCGACTACCAGATGGTCCTCTACCACGGGGGCACGGAGGGGGTCCACCAGCCGGAGCCCTGGCGTGTGCGGGCCAGCCGCCGTCTGGCGGACGCGGGGGCGGAGCTGGTTCTGGGCTGCCACCCCCATGTGCTCCAGCCGGAGGAGGTGTACAACGGCGTGCCCATCGTCTACTCCCTGGGCAACTTCTGCTACGGCGGGAACCGCAGCCCGGAGAACCGGACCATCATCTACAAGGTGCTATTGTCTGTTGAGGACGGGGTCCTCACCGGACAGACCACCCAAATTATCCCCTGCTACGTCTACACCGGCTCCACCAACAACTGGCAGCCCGCCCCGATCACCGATGAGGCGGAGCGGCAGCAGGTGCTGGACTTCATGCGCGGGGCGGCGGAGCTGCCCTTCTGAGGGCCGGGATATGCGCAAAAGAAAGGAGCAAATCATGAGCGAGAACAAGCGGCCCCATCTGGACGAGGAGACGGTGCTGCTGCTGAACAAGGGCAGGCGGGGCCTGCTGCGGCTGATCTTTGGCCGCACGGCGGTGATTATTCTGCTGCTGGCGGTGCAGGCGGCGCTGCTGTTCGTGGGGTTTTTCCGGCTGGGCAAGTACGTGGTCTACGGCTCGTCCATGCTGGCGGCCCTGGTGGTGATCCTGGCGGTGGTGAACCGGCGGGGGAACCCGGCGGCCAAGATCACCTGGATCCTGCTCATCATGCTGGCGCCGGTGTTCGCCATCCCCTTCTACTTCTACGTGGACATGGACCTGGGCCACCACCTGGTCCGGCGCAGGCTGGAGCAGGTCCAGGCGCGCACCGCCCGGTACGCGCCGCCCCAGCTGGACGCCCTGTCCAGCCTCTGGGAGCGCAGTCCGGGTCTGGCCCGCATAGCCCGGTACGTGGAGCACACCAGCCGCCAGTCCTTCTACCAGCGCTCCGGGGTCAGGTACCTGCCCACCGGGGAGGCGGTTTTTGAGGAGATGCTCCGCCAGCTGGAGCAGGCGGAGAAGTTCATCTTCCTGGAGTTCTTCATCGTGGAGGAGGGCTACATGTGGGGCCGCATCCTCCGGGTGCTGGAGCGGAAGGTCCAGGAGGGGGTGGAAGTGCGGATGCTCTACGACGGCACCTGCGCCGTGGGCAAGCTGCCCTACCGCTACCCCCGGGAGCTGGAGGCCCTGGGCATCCGGTGCCGGATGTTCGCCCCCCTGCACCCCCTGGTCTCCACCCACTACAACAACCGGGACCACCGGAAGATCCTGGTGGTGGACGGCCGGACGGCCTTCACCGGCGGGGTGAATCTGGCGGACGAGTACATCAACCGCAAGGTCCTCCACGGCCACTGGAAGGACACCGCCGTGCGGGTGACCGGGGAGGCGGTGCGGGGCTTCACCCTCATGTTCTTACAGATGTGGGCCGTGGAGGAGCCGGCGGAGGAGGACTTCTCCCCCTACCTGGACGCATCCGCGCCGGTGGAGGGGGGCGGCTGGGTGATGCCCTACGGCGACAGCCCCTTTGACCGGGAGAACGTGGGGGAGATGGTGTACATGGACATCCTCAACCGGGCGGTGAAGTACGTCCACATCACCACGCCCTACCTGATTATTGACCAGGAGATGATTACCGCCCTCACCTTCGCGGCCAAGCGGGGAGTGGACGTGAAGCTGATCGTCCCCTCCCGTCCGGACAAGCAGGCGGTGTTCGCGGTGACCAAGTCCTACTACCAGGAGCTCATCGAGGGGGGCGTGGGGATCTACGAGTACACCCCGGGCTTCATCCACGCCAAGATGTTCGTCAGCGACGACGACACCGCCGTGGTGGGCAGCATCAACCTGGACTATCGGAGCCTGTACCTCCACTTCGAGTGCGCGGCCATGATGTACGGCGTGGACGCGGTGGGGGACATTGAGCGGGACTTCCAGGCCACCCTGGCCCAGTGCCGGCGGATGACTGTGGAGGACTGCCGGCGGGACAAGCTGGGCCGCCGGATTCTGGGCTGGATCCTCCGGCCCCTGGCGCCTTTGATGTAGGGCATGTTTGAAAATTGTCAACAAGCCCTGGGCGCGGCCCCTGGAAACCTGGAAACAAGAAAAGGAGCGGCTTATGAACAGAATGTTTGATCTCCACTGCGACACCCTCACCCGGGACGCCTACCCTGCCCGGGGCAGAACGCCGGACCGGGGGACCCTGGACGATCCGGTCTTCCACCTGGCCCTGAGCAAGATGCCGGCGGGGACCGCCTGGGCCCAGTGCTTTGCCATCTTTGTGCCGGACAGCCTCCGGGGCCAGGACGCGGTGGACTTCTTTGACCGCCGCGCGGCCGGCTTTTGGGAGCAGATGGAGCGGAACCGGGACCGGGTCCTGGCCTGCCGGACCGGGGCGGACCTGTCCGGGGCCCTGGAGGCGGGAAAGTTCGCCGCCATCCTCACCGTGGAGGGGGGCGCTGTGCTGGCGGGCCGGCTGGAGCGGGTCCAGGCCATCCACGACGCCGGCGTGCGGATGCTCACCCTCACCTGGAACGGGCCCAACGAGCTGGGCTCCGGCCACGACACCCCCGGCGGCCTCACCGCCTTTGGCCGGGAGGCGGTGGCGGAGATGGAGCGGCTGGGGGTGGTGGCGGACGTATCCCACCTCAACGACAGGGGGTTTGAGGACCTGCTGACTGTGGCGAAAAAGCCCTTCGCGGCCTCCCACTCCAACGCCCGGTCCGTGTGCGGCCACCGGCGGAACCTGCCTGACGAGTTCATCCGGGAGATGGTCCGCCGGGACTGCCTCATCGGCCTCAACTACAGCCGGAGCTTCCTCTCCGATGAGGGGCGGGGCAGCCTGGAGGACCTGTACCGCCACGTGTGCCGGTTCCTGGAGCTGGGGGCGGAGCGGTGTCTGGCCCTGGGCTCGGACTACGACGGCACGGACATCCACCCGGATCTGGACAGCGTGGAGAAGAGCCTGACCATCCGGGACTTCCTGACGGACCGGGGAATCCCCGCCGCCGTGGCGGACGGCATTATGTTTGACAACGCCTTCCGGTTCTTCCGGGAGCGGCTGGGGCAGCCGGAAACCGGCCTGAACAGGCTTGTCGTGGAAAATTCATCAAAATAAGGTTGCAATCTGCCCTGCGCTGTGGTATAACAGCGCAGGGCCTTTTCAGGCCCCTTTCGTAAAATAACCCAATTTCAGGAGGACCCAATGGATATCCAATCATCCCTCCCCTCCCCCGGCCCGGAGCAGCATCTGGCCCGGCTGGAGGCGGAGGAGCAGGCCAACGAGCGCCTGTACAAGGTGCTGGACATCGGTCAGGCCATGCTGCAAAGCGGGGCGGAGGTGAGCCGGGTGGAGGACAGCCTCCGGCGGATCTGCCTCGCCTACGGCGCGGAGCGGGCCGACGTGTTCACCATCACCTCCAACATCATGGTCACCATGTACTCCCGCCAGTATGGAGCCCTGACCCAGATCCGGCGGGTGGCCGGGCAGCAGTACGACCTGCACCGGCTGGAGCTGCTCAACCTGCTGTGCCGGCGCATCTGCGCGGAGGGCCTGACCCTGGAGGAGACGGAGCGGGCCCTGGACGCCATCCGGGACGAGCCCCAGTACAGCTTCCCCGTGCAGCTTCTCACCTTTGCCCTGATCTCCGCCTCCTTCTCCCTCTTCTTCGGCGGCAGCGCCCTGGACGCGCTGGCCTCCGGAGCCATCGGCGCGGTGCTGAAGGTGATGGACCAGGCCATCCGGCGCACGGAGGCCAACGCCTTCCTCTCCGCCCTGCTGTGCTCCTGCCTGGGCGGCCTGCTGGCTGCCCTGTCGGTGCGCATCGGCCTGGGGGAGAACGTGGACACGATCAGCATCGGCAACATCATGCTTCTCATCCCCGGCATCGCCCTGACCAACTCCCTGCGGGACATGTTCAGCGGCAACACCATCTCCGGCCTCATGCGCTTCATCGAGGCGGTGCTGCTGGCGCTGGTGATCGCCTGCGGCTTCGCCCTGGTGGCGGGGCTTCTGTAGGGAGGGCGGAGCGATGGAATTGTATAAGGAGTACATTCCCCAGCTGGTCACCGCTTTCACCGGCTCCCTGGGCTTTGCCATGCTCTTCCATGTGCGCCGGCAGAAGCTGCTGCTGGCCAGCCTGGGGGGACTGCTGGCCTGGAGCGTGTACCTGCTGATGGGCCGTTTCTCGGACCAGGACGTGGTGCGCTACTTCGTGGCCAGCGTGGTGCTGACGGTGTACGCGGAGCTGATGGCCCGGCGGGTGAAGTGTCCGGCCACCCTCTTTCTGGTCACGGCCGCCGTGCCCCTCATCCCTGGCGGCTCCCTCTATCACACCATGGAGTATTTCATGGAGAGCGAGCTGGAGGCCTTCTCCCGCCAGGGGCTGAACACCGTGCTGCTGGCGGTGGCCATCGCCGTGGGGATGCTCTTCCCCACCTCTATCTTCCAGCTGCTGCGCCGCAGCGGAAGAATGGGGCGGTAGGAGCGGCCCCAGAGCAAGCGGCTCTGACTTCTCAGGTCAGGGCCGCGCCATTTTGTCAGGGATTGGGGAAGAAAATTTTTTCCCCATCACTGGTTTCAGGGATAAAAACCTTGCAAGTGAGGAAAAAGTATGTTAGATTATGAATGGTATATCTATAGGGACCTCTCCCCTATTCATAGTTTGACCACAAAAGAAATAAAAAGGAGCTCTTTGTTATGAACAAGTCTGAACTGATCAATGCTGTGGCGGAGAAGGCCGCGCTGTCCAAAAAAGATTCCGAGGCCGCCGTTGCCGCCGCCCTGGACGCCATTGCCGCCGCCCTGGCTGAGGGGGACGAGGTCCGTCTGGTGGGCTTCGGCACCTTTGAGGTGAAGCACCGGAAGGCCCGCATGGGCCGCAACCCCAAGGACCCGGAGAAGAAGATCGAAATTCCCGCCTCCAGGGTTCCCGCCTTCAAGCCCGGCAAAGCTCTCAAGGACGCCGTGGCCAAGTGATTTCCAGGGGCACGGCGCGCGCGCCGCGCCCCTTGTCTTTGGAAAGGAGCATCCATGCGTCTGGACAAATATCTGAAGGTCTCCCGGCTCATCAAGCGCCGGACGGTGGCCAACGAGGCCTGCGACAAGGAGCGGGTCAGCGTCAACGGCAGAATCGCCCGGGCCTCCTACGAGGTGAAAGAGGGGGACGTGATCGCCATCCGCTTCGGGGAGCGGACCCTCACCGTGGAGGTGGCCTCGGTCCAGGAGAACGCCGGCAAGGCGGAGGCCGCGGCCATGTACCGGGAGATTTCCCCGGGCCTGGACAATTGAGACATAATGTGGACAGACCTCCCATATACATGGAGTGAATCGATGGATATGGGAGGTCTTTTCATGCCTTATGAGGAGATAAGCGTCATGCAGCACCGCCTGGAGCTGGACGGCCGGGAGCGGCTGCTGGTCACCGGCGTGGAGGAGGTGGAGCGCTTCGACGAGGAGGAGATCGTCATGAACACCACCGCCGGGGTCCTGGTGGTGGGCGGGAACCAGCTGCACATCGGGAAGCTGAACCTGGACGGCGGGGAGCTCCACGTGGACGGGGCCATCCACACCCTGCTCTACGAGGACAAGGGCCCCGCCGGCGGCCAGGGGGGCCTCCTGCGGCGGCTGTTCGGCTGAGCATGGAGCTGGGCAACTACATCTCGGAGCAGCTGGCCATGTTCCTCCGGGCCATCCTGCTGGGGATGAGCCTGGGGCTGGTGTACGACCTGTTCCGCGCCCTGCGGCGGCTGGGAGGGCGGGTGCTGGGCGGGGCGCTGGACGGGATCTACTGCGTTCTGGCGGTGGGGAGCCTGTTCTTCTTCGTCATGGCCGGGGACGGGGAGATGCGCCTGTTCGTGCCGGCGGGAGCCCTGGGGGGCGGGGTGCTGTTCTTCTGTCTGCTGAGCCGGCCGCTGCGCCCTGTGTGGGATTTCTGGCTGGACGTGTTCCTTTCCCCGGTCCGCACGGCGGCGGGCGTTGGAAAAAAAGGGAGCCGGCGTGCAAAAAAACTCTTTTCTTTTGGCCGCAGATGGGTTACAATAAATATATTATACCCACTGGGGCGGAGAAAGCCCCGGGCGCAGGAGGGGGAGGAAACCATGGCAAACCGTCCGGAGAAGCGGGGCAGAAGGCCTGCCGAGAACCAGAAAAAGAGGCCGAACAGCAAGCTGACCCTGTGGCTGCTGGCGCTGCTGCTGGTGGGCTTTGGCGTGCAGCTCTACAGCCTGTACAGCGGGCTCCAGAGCGCACGGCAGGAGGAGGCCCTCTACGCCCAGCAGCTGGAGGAGCTGCGGGAGGAGAACGAGCGCCTGCGCAGCGACATTGAGAACAGCGGAGACCTCTCCCTCATCGGGGACATCGCCCGGGAGGAGCTGGGCTATGTGGGACCAGGGGAGAAGGTCTTTCAGTTCGGCAAGGGCTGATGCCGGCGGGGCCTGGGCGTAATATCCGCCCAGGCCCCGCTGATTTGACGGGCGGCGTGCCTTTCCAGCACGCCGCCCCTTATTGATGGCAAAAAACCTACAGAATATGCACCGACTCCGGATCGAACACCAGATGGCAGCTCTCCCCCACCTGGTAGATCCGCTTGTTCTTGGGGTTGTAGTCCGTCAGCTTCACCAGGGTATTGCCCACCATCACATGGTAGTTCTGATAGGAGCCCATGAAGCAGGACAGGATCACCTTGCAGGGCAGGCCCCCCTGGTCCGCCAGGACCGCGGACTCCGGACGGAGCACCACCGTGTACGTCTCGCCGGACTTCATGTCCGCCTTGGCGGGCACCCGGGTGGGATTTCCCTCGATGTTCAGCACCGCGCGGTCCCCCTCCAGACCCTCCAGCGCGCCGGTAAGGAAGTTGGCCTCGCCGATGAAGTCCGCCACAAATTCGCTGTTGGGGTGGTAGTAGATCTCCTGGGGCGTGCCCATCTGGGCCACCACGCCCTTGTTCATGATGATGATATTGTCCGAGAGGGCCATGGCCTCGCTCTGGTCGTGGGTGACGTAGATGGCGGTGATGCCCACCTCCTGCTGGATGCGGCGGATCTCCGTGCGCATGGACACCCGCAGCTTGGCGTCCAGGTTGCTCAGGGGCTCGTCAAAGAGGAGCACGCTGGGCTCGATCACCAGGGCCCGGGCCAGGGCCACCCGCTGCTGCTGGCCGCCGGAGAGCTGGTTGGTCATGCGGCCCTCCATGCCCGTCAGCTCCACCAGATCCAGAATGCGCATTACCCGGTCCTGAATCTCGTTTTTCGCAACCTTGCGCAGCTTCAGGCCGTAGGCCACGTTGTCAAAGACGTTGTAGTGGGGCAGCAGGGCGTAGCTCTGGAAGACCATGGCCGTGTCCCGCTTGTTGGGGGTCAGGGCGTTGATGGCCTCGTCTCCCAGATAGATCTCCCCCTCGTCGGGGCTCTCAAATCCGGCGATCATCCGCAGGGTGGTGGTCTTGCCGCAGCCGGAGGGGCCCAGCAGGGTGACAAAGGAGCCGGGCTCGATGGTCAGGGAGGTGTCCCTCACCGCATAGAAATCCTTGCCGGTCTTGGGGTCCTGGTAGATTTTGGAGATATGCTCCAGCTTGACGCCCTTTTTCACTTTAGACATGGCTGTCCTCCTTGATTTTTCTGCTGGTGCCGAAGAACTTGATAAACAGGTTCATCAGCAGCACCGCGCCGTAGGTGATGACAATCAGGATGGTGGCAAACGCGCAGGCGATGGAGTAGGACCCCTTCTCCGCAAACTCGTTGATCTGCACGGTGATGAGCAGGAACTGGGGCGTCACCAGCAGGATGATGGCGGAGATGGCGGTGATGGAGCGGACAAAGGCGGTGACAAGGCCGCTGAGGAAGGAGTCCTTGATAAGAGGCAGGGTCACGGTCATGAAGACCTTGAAGCTGTCCGCGCCCATGTCGTAGGCCGACTCCTCAATGGACTTGTCGATCTGCCGCAGGGCGGAGATGCCACTGCGGGTGCCCGTGGGCAGGGAGCGGACCACAAAGACGATAATCAGGATGGCCGCGCTGCCGTAGATGCCCTGCAAAAACCCGGTGTGGAACACACCGCCGGAGAAGCCCCGGATGTACCCCACGCCCAGCACCGTGCCGGGCACGGCCATGGCCAGCATGGACACGGCCTCAATGAAGCCCTTGGCCTTGAACCGCCGCTTGACCACCAGATAGGAGATAATCATAGAGAGCAGGGCCGTGATGGGGGCGGCGATGAGGCTGAGGACAAAGGAGTCCCGGAAGGCCCGCAGACCCTTGTACTTGGTGAACACCTGACCGAACCACTTGAAGGTCAGGGGGGTGAACTTGTACCCCCAGGTGGGGAACAGGGCCCCGATGGGCACGCAGGCATACATCATGATGACGAAGAAGGCCGCCAGGGCGCACAGGATGGTCAGGGGGATGGAAACGCTCCGGTCCTCAATGAGCATCCGGCCACGGGAGGCCTTGCCCGTCAGGGTGGCGGCGGTCTTGGCCTCCAGGTAGTACTTCTGCACCGCGAACATGAGCAGGGTGATGCTCAAAAGCACAACGGCCATGGCCGCCGCGCCCTCCTTGTCGTAGGCGCCGGTGATTTGCAGGTAGATGGTGGTGGCCAGGGTGTCGTAGGACCCGCCGATAATCATGGGGTTGGCGAAGTCGGCAATGGACTCAATGAAGGTCACCAAGAAGGCGTTGCCCAGGCCCGGCAGCAGCAGGGGCATGGTGACGGTGAGAAACACCTTGCTCCGGGAGGCCCCCATGTCCCGGGCCGCCTCCTCCAGGGAGGGGTCTATGTTCTTCAGCAGGCCCTTGAGCATCATGTAGCACACGGGGAAGAAGGTGAGGGTCTGGACGATGACGATGCCCCAGAACCCGTACACGTTATTGTCGTAGATGCCCAGCAGGAACCGGGTGATGAGCCCCGCCTTGCCGAAGAGCATAATCATGGAAAGGCTCAGCACAAAGGGCGGCGACACCACCGGCAGCATGGACACCACCTTGAAGAGGCCGCCTACCGCCTTGCCCACCCGGACGTAAACCTCCACATAGGCGAACAGCAGGCCCACAATGGTGGACAGAATGCCCACCAGGAAGCCCACCTTCAGGGTGTTGGTGATGGCGGTGATGAAGTTGGGCATGGCCATGATGCGCTGGAAGGTGGCCAGGGTGAAGCCGTTCCCGCCGTAGAAGCTGTCCACCAGCAGGATGGCCAGGGGGTAGAGGATGAACAGGGTGAGGAATGTGATGAGGACCACAATGGTCAGCACCATGATCGGGTCCGCCATCAGCTTTTTCCGGTCCAGCATCGCGCTCTGACTTTTCGCCAAGGGTAGCCCTCCTTTCTTGTCACAAAACACAGAACAGGTCTTCATTCTTTTCTTTGTGAACAAAGAAAAGAATCAAAAGAAAAACTTTAGAAGCTGCGCGTATGGGTACAGGCAATCTCACGATCGCGCGTTAGACAGCTGGCAGTTATCAAAACACCTCTAAAGTTCTTTTTGCCTACTTTTTCTTTCAAGAAAAAGTAGGGTTCTTTTTGATTCTTTTTCTTTTAAGAAAAAGAATGGATACAAAACGGGGGATGGCGGCGTGGGCCATCCCCCATCTGTGCTGGGTTCGATTTACTCGGTCTGGAAGCGGTCATCGCCGCCGCCCAGGGCGCTCATGACCTCTTCAATATAGGTGGTGATATTGTTCTTGGCGTCCTCGAAGTCGTACTTCATGACGTTGTTGGGGTCCAGGCCGAAGTCCGCAGCCTGGGAGGGCTGCTGGGCGTTGTCGATGACCAGGAACTGGTAGGAGCCGTAGTCGTCGGCCAGCTCCACGCACTCGGGGGACAGGGCGTACTCAATCCACAGCTTGGCGGCGTTGGGATGGGCCGCGCCCTTGAAGATGGCGGTGGCGCCCACCTCGAAGGAGGTGCCGCTGGAGGGGATCACCAGCTCGATGTTCTCATAGCCGTTGTCCACGATCTGGGTGATGCCGTCGTGGAGGAAGCCGATGCCCACCACGCACTCGCCGGTGCCCACGTTCTTGGACGGGCCGGAGCCGGACTTGGTGTACACCTCAATGTTCTTGTCCAGGTCGACCAGGTACTGAATGCCCTCGTCGTGGCCGTACTTCTGGATCATGGTGTTGATGACCAGCTTGGCGGTGCCGGCGGTGTTGTAGTTGGACAGCCAGATCAGGTCCTTGTACTCCTCCTTGAGCAGATCCTGCCAGTCCTGGGGGGCCTCCAGGTTCATGCGGGCCAGCTCGTCCTTGTTGACCATGAAGCCCAGAATGCCCTTGTAGATGCCGTACCAGTAGCCGTCAGCGTCCCGGTACTGGGCGTCCAGCAGGTGGGAGGCGTTGGCCGCGTCATAGGCCTCCAGCAGGCCCTCGGCCGCCACCACGTTGTAGGGATCGGTGGTGCCGCCGAACCACACGTCGGCGGAGGGGTTGCCGTTCTCCTCCTCAATCTTGGCCTGGACCTCGCCGGTGGACAGGCGCTGATAGGTGGTCTTGATGCCGTAGAGCTCCTGGAAGTGCTCGCAGGCGGCGGAGAGGTACTCCTCCTCGCAGGAGCCGTAGACCACCAGCTCGCCCTCGGCCTGGGCCGCGGCCACCAGCTCCGCCATGGGATCGGCGGGGGCGGCGGGCTCGTTGCTGTCCGCCGGCTTCTGGCTGTCGGTCTGGTTATCGGCGGGCGGCGGGGTCTGGTCCGCCGGCTTGTTGTCGTCCTTGCCGCCGCAGGCCGCCAGAGACAGGGCCATCAGCAGGACAAGCAGCAGAGATAAAAACTTCTTCATGCGTTTGTTCCTCCAATCGTATTTCCCGCCGGAGGGGCGCTCCCCCTCCGATCAGTGGTTTTATTGTAGTGCTTCCAGGGGAAAATGTCAATATGTCCAAAGACACTTCTCGATTTCCCGGGGATTTTATCAGTTTTCTCCTGTTTTCACCATCACGCCCGCCTGGCGCAGGGCCTGACGGAGGCGGCCCATGTCGCCGTCAAAGACATATCCGTCCATGCCCGCGCAGAGGGCCCCCTCCACGTTGATGTTCAGATCATCCACAAAGAAGCACTCCGACGGGTCCAGGCCGTACTCCCGGAACAGGATCTCGTAGATCTCCCGCTCCGGCTTGAGGACCTTCCAGTGGGCGGAGATAACCGCGCCGTCAAAGAACTGGCTGCCGGGTATGTCAGGGAAGTACTCCGGCTGGCGCACCGTGGCGTTGGAGAGGAGGTAGAGGCCATAGCCCAGGCCCTTCAGCTCCTCCAGCAGCGCCGCCATGCCCTCCATGGGCATGAGGGGGCCGTCCAGCCACCAGCCCAGCACCAGCCTGCGGGCGTACTCCCACAGACGCCGGGGCAGACGGGCCTCCATGGCGGCCACGGCCTCCTCCTGGCCCAGGGTCCCCCGGTCCATGCGGATCCACTCCACAGACCCGAACACCTCCCGGGCCAGCAGGGGCCGGTCCTCCTCCGGCACCCCCAGCCGGTCCATGAACACCTGGGGGATGTAGTGGATGAGCACGTTGCCCATGTCGAAGACAATATTGCGAATCATGGTGATCTCCTATCTCTTGAATTTTGCCTGGATGCGCTCCAGCCGCTTGCGGCGGCGGTCCCGGATCTCCAGCCGCTCCCCCAGGTCCCGGGCCCCCACGCCGTAGACCAGATAGAGGATCACGCCGGAGACGATCATGATGAACACCGTGGACGCGCACCGGCGGCCCGAGGCGTTGACGTTGTAGCCGTAGAGCCCCTCCTCCGCGCACATGGACTGGATGACCATGGCGTAGGTGGTGCCGTAGGAGCTGGCGAAGGTGGCGGACATGTCGTACTCCGTGAACAGGGCGTTGAAGTTCAGGGCGAACACCGCCAGCACCGAGGGCAGGATGATGGGCAGCTTCACCTTCAGGAAGGTGACCAGGGGGCTGGCCCCCAGGTTCTTGGCCGCGTCCTCCAGCTCCTCGTCAATGGCGTAGAAAGCCGCCTTAATCATCCGCAGGGAGAAGGGCAGCTTCACCACCGTGTAGGCCAGGATAATCAGCAGCCGCACGTGCTCCCCGTAGTAGAGGTTGCTGCCCCCCACGTACCACACGTCCTCGCTGTTGAAGTAGATGCGGTAGGAGTAGCAGATCAGAATGGTGGGCAGCAGCCAGGGGAAGAGGAGGGCGTACTCCAGCGCCGTGCCCGACTTCTTATTGCGGTTTTTGAAGATGTAGTTGCAGGCCACCACCACGATCACGCAGGCCAGGGCGGCGGCAATGGCGGAGAGCACAAAGCTGAGCTTGATGCCCCCCAGGGTGGCCTCGTTGGCGAAGAGGCCGGAGATGGAGCCCTTGCGGGTCTTGTAGGTGCCCCGGTTGGTGAGGTACTGGTAGTCCTCGGAGCCGAAGAAGTTCACCAGGGTCCAGTTGGTGAGATCCAGCTTCTTCATGCGGATGGCCCCATAGGTCTGGAAGGAAAAGATGATAATCATCACCACCGGGATCATGTAGATGATGAAGAGCACATAGGCGTAGATGTGGGCCAGGAGGTTGGAGACCGGGTTGGCGATCTTCTGCTTTTGCAGCTTGGCCTTGGTTTTGGAAACCGACAGGTAGTGGCCCTTTCGCTCGTAGGAGGAGAGCACTGTCAGCAGCACGATGGTGAACAGGGCCAGGATAATGCTCAGCAGGGCCGCCCGGGCCTGGGGGAAGGCCTCGTCGGCCGAGGAGGAGCCGGCCAGACGGACGATCTCCGGGTTGATGGAGTCGTAGCCCAGCAGGGTGGGGGCGGACATGGCGCACAGGCCCGTGATGAAGGTCATGACCGTCAGGGAGAACATGGTGGGAACCAGGGTGGGGAAGACCACCTTCCAGAGGACCTTGAAGGGCTTGGCTCCCATGTTCCGGGCCGCCTCCACGGTGTTGTAGTCGATGCCCCGGATGGCGTTTCGCAGAAAGAGCATGTGGTTGCTGGTGCAGGCGAAGGTCATGGTGAAGAGCACGGCGTTGAACCCGGAGAACCAGTTGGGGTTCACGCCCGGGAAGGCGTTGACCAGCAGGGTGGTGATGATGCCGTTGCTGTCGTAGAGGAACAGGTAGCCGGTCACCAGGGCCACGCCGGAGTAGATGAGGGTGGTCATATAGCCCAGGCGGAGGATCCGCGCGCCCTTGATGTCAAAGTACTCCGTCAGAAGCACGGTGGACACGCCCACCACGTTCACCGTCACCACCAGGCAAACGGCCAGCTTCAGGGAGTTCCACACGTAGGAGCCCATGCTGCCGGCGAAGAAGAAGCGGATCACCGCCAGGGGGTCCCGCTCTCCGGCGGCGTTGACGGTGTTGAACACGCTGGCCAGGGTGTTCAGGCAGGGCAGAAGCATGAAGCCCAGAAACAGGTATGCGAAAAAGGCGAAGCCGAAGACCTTCACCAGGAGCTTGGGGCTGAGGCGCTGGGAACGTGTCGCGCTCATGGGGCACACCTCCTATTGATCCCTTTTACTGCTGGGCGGCCGCGGGGTAGGCCATCACATCCCTGGGATCCATGACCACCCGGACCCGCTGGCCCGCCTCGTAGATGTTCACGCCGTCGTTTTTCTCAATGACCTTGATGGTCTGGCCGGCCAGACGGATATAGTACTTGATGTACAGGCCGTAGTACTCCCGGCTGTCCACCGTGCCCTCCAGCGCCGCCGCCCCCGCCTTGGGCTCCACGTTCACGTGGATGCGCTCCAGGCGGATATAGTTGCGGGCCGCCGGATCAACGGAGCCGCCGGCCTGGTTCAGGGCCCGCACCGCCTCCGGCTCCAGGCGGTTGATGTCGCCGATGAAGTTGCACACAAACTCTGTGGCCGAGTGGTTGTAGACCTCGTTGGGCGTCCCCACCTGCTCGATGACCCCCTTGTTGAACACGGCGATCCTGTCGGAGAGGGTGAGAGCCTCCTCCTGGTCGTGGGTGACGTAGATGGTGGTGATGCCGAAGTCCTTCTGCATCTTTTTCAGCTCGTTGCGCAGCTGCACCCGCAGCTTGGCGTCCAAGTTGGACAGGGGCTCGTCCATGCAGATGATGGCCGGGCCGGTGACCAGAGCCCGGGCGATGGCCACCCGCTGCTGCTGGCCGCCGGAGAGCTGGCTGACCGCCTTGGCCAGCTGCTCGTCGCTGAGGTCCACCTTCCGGGCGATCTCCCGGACCCGGCGGTCCACCTCCGGCTTCTTCAGCTTTTTCAGCTTCAGGCCAAAGGCGATGTTGTCGTAGACGGTCATGGTAGGGAACAGGGCGTAGGACTGAAAGACAATGCCGATGCTGCGCTCCTCAATGGGCACATGGGTGATGTCCTTCCCCTTCACCACCACGCTGCCGGACACGGGCTCGATAAAGCCGGTGAGGGTGCGCAGGGTGGTGGTCTTCCCGCAGCCGGAGGGGCCCAGGAAGGTGAAGAACTCCCCCTCCTTCACGTGGACGTTGATGCTGTGCAGGGCGGTGAAGTCGCCGAATTTGACCACAATGTCGTTCAAGCGAATCATAGAAGCCTCTCCCTCTCTCTCGAAATTGGTTCTTCTCTCCGGGTTGGAATTGGGGTGCGGGCATAAAACCGTCCCGCACCCCAATGAAGGCGCCGGCAAAGTGAAATTTGCCGTCTAACCGCGTGTATGGAAAATAATGTATCAGCCGGCGGACTGGGTGAGCGTGGTCCAATCCAGGCTGTCCCAGTCGGGCTCAGAGGCCGCGCCGCTGGCGTCCGCCCAGTAGAAGCCCAGATTGGTCATGATGTTGGTCCACTCGCTGGAGTGGCTGGCCACGTACTCGGCATAGGTGGTGTCGCCGTCCACCTTGGTCAGGGCGAAGTTCTTGAGGGTGTAGATCTCGGGCACGCCGTCGGGGTAGAGGATGTTGGCGGCCTCCTGGTTGCAGGGATAGGAGTCAAACTCCTCGCCCCAGGCGGCCTGCACGTCGGCGGAGCCGAACCACTCGGCAAAGGCCTTCACAGCCTCGGTCTCCTCGTCGCTGCGGCCGGCCTTGTCCAGCACGCCGATGTACTCCGCGATGTAGTAGGTGCCGTCGGCAATGTCCACCAGGGCCCAGTTCTCCGGCTCCATGGTGCCCTTGAGGGGCTTGTCGGAGCTCTCGCCGGCAGCGTCGATCTTGCCGTAGAGGGAGGAGGAGTAGAAGGTGGAGACCTGTACGTCGCCCTTGTTGAGGGGATCAAAGCCGTACTTGTAGTCGTCGCCGCCGCTCTTGCCCTCCTCGCAGTACTTCCACAGGGTCTTCCAGCCGTCCACGCTGATGCCGCCGGCGGGGGAGGCGGGATCCACAAAGGCGTAGAGCATGGCGGAGTTGATGTTGGCGTTGGTGGTGCCGCCCACCTTGTTCTGGCGGTACCAGCTGTAGCCGCAGTCCACGATGTCCGCCCAGTGGTCAAAGTGGAGCTCCGCGCCGTTGGTGCCCAGCTCGTCGTTGCGGTAGAGCATCAGCACGTTCTGGATGACAAGGCCGTAGGCCTGACCGGGGTAGACGTACTCGCCCACCTCAGCGGACCAGGAGGGGGTCCAGTCCACCAGCTTCAGGTTCTCGTAGGTGCCGCCCACCACCTGGCTCCAGCGGGTCTCGTTGAGGCCGAAGAGGATGTCGCCATCCTTGTTCTCGTTGGCGGCCTGGATGGCGGCGGTGTCGCCGGAGATGACGGAGTTGTCGTCAATGGAAATGGTGAAGCCGGCGTCCCTGGCCTCGTTGATGAGCCACGTGGTGCGCTCGGTGGAGTTGGAGTTGGAGTAGATGCGGATGGTGTAGCCGGAGTAGTCCTTGTCCCCGCCGTCGGCGGTGGCGGGATCGGGGGTCTTGGCCGGCTCGCTGGGGGCGGCGGGGGCGGGATCGGCGGGCTTGTCGTTGTTTCCGCCGCAGGCCGCCAGGGCCAGGGTCATGACCAGGGCCAACAGAATGGCAAGAGCTTTCTTCATAATGTTTTCTCCTTTTCATCAATTTAGACGCTGGGACAGTATCTTCCATAGATATATTATAAGGTGGCACGCACCAAAACGGAACAGGACAAAACTGCGATTATTGGGTGGATTCTGTCCAAGACGGCACAAAAATCGGGGGAGCGTTTTGTGCAGAGTGCCGGGCGGTGGACGCAAAAGCCCCCCGCGCCTGGGCGCGGGGGGCAGTCTGTAGGCGATCAATCCCTTGCCAGAATGAACTGGTCCACCAGATGCTTGAGGCTGTTGGCCTCGGCGGACAGCTCCTCGCTGGCCGCGGCGCTCTCCTGGGCGGTGGCGGAGTTGGTCTGGACCACGCTGGAAATCTGGTCCACCCCCTCGGTGACCTGGGCAATGGCGGTGGTCTGGCTCTCCACGGCCCGGACCACGATGTTCATCTGGGTGGTCACGTTTCCGGCAATAACGCTGGTCCGCTCCAGGGACTCGGTGACCTTGTTCACCACCTGTCCGCCCTCGGTGACGGCGGCGATGGAGCCCTCGATGAGCTCCTTGGTGGCCTTGGCCGCCTCGTCGGACTTGGAGGCCAGGTTGCGCACCTCGTCGGCCACCACGGCGAAGCCCTTGCCGGCGGTGCCCGCCCGGGCGGCCTCCACGGCGGCGTTCAGGGCCAGAATGTTGGTCTGGAAGGCGATGTTCTCAATGGCGGCGATGATCTTGGAAATCTCCTCGGAGGAGGTGGAGATGCGCTCCATGGCCGTGTTCAGATCCTTGACGTACTCCACGCTGATGCCCAACTGCGCGCCGGCCTGCTCCACGAACTGGCCCGCCTGGGCGGAGGCGGCGGCGGTCTCCTTGGCGCTGGCGGAGATGTCGTTGATGGTGGCCGCCAGCTCCTCCACCGCGCTGGCCTGCTCCATGGAGCCCTCGCTGAGCCGCTGGGCGCCGGTGGACACCTGACTGCTGGCGGAGGAGACCTGGGCGGCGGCGGAGTCAATCTGCCGCAGGGTGCTGCTCAGCTCCCTGTTCAGGTGGCGCATGGACTGGAGAAGGCCCTGGAACTCGCCTACGTAGGCCTCGCTGTGGGCGGAGTGTATGTCGAAGTTCTTACCCGCCATCTCCGTGAGCAGGTAGTCGATGTCGGCGATGATGGTGTTCAGCCCGGTGACCATGTCCGCCGTGTCCCGAGTCAGCTCCGCAGTCTCATCCTGGCCGCTGGCCTGGGGGACGGGGGACTTGAGATCGCCCTCCACCAGCTGCTGCATCCGCTGGCAGCAGGCCCGCATGGGATTGCTGATGTTGCTGGAGAGCTTCAGGGCCACCACGATGGAGGCCAGGGCGGAAACCACCACCACCAGCACGTTAATCAGCATTCCTACATATGTATCCTTCAGGTAGTCCTGCTGCATGGCCGTCACGGCGATGCTCCAGCCGTCGGTGCCGCTTACGGGGGCGTAGGCCGCGTAGTAAGGGCCGCTGCTGCTCTTAAAACCGCCGAAGCCGTTCTTCCCCTGGCGCATCTCCCCGTGGATGGCGGCCAGTTCTTTCAGGGAGGCGTCGCTCTGGGCCTCCCGCTCGATATTCTGGGTGGTGATGGTGTCCAGGGTGTTGTCGGCGATGGTGTCGCCGGACTTGTTAATCATGTAGGCCCTGCTGTTCTCGCTGACCTTGATGGAGGAGACGATGTCGTTGAGGAAGGTCTCCGGAGGCACAAAGTACACCACGCCCACAATGGAGCCGCCCCGGCTGCCGCCGGCGTAGATGGGCGCGGCCACGATGATGGACAGCTCCCCTGTGACCTTGCTGACCAGGGGCTCGGACACATAGACGGCGCCGGCCATGGCCTGCTGCACGTACTCCCGGTCCGAGTAGTCGTTGCCGTCGAAGATGCTCTTGCCGTTGATGCCCACGATGTTGCCCCGCTGGAAGCCGTGCATGGACACCCGCTCGTCGATGATGGCCCGCTTGACCTCCACCGACGCCATGCCGTCGGAGAGCTGGGGGATGCAGCCCGTGTCCATGGCCACATTCCTGTAGGCGATCAGCTCCTGCTCCACCCGCTCTGCGGCCAGCACAGCGGTCTCGCTCATCATCTGCTCCACTGTGGCAAGGGTGCTCCGGTAGTTGAGGGTAATGCTGGTTGCTCCCACCAGGAGCAGCGCGATCACGACGGTTGCCATCAGGCATACCGTGATTTTCTTGCGGATACTTGTCATCTCTTCGCACCTCACAATACTTATTCAGTTTGCTTTTTCTCTTTCCCTATACCCTCTTATATTATATGAGATTGGAATGCCCCTTGTCAATGGGTTTGCCGGTTTTTGACTTTTTTTATCCGGAGGGGCGGCCGGCGGTTTTTGACCAAAGGGGGAAAAATGACGCGAATTGAGACAGAACGCCCGGAATGGTACATTTTGGGCCGTCCGGGGCGCTGTGTCCCTTGAGAAAATCGGAGCGGAGGGCTATGCTGAGGGCGGACAAAAACGCCGCCAGAACGGCGGCACGGGACGCGAGCGTCAAGATTCAGAGACTGTATTCATACCGGCCGGACCGTGTTCAACTGCTGTGGATACAGGGATTACAGATTTTAAGAGACAGAAAAGGAGAATCGCCATGGTTCCAAAAACGCTGAGCAAGCTGGGCCTGAAGACGGCCTTCGGCTACATTGAGAAGGACCCGGAGCGCAACCTGCCCAAGCTGATGGAGTGGGTGGACAAGCTGGCCGGAACCGGCCCCGACAGCTTCCAGGAGCAGCGGGACGCCTTCCGCCGGGTCATCAGCGATCCGGACAACAACATGTACCAGCTCATCATGAGCATCTTCCGCGATGTGGACAACGAGGTGCTCAAGGCCACCTTTGAGAACTTCTTCCTCAACGCAAACATCATCGGCTGGCCCATCCAGGAGAAATACCGGGCGGAGTACGGCTGCAACATCCCCTGGGCCGTCCTCCTGGACCCCACCAGCGCCTGCAACCTCCACTGCACCGGGTGCTGGGCCGCAGAGTACGGCAACAAGCTGAACCTGAGCCTGGAGGAGATCGACAGCATCATCCGCCAGGGCAAGGCCCTGGGCGTCTACATGTACATCTACACCGGCGGCGAGCCCCTGGTCCGCAAGCGCGATCTGATGACCCTGTGCCGGCGGCACCCGGACTGCCAGTTCCTGGCCTTCACCAACGCCACCCTCATCGACAGCGCCTTTGCCAAGGACATGCTGGCGGTGAAGAATTTCATCCCCGCCATCAGTCTGGAGGGCTTTGAGGCGGCCACCGACGGCCGCCGGGGGGATGGGGTGTACCGGAAGGTGGTCCGGGCCATGGAGATCCTCCGGGAGAACCGGCTGCCCTTCGGCATCTCCGCCTGCTATACCAGTCAGAACCTGGACTCCATCAGCTCCGACGCCTTCATTGACCAGCTGACGGCCTGGGGGGCCCGGTTCATCTGGTACTTCCACTACATGCCCGTGGGCAACGACGCCGCCCCCGCCCTGCTGCCCAGTCCCCGGCAGAGGGAGACCATGTATCACCGCATCCGGGAGATTCGCTCCACAAAGCCCCTCTTTGCCATGGACTTCCAGAACGACGGGGAATACGTGGGCGGGTGCATTGCCGGCGGCCGGCGGTACCTCCACATCAACGCCAACGGGGACGTGGACCCCTGCGTGTTCATCCACTACTCCGACGCCAACATCCGGGAGAAGAGCCTGCTGGAGTGCCTGCAAAGCCCCCTCTTCATGGCCTACCACGAGGGCCAGCCCTTCAACGGCAACCACCTGCGGCCCTGCCCCATGCTGGAGAACCCGGACATCCTCCGGGAGATGGTGAACCGCACCGGGGCCCGCTCCACGGACCTCCAGTCCCCGGAGAGTGTGGAGCACCTGTGCGGCAAGTGCGTGTCCTACGCCCAATGCTGGCAGCCGGAGGCGGACCGCCTGTGGCGGGAGAGCCGGCGGGCAAAGGCGTCATCCGAACAGTGAAAAAGCGCTCCGGGCGGCCATATGGCCGCCCGGAGCGCTCGTATAGAGGCGTCAGACCAGCATGAACTTCGTGACGCCGAACAGGCGGGCCAGCTGGAGCTTGGCCGCCAGGCTCTCCTCGCTCTGATACCACACCACCGCCGTCTGCCCCTCCCGGGGGGTGTAGATACAGTAGTTGCTCTCATAGCGCTCGGAGTAGTAGGTCTTAACCCCCTTCTGCCCCAGCAGCTCCTCCACCTGCCCGGCGGTGAAGACGTCCGTGGAGAGGATGGTCCCGTCCTGGTCCACCACAGTCCCCGTTCCGCCGGCGGAGAGGCAGAGGACGATCTGGTCCATATCCGCGCCGCTGTTTTTCAGCTGCCGCAGGGTGTCGTAGAGCTCCGTCAGGGGCTCCAGGGGGGTGGTGGGCAGCTCGGCTCCCTCCTCCGGCGCGGGGGTGGCCACGGTGACGGTCCGGCAGTCCCCCGGCTCCTCCAGGAGGGTGGACTGGGCGGTGAGCAGATCGTGGACCCGCACCAGCATGGCGGCGGCCTGCTCCCGGGTGGCGGTGCCGCCGGCGGCGAAGAGATCGTCCCCCACGCCCCCCACGATTCCCAGATCATGGGCAAGAACAATAAAGCCCTTGTTGGTGTTCACATCGCTGAAGGGGGCGCTGTAGCTGGCGGCCACGCCGGCCAGGGAGGTGTAGCCCAGGGCACGGATGAGCATGGAGGCCATCTCCTCCCGGGTCACGTCCTCAGTGGGACGGAAGGTGCTCTCGGCGGCGGCAATGGCGTCGTTGGCCAGCGCGGTCTCCACCGCGCTGTAGAACCACCGCTCCGCTGTGACGTCGGTAAAGGCGTTCTCCTCCGGCGTCACCGGCTCCCAGGCAAAGAGGCGCATGAGGGCGGTGACAAAGGCGGCCCGGGAGATGGGCTGGCCCAGGCCGAAGACGCGCTCCTCCACACCGTGGAACAGGCCCAGCTCCGCAGCCCGCTGTACGCTGCCGGCGGACCAGTGGTCCGCGGGTACGTCGCTGTAGGCGGGGGCCCGGTCCAGGGAGAGGGCTGCGGGGGCGGAGACCGCCGGGACGTCCGCCCCAGGGGCGGCGGGAGTGGTCAGGCCCAGGCAGAGCAGCCCCGCCAGTATCATAGAAATCAGTCGGTCGATCATGGGTGAAATCCTCGCTTTTTGTGGAATGGGGTCTATTGTATCAGATTTTTCCCAGTTCGTCAAATTTTCAAACAGGGGGAGGAAAATCCATTTTTGCAGCGGCAGCTCCCGCCCCCTTTTTACCCTCTATTTCTGCGTCCCTTCCGCCAGCCTTCCCCTGACAGCTCCATCTCCCGACAGCCTGAGAGGCCGGACGGAATATCCGTCCGGCCTCTCCTCACATGCTCTCATCCGGCCGCTGGACCGCCTCCCCCGCCCTCAGAGACGCGGGCACGTCGATCACCCGCTGGTTCCGGCTGCCCCGCCAGGGCAGGGCCAGGGTCCGCTGGTCCAGCAGGAAGGGGCCGTCCACCAGCACGTCCAGCTCCTCCAGCAGGGCCCGCTGGGCCGCCGTCCCCTGATCACGCAGGTACTCGAAGGTCCAGCCGCTGTAGCTCCACACGTTCAGACCGTGCCCATGGGCGATCCTCGCCAGACGCAGGCAGTCCTCCGGCTGGGCGAAGGGCTCGCCGCCGGAGAGGGTCAGCCCGTCGGTGAGGGGGTTGCCCAGCAGCTGCTCCGCCACCTCCTCCACCGTCATCTCCCGCCCGCCGGCGGCGTTGTGGCTGTCCGGGTTGTGGCAGCCCGGGCAGCCGTGGGGACAGCCCTGGACAAAACAGGCGAATCGGAAGCCGGGACCGTCCACAATGGAGTCCTGCTGAAGTCCGTAGATGCGCATATCACATTCCTCTTTTCTATAGCAGTCCTACCGCTTCCGCCACAGGCTGGGGAACAGCAGCAGCAGCAGGGGCATGATCTCCAGCCGCCCCAGCAGCATGTTCAGACTCAGAAACAGCTTGCTCACATTGGAGAGGGCGAAGAAATTGCCCGTGGGGCCCAGGATGTCAAAGGCCGGGCCCACATTGCTGATGCACGTCAGGGAGGCGGTGAAGGCGGCGGTGAAGCCCACGTCGTCCCAGGCCACCACCAGGGTCCCGATGAGCAGCAGAAAGATATAGGCGAAAAAGAACAGGGTGATGCCGGAGAGGATGGGCTCGTCCACCCGCTCGCCGTCGCTGCGGATGGTGGTCACCACCCGGGGGTGGAGGATGCGCTGCACCTCCCGGCGCAGGTTCTTCACCAGCAGCACCACCCGGATCTGCTTGATGCCCCCGGCGGTGGACCCGGCGCAGCCCCCGGCGAACATCACCAGCACCAGCACCACCTGGGAGAAGGTGGGCCAGAGCACGTAGTCATAGGTCATATACCCGGTGGTGGTCATCAGCGTCACCACCTGGAACACGCTGTCCGTCACCGTCCGGGCGTCCAGGGCCCAGGAGGCGTGGCAGACCAGATTGAGCACGATCAGCGCCGAGGCCCCCACGGTCATGAGGGTGTAGGAGCGCAGCTCCCCGCTGTGGAACACGGCCCGGAAGTTGCGGCATATGGCGTAGTAGAGCAGGGCGAAGTTGATGCCCGAGAGGAACATGAACACGATGATGATCCACTCGATGGTCAGGCTTCCGTAGGCGGCGATGCTGGCGTTCTTCACCGAGAAGCCGCCGGTGGAGATGGTGGTGAAGGCGTGGATAACGCAGTCAAACCAGGGCATCCCCGCCAGACGCAGGCAGAGGATCTCCGCTGCGGTGAGGCCGATATAGATGCTGTAGAGGATCTTGGCCGTGTCCCCCACCCGGGGGGTCAGCTTGCTCTTGATGGGGCCCGGGCTCTCCGCCCGCATGAGGAACACGCTGCCCTCCCCCAGCTTGGGCACCAGGGCCAGGGCCAGCACCAGCACCCCCACGCCGCCCATCCACTGGGTCTGGGCCCGCCAGAACAGCACCCCCAGGGGCTGGCCCTCCATGAAGGTGAACACCGTTGCCCCGGTGGTGGTGAAGCCGGACACGGTCTCGAACACCGCGTCCACATAGTTGGGCAGCACCCCGGAGAACACATAGGGCAGGGCTCCGAAGAGGGAGAGGCCGATCCAGCTCAGGGCCACGGCGGCAAAGCCGTCCCTGGCCTGCATCTTCATGTTCTCCCCCGGCAGCATGGCCAGGGCCTGTCCCACGGCCAGGGTGATGAGCGCCGAGAGGAGGAAGGCGGGGCCGTCCCCTCCGGTGGCCAGGCCGATGATCGCCGCCGGCAGCATCAGCGCCGCCTCCACCCGCAATATGAGGCCCAGAATGTGAAATACCAGTTTATAGTTCATGTCGTTGACAGAGGCCTTCTTTCGTTACTTTGTCTTTCCGGCCTCCTCCAGGATTTCGTCCAGATCCTGGAGGAAGATGCTCTTTGCCATAACGATCACCTTGTCCCCGGCCCGGATGGAGGTGGAGCCGTCGGGGATGAGGATCTTTCCCTCCCTTGCGATGGCGGCCACCAGCATCCCCGGCTTGAGCCGCAGGTCCTTGAGGGGGGTGTCCAGAAACCGGGTGGTGGCGGTGGCGGTGAACTCCACCGCCTCGATGGCCCCGCCCAGAGGCTTGTACAGGTTCTCCACCGCGCTGCCCTCGCTGCGGGCCATGGCCCGGACATAGGCGGAGATCTGGTTGGCCGTGATGTCCTTGGGGCTGATGATGCTGTCCACCCCGGACTCCCGCATCATGTCGATATAGTTGGGCCGGCTCATCTTGGCGATCACCTTTTTCACCCCGTAGCGCTGGGCGGTCATGGCCATGAGCAGGTTCTCCTCGTCCCGGTTGGTCAGGGCGATGAAGGCGTCCGTCTCCAGCAGGCCCTCGGCGTCAATGACCGCGCTGTCCGTGCCGTCCCCCTGGAGGATCATGGAGTCCGGCAGCTTCTCCGACAGGGAGAGGCACTTGACCGGGTCCTGCTCCACAATCCGCACCCGCATGCCCACCTTCTCCACCGCCCAGGTGAGGTAGGTGGCGATCTTGCTGCCGCCCAGGACGGTGATGTCCCGGATGCGGTTGCCGTCCCGGCCCAGGGCATGGAAAAAGCTGGCGATCTCCCGCTGAGAGCCGATCACATAGGCCTTGTCCCCCACCTGGGGCACAAAGCGGCCGTTGGGCACATACACCTCGCCGCCCCGGATGACGGCGCACATGAGCACGCCGTTGGAGCGGCGCTTGTTGTACTCAAAGAGGCTCAGCCCCGCCAGACCGTCGCTCTCCAGAATGGGGAAGCCGATGAGCTCCACCAGCCCCCGGGCGAAGGTCTCCACGCTGAAGGCGGAGGGTACCCGCAGCAGGCGGCTGATCTCCTGGGCGGCGGCGTACTCGGGGTTGATAATCATGTTCAGCCCCACCTCCCGCTTGAGGAGGTTGGCCTCCCGGAAGTACTCCGGGGACCGGATGCGGGCCACGGTGTGCCGGGCCCCCAGCTTCTTGGCGATGAGGCAGCAGACGATGTTCAGCTCGTCGGACCCGGTGACGGAGATGACCAGATCCGCCGCGCGGACCCCGGCCTCCAGCAGGATCTGGATGGACGCGCCGCTGCCCTCCAGACACAGGATGTCCAGGGTGTTGTCGGCCACCTGCATGGCCTCCGCCCGGTGGTCGATGAGCACCAGATCGTGGTTCTCTCCGCTCAGCTGCTTGGCCAGGGTGAAGCCCACCTTGCCGCTGCCGATGATAATGATTTTCATGGTATCCTTGTCTCCTTGCTCTCTGCCCCCGAGGGGCCCTGTTTTCTCTCCATGGCCAGCAGCGCGCCGTTGACCTCCGCGCCCATGATGAGCGCCACCGCCGTCAGGTTCAGCCACATCATCAGCACGATCACCGTGCCCAGCGCGCCGTAGATGACGGAGTAGTTGGCGAAGTTCTCCACATAGAAGGAGAAGGCCGCCGACACCACCATCCACCCCACCAGGGCGATGAGGGTTCCGGGGACAATGGCGCCGGGCCGCTGGCGGGCGTCCTGGGCGGCCGCGTACAGCAGCCCCACGGCGGCGAACATCACCGCCCCCAGCACCAGGAACCGCAGATCGGACCACAGCTCGATAAACGCCTCCGGCACCACCACAAACCGCCCGGCGAATTGCAGGGCCTGCCGCCCCACCGTGACCAGGGCCAGGGTGAGGGCGATGGTCACCAGCAGGAACACGGTGTACAGCAGCACCTTGGCCATGTAGAGGATCTGGTTTTTCGGCTGGGGCAGGTGGTAGGCCCGGCGCACCGCGTGCATCAGGCAGTCCGCCGCCCGCATGGGGAAGTAGATGGAGAACACCAGTCCGAACCAGAGCATGGCCGCGCTGGAGGTGTGGCTGACGTAGCTGAGGTAGGTCTCCACCACCTCCAGCACCCCCGCCGGCAGCAGGGCCTCCAGGGAGCGGGTGATGCTGGAGATGTCCAGATCCAGCAGACCCAGGAGGCTGCTGAGGAAGATCAGAAAGGGGAAGAGCATGAAGAGCAGGTAGTAGGCCAGGGCCGCCGCCTGCCGCCCCACGTCGTGGATAAAGTACCGGCGCAGGATGTTGGACAGGAATCTCCCCGGCCAGCTCTCCGCCGCCGGCCTGAGCCATTTGGTCAACGGGCTTTCCTCCTTTTGGGTAGTCGTCGTTTTCTCTAAAAGGGATACCGGCTTACCGGCTGACATCGTTCTGCGCTCTGCCCGCCAGGAAGGCTCTCAGGTTCTCCGCCACCGTGTCCAGCAGACGCCGCCGGGCCTCCAGGGGGGCCCAGCTGATGTGGGGGGTGATAAGGCAGTTTCTCGCCGTGAGCAGAGGGCTGTCTGCGGGGATGGGCTCCGCGTCCGCCACGTCCACGCCGGCGGCGAGGAGCTTGCCGCTGTTGAGGGCGTCGGCCACGTCCCGCTCCACGATGAGGGGACCCCGGCTGTTGTTGAGCAGAATGGCCCCGTCCTTCATCCCGCCGATAGTCTCCCGATTGATGAGGCCCCGGGTCTCCGGGAACAGGGGGCAGTGGAGGCTCACCACGTCGCTGCGGGCCAGCAGCTCCTCCATGGGGACCCAGGGGGCCGGACGGGTCCCCTCCGCCCAGGGCCGGGGGCCGGTGGCGATCACCTCCATGCCCAGGGCCCCGGCGATGCGCCCCACGGCCTGACCGATGCTGCCGAAGCCCACAATGCCCATGGTCTTGCCCGCCAGCTCCACCAGGGGGTAGTCCCAGAAGCAGTAGTCCGGGCAGGCGGACCAGCGGCCCTGGTGGACCGCCTGATCGTGGTGTCCCACCCGGCAGCAGATCTCCAGCAGCAGGGCGATGGCGAACTGGGCCACGGAGCTGGTGCCGTAGCCGGGCACATTGCACACGGGGATGCCCCGCTCCCGGGCCGCGTCCACGTCCACCACGTTGTACCCCGTGGCCAGCAGACCGATATAGCGCACCTGGGGGCATCGGTCCAGCACGGGCCGGGAGAGGGGGGTCTTGTTGGTCAGAACAATCTCGCAGTCCCCCACGCGGGAGACGATCTCGTCCTCGTCGTCCAGGGGGGTGCGGTCATACACCGTCAGCTCTCCCAGCGCCTCCAGCCCCGCCCAGCTCAGATCCCCCGGGTTGAGGCAGTATCCGTCCAATATCACCAGTTTCATTGTGTCTCCTCCTTCGCCGGCGGGCCGCCGCCGGCTGCGTGTGTCCATTCTATACCAACCTGCGGGGAAACACAAGAGAATCATGACAAATCTCCGGGGCGCGGCCATTTTTGCTCCAGAGGGGTTGACAAGGCTGGCCCCCTAGGTTATAATTCCCGTTATATAACTTGCGTTATAATCCAAACAGGGAGGTCCGTTATGCCGAAAGCGCGTATTACCCCGGAGATGATTGTGGACGCCGCCTTTGCCGTCGCCCGGACGGCGGGGGCGGCGAGCGTCAGCGCCCGGACGGTGGCGGCCGCGCTGGGCTGCTCCACCCAGCCGGTCATGTACCACTTTGCCACCATCGAGGAGCTGAAGAGGGCCGTCTATGACAGGGCGGACCGATTCCACACAGACTATCTGATGAATACGGACGCCCAAAGCGGGCCCCTGCTGGGCATGGGGCTCAACTACATCCGCTTCGCCATTGAGGAACCCCACCTGTTCCGGTTCCTGTTCCAATCCGGGTACGCTGTGGAGAACAGCCTGCTGGAGATGGTGGACGCCCAGGCCCTCGCCCCTGTGCTCTCCGCCATGCAGGGGGCCATGGGGCTGGACGGACAGCGGACCAGGGAGGTCTTTGTCACGCTGGCGATGTTCGCCCACGGCTATGCCAGCATCATCGCCAACAACCACCTGGAATTTGACCGGGAGACGGTGGCCGCCCACCTGGAGCGGGCCTATCGAGGGGCCCTTCTGGCGGCCCGGGAGGATATGAAATGAAAACACTGTATCGAAAGAGCCCTCTGTCCTTTGCCCTGGTCTGGATTGCCCTCTACTGCGCCTGCCAGACCCTCGCCTATCCCCTCAGCCGCAGGATCGGCGTCACGTACTCCGCCCACGCCCTTTTCAGCCTCCCGCTGACGGCGGCGCTGCTGGGCTGGATCTGGAAAAACGGCCTCCTTGCCCGCTACGGGCTTTGCAGGCCCGCCCTCCCGGCCCGGCGGTTCCTCTGGTACCTCCCCCTGCTGGTCCTGGCCTCCTGCAGCCTCTGGAACGGGGCGGCGGTCAGCCTTCCGCCGGCGGATACGGCCTGCTATATGGTCCAGATGCTCTGCGTGGGCTTTCTGGAGGAGGTGATCTTCCGGGGTCTGCTGTTCCTGGCCCTGACGGCGGAGGGGGTCAAAAAGGCGGCCGTCATCTCCAGCGTCACCTTCGGCCTGGGCCATCTGCTCCACCAGGTGGACGGCAGCGGCATGGAACTGTTGGCGAACCTCTGCCAGGTGGCCTGGGCCATCGGCCTCGGGTTCCTGTTTGTCCTCATCTTTCACCGGGGCGGGAGCCTGCTCCCCTGTATCCTCACCCACGCCGCCATCAACTGCGTTGGCGCCTTTGCCAGCGAGGCGGTTCTGACGGCGGAAGCCCGGATTCTGTGGAGCGCCTCCCGGCTGGCCATTGTGGCGGCTTACGCCCTGGTCCTCCTGAAAACCCTGCCCCCCAGAGAGCTCTCCCCGGTCCCCGGGCCGGACGAATAAAAATTCCCTTCTCTTTCCGCCGGTTTTTCAAACCTTTTCCCTATTTCCCAACTTTTTCATTCAGGGGACGTTGACATAACGATGTGGAAAACCATGTGGATAATGTGCAAAACCCTGTGCCCGCCCCGTCCCCCCGGGTTTCCCCTTCGTTATGCTCCGGCGGAGGGTGGTCACTTTTTTCAGAGTTTCACAGTTTTTTGTCAAACCCTCCCCCATGCACTGGAATCCCTTTTCCAGGTGCGAGGGTGAAAAAAGAGACCCGGCCGCCCTTTTGTCCCTTTACAGCGGCGGCCCCAGATGGTAAGATGGAACAAAGCGCCGCCCAAAAACTGAACAGAAAGAGTGATGGACTATGGACCGCCACAGCGGCATCCTCCTGCATATCTCCTCCCTCCCCTCCCCCTACGGCATCGGCACCCTGGGACGGGAGGCCTACGCCTTTGCCGATTTCCTCCGGGCCGCCGGCCAGAAGTACTGGCAGCTGCTGCCCCTGGGCCCCACCAGCTACGGCGACAGCCCCTACCAGAGCTTCTCCACCTTTGCCGGCAACCCCTACTTCATTGACCTGGACCTGCTGGCGGAGGACGGCCTCCTCTCCTCCTCGGACCTGGCGGCGGACTGGGGCGGCGATCCCCGGCAGGTGGACTACGGCAAAATCTACGCCGCCCGGTTCGGCCTGCTGCGCAGGGCCTTCCAGACCGGCTATCCCCGGGACCGGGAGGCGGTGGAGGCCTTTTCCCGCGAGAACAAGTGGCTGGACAACTACGCCCTCTACATGGCCCTCAAGGCCCGTTTCGGCATGAAGAGCTGGCTGGACTGGCCGGACGAGGACCTGCGCCTGCGCCGGGAGAAGGCACTGGAGCAGGCCAGGGAGGAGCTGGCGGAGGACATCCGGTTCTACGTTTATTTGCAGCACCTCTTCTTCAAACAGTGGGACGCGCTGCGGGAGTACATCCACTCCCTGGGCATCCGGATCATCGGGGATCTGCCCATCTACGTGGCCATGGACTCCGCCGACGTGTGGGCGGAGCCGGAGTTCTTCCAGCTGGGGGAGGGCAACGTGCCCACGGAGGTCTCTGGGGTGCCGCCGGACTACTTCAGCGCCGACGGCCAGCTGTGGGGCAATCCCCTCTACGACTACGAGCGGATGAAGGCCGACGGGTACGGCTGGTGGATCCGCCGTGTGGAGGGCGCGGGCCGGCTCTTTGACGTTATCCGCATTGACCATTTCCGGGGCCTGGAGAGCTACTGGGCAGTGCCCTACGGGGAGACCACCGCCAAGAACGGCCGCTGGCGGAAGGGGCCAGGCATGGATCTGGTGGGGACCCTGACCAACTGGTTCCCCAACCTGTCCTTCATCGCCGAGGACCTGGGCTTTCTCACGCCGGAGGTCCACCGGCTGCTGGCGGACTCGGGCCTGCCGGGGATGAAGGTGCTGGAGTTCGCCTTTGACGCTCGGGAGCCCAGCAACTACCTGCCCCACACCTATGACCGCCACTGCGTCTGCTACGTGGGCACCCACGACAACGAGACCGTGGAGCAGTGGCGCTGGCAGGCGGACCGGGCGGACGTGACCTTTGCCCGGAAGTACCTGGGCCTCAACGACGCGGAGGGCTTCCACTGGGGCATGATCCGTGGGGGCATGGCCTCGGTGGCGGACACCTTTGTGGTGCAGATGCAGGACTGCCTTGGCCTGGGTCCGGAGGGGCGGATGAACACCCCCGGCACGGGCTGGGGCAACTGGCGCTGGCGTCTGCTCCCCGGGGAGGCCAGCCCGGCCCTGGCCAAGAAGCTGTACCACTACACCAGGATGTACGGCCGGTAGCCACGGCCTGAACAGCAAAGAGCCGCACCGTATGCAACGGTGCGGCTCTCTATGTTTTTCCCGGTCTACGCCTCCCTCTCTACCACAAACTCCACATTCCCGGCCGCGCCGGCGGCGATGCTGTACTTGGGGAAGCACACGACAACCGCGCCGTCCTCCCGGACATAGAAGCTGGTGCTCTCATCCACCGTGGTGAAGCCGCCCTGGTCGGGGGCAAAGAACAGGGTGAAGCCGTCGGCGTCTCTGCTCTCCTCAATCTGCTTCTCAATGGCCTGGTTGCACAGGGCTGCCCAGTCGTCGCCCAGGAAGTCCCGGAGCGTCAGGTCCCGGTTCTCCGTGAAGTCCAGATTGTAGTAGGACCGCTCCTCGTAGGAGGTCACCCAGCCCTCTGCGAAGGTCACCACAAAGGAGACCCGGTCCTCGGTCTGGCTCTTGATCTCAGCGTTTCTTCTCTTGTCACATCGATGCCCCTTTCCGCGCGCTTCGAAGCTGGTGATCCGGCGGCGCTCCCTCCGGCCGGCGGGGAGCGCCGTCTGTATAATAGACGGCAGAGAGTGTGGAAAAGTTTGAGGCAGGCGAAATTTTTGGGCGGACCGAGCAGGCCGCCGTTCTCCGTCTGTTTGCCAAAGTTGTAAACCTATTCAGAAATATAAGTTGACAAGTTGGGCAGCATGTGGTAAAGTAAGCGCCAGGAAAGCGAAAGGAGCGCGAAACAATGACAAAATGGAGCGCAAGGGACATGGCGTATATCGCGGTATTTGTGGCGGTGATGGCGGTGTGTTCCTGGATATCCATCCCCACGGCCATCCCCTTCACCCTACAGACAATGGGTGTATTTCTGGCCGTGGGCCTGCTGGGGGGCAAGCGGGGGACCATCGCGGTGCTGGCCTTTATCCTGCTGGCGGCGGTGGGCGCGCCGGTGCTGTCCGGCTTCCACGGCGGACTGAGCGCCCTGCTGGGGGTGACCGGCGGGTACATCGTGGGATTCCTCTTCTCCGCTCTGGCCATGTGGGGCGTGGAGCGGGTCTGGGGGCGGGGGCTGATCCCCCTGGGCGCGTCCATGGTCCTGGGACTTCTGGTGTGCTACGCCTTCGGTACGGCCTGGTTTATGGTAGTCTACGCACAGAACACCGGGGCCATCACCCTGGGCGCGGCCCTGACGGCCTGCGTGGTCCCCTACATTCTGCCGGATCTGGTGAAGATCGCCCTGGCCCTCACCATCACGGCGCGTCTGCGGCCCCATGTCCGGTGAGCCCATGGCCCTGCGGCCCCACCACGGCATGTGCATGGCCTACTTTGTGGGCTTTGGCTACAGCGACGGCTTCTCCCGGAACATGGCCCGGCTGCTGACAGAGGAGCTGCCGCCGGACCGGCCGGTGCGCCTGACCGTGGCCCCGGACCCGGTGTGCGGGGCCTGTCCCCGGTGCGCCGGGGGCCAGTGCGACAAGCCGGAGCTGGTGGCCTCCTATGACCGGGCGGTGCTGGAGCTGTGCGGGCTGGCGGAGGGGGCAGTACTGCCCTTCGGCGGCTTCACCGCCCTGGTGGAGGCCCGGATTCTGGACCGGGACCTGCGCCGGTTCATCTGCGGGGGCTGCCAGTGGGACCATATCTGCCGCCGGACGAAGAGCCGGTGGGCTGCGCCGGAGAGGACCTGATTCTGCCGGACAAAAAGAGATCCCGCCGCCCTCCCCCAGGGAGGGCGGCCCCTTTTTATCCCTTTTTCACAAAAGCGGAGGGAGCGCCGCAAATAAAGTTTGCTTCATTCGACAATTTGTGATATGATTGTATAAACATTGATTGATACAGAGGGGGATGGAAATCATGACCAACCGGCAGTGTCCGCGGTGCGGCAAGCAGTATCCCGCGTCCTATCAGAGATGCCCCTATTGCTTCCGGCAGCGGCGGAAGCAGCGGTCCCCCTGGGCCCGCCGTCTCCGCTATCTCCGCCGGGTGGTCATCCGGCTGCGGCGGCAGGGCCCCTACTACCTGCCGGCCGCCCTGGGCGTCCTGCTGGCGCTCCTTGTCCTGCTGTGTGTCCTGGTCTCCCGCTGCGCCTTCAAGGGCAGCGAAAAGCCGGCGGAGCCCCCTACGGTCCAGACGCCGGACAGCGAGACCCAGGAGCCGGCGGAGCCCCTGACCCTCTCCCAGACCGCCCTGTCCCTCACCGCCGGCGAGAGCGCCCTGCTGACCGCCTCCGGGGGCGGCGAGGGGGTTATCTGGAGCTCCTCCAATCAGGATGTGGCCACGGTGGAGAGCGGGACCGTCACCGGGAAGGGGGCGGGCAGCGCCGTCATCACCGCTGCCTCCGGCACGGAGACCGTCACCTGTCAGGTGACGGTTCAAGAGCCGGTGGTCCTCCCGGAGCTGGCCCTCAACCACCGGGACTTCACCCTCCCCTTCGGGGACCCGCCGGTGCAGATGAAGGTGAAGATCAAGGGGACCCGGGATCTCTACGACGGCGAGGTGGTCTGGACCAGCCAGGACACCAACGTGGTCTCTGTCAGCCAGGAGGGGCTGGTGGAGCGGGTGGGCCGGGGCACCACCACGGTGACCGCCATCATCGGGGACATGACCCTGGAGTGCATCGTCCGGGTGCCCCGGTAGAGGGGCGGATCAGCCGGGATAAAAGATGATATAAGGAGAGATGAGGAATGAAGAAGCCGGTCATCGGCATTGTCCCCCTGGTGGACGCCGGGCGGGACAGCCTGTGGATGCTGCCCGGGTATATGGACGCCATCGCCCATGCCGGCGGGCTGGGGGTGATGCTGCCCCTGGCGGAGGATGGCGCGGACATCCGGCGGCTGCTAGAGGGATGCAATGGCGTCCTCCTCACCGGCGGCCACGACGTGTCCCCGGCCCTCTACGGCCAGGAGGTCCTTCCGGTGTGCGGGGAGCTGTGCCCCGCCCGGGACCGGATGGAGGGGGAACTGCTGCGTCAGGCCATTGACCGGGATCTGGCCGTTCTGGGCATCTGCCGGGGGATGCAGTTTATGAACGTGGCCCTGGGCGGCACCCTCTATCAGGACCTGCCCACCCAGCGGCCCTCGGACTGTGACCACCACATGGCGGCCCCCTATGACCGGGAGGCCCACAGAGCGTCCCTCGTTCGGGGAACGCCCTTGGCGGAGCTGCTGGGCGGGGATGAGATGGGGATGAACAGCTGCCACCACCAGGCGGTGCGGGACTTGGCGCCCCAGCTGGCCCCCATGGCTCTGGCCCCCGACGGCGTGACGGAGGCCGTGTACATGCCGGGGAAACGGTTCGTCTGGGGGGTCCAGTGGCATCCGGAGTTCTCCTGGCGGGTGGACAAGAGGAGCCGGAAAATCTTCGCCGCCTTTGTGGCGGGTTGTGGGGGAGAATAGGAGAGGACGCGGAGGGAACCCCTCCGCGTCCTCTTTGCCGCGATTCACTCATATTTTCTCCCCACCACGTATACCGGGAGGAACAGTCCCCCCAGTATGGCCGCCAGAGCCAAAAACAGGAGGACGAGCCCTGCGGCCATCTCCGGAAGCCGCAGCCGCTCCATACCCAGCCACAGCAGGGCGAACACCGGCGCCCAGCCGGCCATGGCGGCACAGCACCAGGTCCGGGCGGCCCGCAGGATGTGGGGCCAGTTGCGGTTGTTGAAGTATACGCCCGCCACGTTCATGCGCAGGATGCCGTCGCTGTAGAAGTTGATCTTGTACTGGTCATAGAAGGAGGGCAGCTTCTCCTTTGCCAAAAAGATGAAGTAGACCCCAAAGCCCGCGCCAAACAGGGGCGGAAGCCACAGCATCGCCGCGCTGTCCGCGAAGATGGGGATCACATTCCGCAGAAAAAACATCTCCAGGGCAAGGGCAAGGGCCGCCAGGACATACCGCCCGCCCCACATCTGGCGGCGCTCCCGCTGAAGGGCCTGCTCCTCCGCCGTCAGATGCAGCGCGCCGCCCACCAGGGCCTCCACATCCCTCATGGGCATGGACTGGTCCTGGGGGAGCCGCTGGCCGCTGAGGAGCTCCGTCACCGTCACGCCCAGCTCTCCCGCCAGGGGCTGCAGCAGGGCGATATCCGGCAGGCTGAGGCCCCGCTCCCACTTGCTCACGGCCTTGTCGCTGACGTACAGCCGCTCCGCCAGCTCCCTCTGGGTCAGCGCCTTCTCCCGCCGCAGCTGGAGGAGGAACTGGCCGAATTTTTCGTTGTCAATCTCGTGCATCCGAAAGCACCTCCTTGCCGCCATGGTAGCACAGGCCCCGCTCCTCTGGCAACCGACTGGCGGTAGAGTCCTGTATTTGCAAGGCCCTCCGGCCTCACTCCACCTCCAGGTAGGGCCGGGCCAGACCGATGGTCACCCGGGTGCCCCGGCCGGGCTCGGAGTCCACGGCGATGGTGTGGCCCAGCCGGCGGCAGATCTGGCGGCACAGATAGAGACCAATGCCCGTGGCCCGCTTGTCCATGCGGCCGTTGCAGCCGGTGAAGCCCCGATCGAAGATCCGGGGCAGGTCCTCCGGCGCGACGCCCACGCCGTTGTCCTCCACCATAAGCCAGCTCCCCTCGGTCCAGACCGTGACGCGGCCCCCGGGGGTGTACTTCACCGCGTTGGAGAGCACCTGCTCCACCACCAGCTGGAGCCACTTCTCGTCCGTCAACACCCGCAACTCCGTCTCCCGCAGCTCCAGGGACACCTTCCCCCGGATGAAGAGGGGGGCGTACCGCCGGGCCGCCTGACGAAGGATGGGGTCCAGAGGCTGCTCCCGGATGAGGTAGTCCGTGGCGCCGCCGCCCAGGCGGAGATAGCTGAGCACCAGCTCCACGTACCGCTCCACCCGGAACAGCTCCGCCTCCAGCTCCCGGCCCCGCTGGGAGGGGTCCTCCTGGAGCATGAGGCCCATGGCGGCAATGGGGGTCTTGATCTGGTGGACCCACATGGTGTAGTAGTCCGCCGCCTCCCGGGCCCGGGCGTCGGAGGCAGAGGCGATGGACCGGCGGGTCTCGTCCAGCTCCAGCAGCAGGGCGTGGCAGACCTCCTCCTTCAATCCCTCCGGCTCCGGCAGCTGGTCCATGGCCAGGGCGGCCCGGCCCCGCAACGCCTCCAGGGCCCGGACCTTCCGGGACCAGCGGCTGAAGTCCACCAGACCGAAGGCCAGGGCCGCCCCCAGACACAGCCCGCCGCCGTACCCTGCCGCTTCCGCCGGCAGGTCATAGAGCCACAGCACAGCGGCAAACAGCCCCGTACACAGGGCCAGCAGGACCAGAAGCCAGATTTTTTCCTTGATGTATCCCCAGAGAAGTCTCATAAGCGCCTCACTGTCTGATATACTTTTCTGTTGAAAAAGAAAAGGAGCTCCCAGAAAACCTGATCTATCAGTCGATCTGGTACCCCAGTCCCTTGCGGGTGCGGATAAACTCGGTCAGCCCCAGGCCCTCCAGCTTCCGCCGCAGCCGGGCCATGTTCACGGTCAGGGTGTTCTCGTCCACAAAGCTGTCCG
>CANAZG010000004.1 GCA_947365965.1 uncultured Clostridia bacterium
CGGTGCGCCTTCTGCGGCGCTCTCACAGACCGGCCGGGCGTGTGCCCGGACTGCCAACTGCCCCGCATCCCGCCGGACCAGGTCCTGCGCCCGGTGGGGGAGCGGGGCTACCTCTGCGCGGTGGCCCTCTACTACGACGGGCCCGTGCAGACCGGCGTGCGGGCCCTGAAGTTTGAGGGCAAGTCCTGGCGGACGGAGGTGTTCGCCCAATATATCGTTCAGGCGGCGGCGGAGCACCTCTCCGGCGCCTTTGACGCGGTGACCTATGTCCCCGTCAGCCCCCGGCGGAAATTCGTCCGGGGCTATGACCAGGCCCAGCTCCTGGCCCGGGCGGCGGCAAAAGTCTGGGAAGTCCGAGCGGAACAGACCTTGCGGAAAATCCGTCACAATCAGGCCCAGTCCTCCTTAACGCGGCCGGAGGATCGGCGGGAGAATGTGAAAAACGCCTACGCCGTACCCCGGCCGGAGCGGGTGGCGGGCCGCCGGTTCCTGCTCATCGACGATGTGTGCACCACCGGCGGCACCCTCTCCGCCTGCGCCGACGCGCTCATGGACGCGGGCGCCGGGTCGGTGGTCTGCGCCGCCCTGGCGGGGGGCCACGGCGCGGATCCTGGAAAATAGCTGAGAATAAAGGGATGACAGCTGTTTTTTTGGGCAAAATTTAAGAAAGAAAGTAGTCTGTTCCGCTTGCAAAAATTGGAACGGCTTAGTATAATGGTTTTTTAGAGTACAAGCAAGGAAATTGCTAAGAATAGAATGGAAAGCTGACGAGGTGGAAAGTATGTGCGCTATTGCGAAGGATATTGGCATTGATCTGGGAACCGCTTCCGTGTTGGTATATGTGAAGGGCAAGGGCATCGTGCTCAACGAGCCCTCCGTCGTGGCCATGGACAAGAATACCGGCAAGCTCCTCAAGGTGGGCGAGGACGCCCGCCAGATGCTGGGCCGCACCCCCGGCAACATCGTGGCCATCCGCCCCCTGCGGGAGGGGGTCATCTCCGACTACGACATGACCGAGCGGATGCTCAAGGAGTTCATCCGCAAGGTGGCCGGATTTATGGTCTTCAAGCCCCGGGTCATCATCTGCGTCCCCTCCGGCATCACGGAGGTGGAGGAGAGAGCCGTGGTGGACGCGGGCATCCAGGCCGGGTGCCGGCGGGTGTACCTCATCGAGGAGCCTGTGGCCGCCGCCATCGGCGCGGGCATCGACATCACCAAGCCCGACGGCCACATGGTAGTGGACATCGGCGGCGGCACCGCCGACATCGCCGTCATCTCCCTGAGCGGCGTGGTGGAGTCCGCGTCCATCAAGGTGGCCGGAGACCAGTTCAACGAGGCCGTGGTCAAGTATATGCGCCGCAAGCACAACATCCTGGTGGGCGAGAGCACGGCGGAGAAGATGAAGATCGCCATCGGCTGCGTCTTCCCCAAGGAGGAGGAGACCACCATGGACGTGAAGGGCCGGTGCCTGCTCACGGGCCTGCCCAAGACCATCACCGTCTCCTCCGGGGAGATGCTGGAGGCCTTTGAGGAGCCCACGGAGCGGATCCTGGAGAGCATCCACGCCGTGCTGGAGCGCACGCCCCCGGAGCTGGTGGCGGACGTGTCCACCAACGGCATCATGATGACCGGCGGCGGCAGTCTGGTCTACGGCTTTGACAAGCTCATCACCTCCCGCACCGGCATCGCCACCACGGTGGCGGACAACGCCATCGCCTGCGTGGCCGAGGGTACGGGCAAGAGTCTGGACATGATTACAGACATGCAGGAGGGCACCATCAATCTCTCCCGCCGCCGGCAGGTGAACTGAATCGGGGGAACCTTCTCGCTTTTTTTCACAAAAATATGATTTTCTCTTGCAAAAGAGGAGGGAATCTGATAGAATAATTCAGCGTCATGCTGGAAGGCAGTTTTTACCACCAGATATCATCCGTTCGGAGGTTTCGATAGAATGTCTAAAAAGCCGATTAGTCAAAAGCGTGCGGACCGGGAGAGGCAGGAGAGCCAGACCCTGCACCGGGTTTTCAACGTGTTTCTGCTGGGTCTGGCGGCGGAGTGCTATCTGCTCCTGGTGTACCGGGGCTATGCCATGGGCACCATTGATTCCCTGCTCATCTGGCACCAGATCCTCACGTGGGGCATGTATCTGGGTCTGGTGATGCTGATTGCCGGCGTCGCCGTGGGCATCGCCAAGCGGAAGGACAGCCGTCTGCGCAAAATCATGACCTGGGTGGCTGGAGGGGGTCTGTTCCTGGCCCTGACCGGATGGGTGGTCACCTTCTTCTTCGACAACAGCCGGGGCATCACCGCCATGTGTGTGCTGGTCCCCATTGCCGTTGTGCTTGCTTTGGTATACCTTCTGTTCCAGCCGGAGTGCTTCTGGTGCACCCTCGCGGTCAGCTGCGCCATGTTCGCCGTGTGGGCCCGGGGGGCCTCTGCGGACTCCGCCGCCTTCAGCAAGGTGGTGATCGCGGGCTGCGTGGTGGGTGCGCTCCTGCTGGCCGCTGCCGCCTATCTGGCCAACAAGGCCCAGAAGGACGGGGGTATGCTGTGGGGCCTGCGGGTTGTCACCCCGGATTGCGACTACCGGGTGGTCTACGGCGTACTGGCTGTGGCCCTGGTATGCGTGGCGCTGGCGGCTGTGGCGGCTCCTGCGGCCTATTATCTGATGTGGGCGCTGGGCATCCTGCTGTTTGCGGAGCTGGTGTACCACACCACCAAGCTGATGTGATCTGAAAATGAATATAAAAAGGGAGACAGGACGGCTGATCCTGTCTCCTTTTGCTATGCCAGTACGCCCCGGCCGACGCTGAGCCCGCCGCCCTCCAGCAGGCGGCGCTTCAAATTCCGCTGTAGGGTGGTGTCCTCCGGCAGGTCCGCCAGAGAAGCGGCAGGGTCCCGGCGGAAGATCCAGCGCATGTACTCCCTGTCCCCGGTCTCTGTCCCCTCCAGCCGGAACCGGCGCTGAAAGGCCAGGATCCGGGACTCCGGCGGCAGCAGCTCCCTCAGCTCCGGGGCCAGCAGCCAGGAGCGGCACAGATAGGGCCGTCCGGCCCAGGCCGGGAAGCGGTCCGCGAAAAAGGACCGGGCCCAGTCCAGGGACCTGCCGCACCTGTCCGGGGTCAGTGCCGCGTCCGAGGGGATATGGATGCTGATCCATGGCCCCCCGTCCCCGGTTCGCAGCTCGTACTCCAGCTCCCCCAGCCGGAACAGGGTCCCGCTGATCTGCCGGGCCGTCCACCAGCCCCGGTCAAAGGCCGGAACGCCGGTGATCTGCCGGCACTCCTCCAGAAACCGGGGAAAACAGCCCATGGTGGCGAAGTAGATCTGGTCCGGGATGCCCCGCTCCCCGTACCAGGAGTAAAGGTCCGCCCCGCAGGAGAGCATACAGGCCAGCAGCTTGTACTGCCGCCGGTCCTCCCCCAGCAGGTCCTTCAGCAACGCCCGCCCCTGGGCCTCGGTGTCCATGTGCCGGAGCAGATCCAGGGCGGGGGTCAGCCGGTCCCGGTCTGTCTCCCGCCAAAAGTCCAGCGCCGCCCACCGGGCCTCCTCCTGCAAGCGAATGCCTTGGCACAGCGCCGTCAGCTCCATGGCTCCCCTCCCTCTTACAGAATAAAGCCTCCGTCCGCCGTGAGGACCTGGCCGGTGATGAATCCCGCCTTGTCCCCGGCCAGGAAGGCCACCGCCTCCGCGATCTCCTCCGGCGCGCCCAGCCGGCCCATGGGTGTCTCCTCCGCCAGGGCCTCCATGGTCTCCCGGCCCAGGACCTCCACCATGTCCGTGCGGATGACCCCAGGGGCCACGCAGTTGACCCGAATGCCAGAGGGGGCCAGCTCCATGGCCAGGGAGCGGGTGAGGCCGATGAGGGCCGCCTTGGTGGCGGAGTAGGCGGTCTCGCAGGAGGCGCCCCGCTGGCCCCAGATAGAGGAGATATTCACGATGGACCCCGTCTTCTCGTGGAGCATGTGGGGCAGCACCGCCTGGATGGTGTGGAAAGCGCCGTCCACGTTCACGGCAAAAATCCGCCGCCAGAAGTCCTCCTCAATGTCCTGGAACAGAGACTGCTGGGCTGTGCCCGCGTTGTTCACCAGCAGGGAGACCGGGCCGAAGGCCGTCTCCACCCGTGTGACAGCGGCGGTGATGGCCGCCCGGTCCGCCACATCGGCCTGGACCGCCAGGGCCTCATGCCCCTGGCTCCGCAGCTCGCTCTCCAGGGCAAGGGCCTGATCCCGGGCCTGGAGGTAGTTGATGCCCACGGACCAGCCCTCCGCCGCCAAACGGCGGACAACGGCCCGTCCAATGCCCCGGTTGCCGCCGGTGACAAACGCTGTTCTGCCCATGTTCTCTCCTCCTGTGTAAAATAACCCCCTGGCCTGTTTTTGCAGGCTGAAGTTAAGAAGTAACCGCCTCCAGCTCCGACGGTTACTTTTTTCATCACATAAGGACACCAGCCGCTTACCGGCAGTGCCCTTTCTATATTCAGTATAGCCGGATGAACCGGCCTTGTCAAGAACCACTCCCCAGGCCTGGGGAGTGCTGTGAAAAACAGATGCAGGGGTGAGCATTGCTCACCCCTGCGCCGTCTGACGAAAATCGTCTATCGTCTGCCGCCGAAGCCGCCGCCCCGACCGCCTCCGAAGCTTCCTCCACGGGATCCGCCGCCAAATCCTCCGCTGCGGCTTCCTCCCCCAAAGCTGCCGCTTCTGGGTCCGCCGAAGCTACCGCCACGGGATCCGCCGCCGAAGCTTCCGCTGCGGGGCGGGGTGAAGCCTCCGCCCATCGGCGGACGGGGCCCTCCTCCCATGGGGGGCCTGGGTCCTCTGGGGCCGCCGCCCATGGGGGGGCGGGGACCGGGACCTCTGTGGCGCGGGGGCGGGGGCGCGTAGTGCCGCCGGTACCAGCGGCTGCCGGGCCGGTGCCACCAGAGAATGGGACGGTAGACCACCGGCGGGACCGGCATACCGCCGTAGCGGCCGTACCAGCTGCTGTAGCGCAGGCTGTCCACCATGGTGAAGAGCACAATCAGGAAGATCAGCAGCAGGACTATGGGGATCAGGGCCGCGATGACGCCGAACACCCCGCTTCCGCCCTCTCCGCCGGAACCGTAGGGCTGGAGCAGCAGGTGGAGCTGGCCCATCAGGTTCAGCACGCCGCCGCTGTAGTCCTTCTGCTGGACATATCCGGCCATGCAGGCGTCCACAAAACTGGTGGACTGGGCGGCCAGCAGGTCGTAGAAGCTGCCGCTGGCCACCAGCCGGTAGTCCTCCGCGCCGGCGTCGATGAGGAGGATGGCGTCATTCTCCCCCAGCAGCAGGTCCTCCGCCCAGGTCCAGGCGGCCTCCTCAATGCCGCCCAGAGAGGCGGTCCCTTGGGTGGTGACCACGGCCAGAATGCCCCGGTTGCTTTTATCCCAGTTGGCGTTGTAGAGCAGGATGCTCTTCTCCGCACCGGCGGAGAGGGCGTTGGCCTCGTCCACCAGGTAGGCGCTGAGGTAGGCGGTGCTCAGGCTGTCGTCCAGGGCTGCGCCGCCCTCCGGCACCTCCACCTGGGGCCGCTTGGAGAGGCCGTAGAGGGAGGAGAGGGCGATGGCCGCGATAAGGACAAAGGCCGCGAATGCTTTGTTTTTCAATAGCTTCATATGATTACAACTCCTATCTTCTTTTCTTTATGAACCAAGAAAAGAAGCAAAAGAAACACTTGTTAGACAGTTCTGACGGCAGATTATCCCCGCAGCTCCATGAGCTTCTGCTTCAGCTCGCCCTCAATGCGGCCCAGCTCCACCTCGGCCTCTCGGCGCTTCTGGGCGCCGTCCCGCTGGATCTGGATCACCTCGTCCAGGGTGGAGATGAGCTGCTGATTGGTGTGCTGGAGGGTCTCAATGTCGATGATGGCCCGCTCGGCCTCCTTGGCGGTGGCGATGGTGCCCATCTTGAGCATGTCCGCGTTCTTCTTGAGCAGCTCGTTGGTGGCGTTGGTCACGGCGGTCTGGGCGGCAGTGGCCTTGCGGCTGTTCTCCAGGCCCAGGGCCAGCACCATCTGGCTCTTCCACAGGGGGATGGTGTTGACCAGGGAGGACTGGATCTTCTCCACCATCAGGGTGTCGTTATTCTGGAGCATCCTGGTCTGGGGCCCCATCTGGATGGACACCATGCGGGTCAGCTCCAGGTCGTGGAGCTTCTTGTCAAATCGGTCGCACATCTGAGTCAGATCGTTGTAGGCCTGGGCGTCCTCCTGCCGGCCGGAGGCCTCCGCCTTTTTGCGCAGCTCCTCCAGCTGTCCGGAGCGGACCTCCGCCAGCCGCTTCTTGCCGGCGATGATATACATGGTCAGCTCCTTGTAGTACTTCAGGTTCAGCTCATACATCTGGTCGAACATGGCGATGTCCTTCATGAGCACCACCTGATGCTGCTCCAGCTCCCGGGCGATCTTCTCCACATTGGCCTCGGCCTTGCCGTACTGGGCTTTCATGGCCTCCATCTTGTTTCCGGCCTTTTTGAAGAAGCCGAACAGGCCCTTTTCCTCCTCCTCCTGGCCGAAGCTCTTCAGCTCCACCACCAGACTGGAGAGGGTGTCGCCCACCTCCCCCAGATCCTTGGTGCGCACCTTGCTCAGGGCGCTCTCGGAGAAGGAGGCCACGCCCTTCTGGGCGGCCACGCCGTATTGCAGGATCAGCTGGGAGTCGTTGAGGTCGATCTTTTTGGAGAAGTCGTCCACCACCTTCTTCTCCTCCTCGTTGAGCATACTGTCGTCAATCACCACGGGCTCGGCCTTGGGCTTCTCCGGCTCCACGGCAGGGGCGGCGGGCTCAGCGCCCAGGGTGAGGGTGGGGATCTCCGCCTTGGCCGCGTCGGCGTTCAGGGTCAGCTGGGGCATCATGCCCTCCATGTCAGTCATTTTCTGGTCCTCCTTCTTAATTGTCAGTGAGCACGTCTCTTAGAACCTGTATTCACAACCGTTGACGCTGTCTGTCCGGCCTTTTTCCTGTCATACTGCGTCGATTTTCCTTCCAATCCGTCAGGATTACTGCGGAAAATCTTCTTGTCTGGCGGGAAAAATCCTCGCCCATCCAGCATCTCCCGGCTATGAATACAGGTTCTTACAGTTCAAGCTTGATGTCTGTGCCGTCGCCGTTCTTGGTGGTCTGGGCCTCCATGTGGTCCCCGGCCAGCCCCTCCCGGGCCAGCATAGTCTCCAGCACGGAGATGTCGGTGGAGATATCCAGGGCGTCCTCGCCGAAGAGGCTGTCCAGCTGCTTCTCAAAGGCGGTGACAATCGCGCCCATGATGTTCTCCACCCGCTCCTTGGTGCCGGTGATGTTCTCCCCGGCCACGCCGGTGGAGTCCATGCGGTCGTAGGCGTTGAGGAGCTTCAGGGTGGTGGGCAGGTAGTAGTCCATAAAGCGGCGGATCTGGGGCAGCTTGGCGGGGTCCGCCTTCACCTGCTGGAAGATCTGCTGGCACACGGTCTCCAGCCGGCGGATGTCGGCGGAGATCTTCTCGTCCTCGATGGCGTCGTCCAGACGCTTCATCTCGCTGACAGCCTTCCTGCCGTCGGAGATCATTTTATCCAGCTCCGCATTGCCGGTGGGCTTCTCCTCCTCCTTGGGGGGATCGGGAATCGCGGTTTCGATCACCTCGTCCTTGCAGATGCTCCCCAGCAGGAGGAACACCCCTGCGGACAGCAGGGCGGCAAAGACGAAATGGTTCCATCGGTAGAGGTCAAAGGCCAGGGCGTAGACCACCCAGACGGCGGCCGCACCGTAGAAGGGAGCGGCGGATTTGCGGACTTTTTTGACTGTATTTGGCATGTAGAGCCCTCCTCGCTGTTGGTACCTTTAGAGTATACTGCGAAATGGGCGGAAGGTCAAGGAGGGGAAATGAAATTAAGAAGTTTCAGCGGGGAGAGCGCCGTTCCGGCGGGCAGCCCCGGGGCTGCCCGCCGGAACGGCATTGTCCCCAAAAACAGGATTGCCTCTTTACGAATCCGTCAATATCGTGTAGAATACCCTCAGAAGAAAAAGAAAGGAGGCGGTGGTCATCAGCAGCTATGTACTTCACCTGCCGGAGGATGAGAGTATTGTCCTCTCCGGCCCGGCGGCCCGGCGTCTTATCAGCGGCGGGAACGGCGACGCAGCCCTGCTCTATATCGCGGTGCTGCACAGTCACGGCTGCATTGACAACGACCAGCTGCTCCGCCAGCTGAGATGGCCGGAGGAGCGGTTCCGCCGGGGTCTGTCCGCCCTGGCGGGCCTGGGTCTTATTATGGCGCCGGCCGGCGGGAGCGCCCCGCCTCCGGCGGAGGAGGCGCCACCTGCCGCCCGGCGGGAGGACCGCCGCCCCGAGTACACCAGGACCGATATGGCCAGGGCCCTGGAGGGGCACGAGTTCGCCGGCCTCACCGGCGCGGTGGAGGACAAGCTGGGCAAGAAGCTCACCACCCCGGATCTGGAGATCCTCCTGGGCCTCTATGACCATCTGGGCCTGCCGGCGGATGTGATTTTCTCCCTGGTGGGCTTCTGCATGGAGAAAATCGCCGCCCGGTACGGCCCGGGGCGGCGGCCCACCCTGCGCCAGATCGAGCAGGAGGGCTACGCCTGGGCCCGCCACGGGATCTTTGACCAGGAAAGCGCCTCCGCCCATATCAAGAAGTACCAGCAGACCCGGGAGGCGATTCCCCAGCTCATGGCCCTGCTGGGCCTGGAGGACCGGAAGCCCTCCCCGGGGGAGGAGAAGTACCTGACCGCCTGGAGCGAGATGGGCTTTGACCGCGACGTCATTCTCAAGGCCTACGACAGGACCGTGCTGCGGTGCAAGGAGCTGCGCTGGCCCTATATGAACAAGATTCTGGACTCCTGGCACAAGAAGGGCCTCCACACCCTGGCCCAGGTGGAGGCGGGGGACCGGCCCGCCCCGGAGCGCCGCCGGGACAGCCGAAGGAGCGCCGTTGGCACGGTCCAAGAGGACATGGCACAGATGGAGCGGTTTCGCCAGCAGCTCCGCGAGCAGAAGGAGGGACGGTAGATGGCCCAGGACGCGAAGATCATGGCGGCGGCCCTGCGCCGCTATCAGGCGGACCAGGACGCCCGAAAGAAGGAGTGGGACAACCGGGTCCGCACCCTTTACCGCCGCCTGCCCCGGCTGGCGATCATAGAGCGGGAGCTCCAGGGCACCGCCGCCAAGATCATTCTGGCCGCCTTCAGCGAGGGGAACCCGGACCAGGCCGTGGCGGAGCTGGAGCGGGAGAATCTGGAGCTCCAGCGGGAGCGGGCGGAGCTGCTGGTGGGGGCCGGGTACCCCTACGACTACCTGGATGAGAAGCCCACCTGTCCCATCTGTCAGGACGCGGGGATCCTGCCCGACGGCGGGGCCTGCCGGTGCCTGATGGCCTACTATGCCCGGGAGCAGAACCGGCGGCTGAGCCGCCTGCTGGATCTGGGCAGCCAGTCCTTTGACACCTTCTCCTTTGACTGGTACAGCAATCAGATCTGGGACCAGTTCGGCCGCAGCCCACTGGAGAACATGGAGATGATCCGGGAGATCTGCGGCAACTACGCCCACACCTTCGGCCCCCAGAGCGGCAACATGCTCTTCACCGGCGCGCCGGGCCTGGGCAAGACCTTTCTCTCCGCCTGCATCGCCCGGGAGGTCAGCGATCTGGGCTTCTCCGTGGTCTACGACACAGCGGCCCATATCTTCCAGCGCTTTGAGTGCGAGAAGTTCGGCCGGGAGAGCGCCCTGGAGGAGAATGCCTGGGAGGACGTGGGCCGGTACCTCCACTGCGACCTGCTGATTATGGACGACCTGGGCACGGAGATGCGCACCGACTTCGTCCAGGCCGCCTTCTACCGGATCGTTAACGACCGGCTCCTCCACCGGCGCAAGACCGTGCTCTCCACCAACCTGGACCTCGAGGACATCGCCCGCCGGTACGGCGACGCGGTGCTGTCCCGGCTGCGGGGGGAGTACCAGCTGCTCCGGTTCTTCGGGGAGGACATCCGCCTCCTGAAGCGGAAATAGGATGGAAATATTTTCCCCCTCCGACAGGATTTGCTCCCTTTTTTGGCGGACAAGCCGTAGAATGGAGAAAAGCTGCGGAAGGGGGAGTATTTTATGATGGAAAGAAAGAAGAATCCGCTGTTTCAATCCAATCGCATCTACCAGATCCCCATAGACCAGATCGTGCCCAACCCCGGTCAGCCCCGCCGTCACTTTGAGGAGCAGTCCATGCGGGAGCTGGCGGAGTCGGTGCGCCAGCACGGGGTGATTCAGCCTCTGAGCGTGCAGAAGACCGGCAGCGGCTACATGCTGGTGGCCGGGGAGCGCCGCCTGCGGGCCGCAGGGATGGCGGGGCTGGCCAGGGTGCCCTGCATTCTGGTGAAGGCGTCGCCCCGGGAGAGCGCGGTGCTGGCCCTGGTGGAGAATTTGCAGCGGTGCGATCTCCACTACATGGACGAGGCGGCGGCCATTGCCCGGCTGATCTCGTCCTACGGCATGAGCCAGGAGGAGGCGGCCCGCCGTCTGGGCCGGTCCCAGCCGGCGGTGGCCAACAAGCTGCGCCTGCTGCGCCTGAGCGAGGCCTGCGTGTCCCTGCTGCGGCAGTACGGTCTCACGGAGCGCCACGCCCGAGCCCTTCTGCGCCTGGAGGGGGAGGAGGCCCAGCTGGCGGCCCTGCGGCACATCGGGGAGCGGGGGCTGAACGTGGCGGCCAGCGAGGAGTACATAGACGCTCTCCTGCAGAAGCCCCAGCGGACGGACCCGCCACGGCGGCCGGTGTATGTCATCAAGGATGTGCGTCTGTTCCTCAACAGCGTCAACCGGGGCATGGAGACCATCCGCCGGGCCGGCGTCAACGCCCGGTACGACAAACAGGAGAGCGAGGAGGAGATCACCATCACCATCCAGATCCCCAAGCGCAAGGCTGCGGCGGGGTGAGGGGGTAATCATCCTTTTTCTTGAAAGAAAAAGGATCAAAAAGAACTTTTAACGGCGATGAAATATCTGCCGGCAGTCTATTGAGGGGTCATGTGCAAAGGTGATTTCATCATTGGGCAGGTTGGGGCGTTCCGGATATACCTGGGGCGCTCTTTTTCTTTATTCCCTGTTGTTCGGAGCGGCACAGCAGCCAAATGCGTCTGAAAAGGACCGGCGCAGATGCGCCGGTCCTTTTCAGGGGGTGGCGGCGTTCAGCCGCCAACAAGCGTCCGGTATCTATTCAGAATGTTTGCCGCTGCGATTAAGCTTATAACTTAAATAAATGGGGGATCGAAAACCATCTGTAGTGAAGATATTGCTTGTGCATATCCATTCCAAAAAGATATTTTATAGTGATGGAAACCTCCGGCTGTTTTTTGCGACTATATAAGCGAAGGCACGCTAACGATACACTGAAAGGAGCGAAAAAGATGAAAAAACGTTTGGTATGCTGTTTTGTGATTCTCTGCATGGCGCTGTCAGGATGCGCCGGAAAACAGGGGGAGGCTCAGAAACCAGGACCGCTGGAACAGGAGGCCGGAGCATCTGCGGCCCCCTCTCAGGCAGAAGAGCCGGAGTCCTCCGAGGAGCCGGAGCCTACGCCGGAGGAGGATGCGTTCTCCGGGAGATGGCAGGCTGTTGAGAGCCCGCAATGTTATATGGACATCGCCAGAGGGGACGGGGACAGCTATACGCTTGAGATCGTCTGGGCCGGCGCTTCCCAAGGCGATGTTGTCTGGCAGGCGGCTGGGAGCTACGACAAAATCTGGGGAGGCGTCGCTTATACTGGCGCAAAATATGAGGACGTTGTCAAAGAAGACGGGACCATTGACCGGACTCTAATACCGGAGCGGGAGGAAGTGACGGGGATGGTTTACTTGGAGGATGACGGGACCCTGCGCTGGATTGACGACTTCGATCATACGGGGGATGATATGAGCTTTGAGAAATAATTACCAGTTTAGATGGGAATCTGTGGCAAATCGTAAAAAACGATATCAATATATACAAGATAGGGGGATTTCACTCTTTAGGTGAAATCCCCCTTGATAAAGGTGCTCTTTTTAGACTTACCGGCAGACCTTTGCCCGCTTCAGATCAGGAAAAATGCCAGGGCAATGAGCCCGGCGGCGGCCGCGCCGGCCAGAGGGAGGGACCAGCGGGGAAGCCGCCGCCAGAGGGATGGGCGGACGTTCTGGGACGCAGCGCAGCCCCGGGCAATGCGGCAGGCCTCGCCCAGGACCTGCTGAGGGGTGACGCCGTCCTGGGAGAAGGCGTCGTTGCGCACAATAAAGATGGCCTGTTCAAAGAGCTTCGGATCCGGGGAATCGACGACAATGACACGGCGGGAGGTACCTTTCACCAAGGGGCACCGCTCCTTTCTTCCTGGAGAGATTTTCCCTTCCAGTATTTCCCGCCGGCGGCCGGTTTATACGGCCGGAGTCAAAAGAAGTCTATACCTCCGCCACGCCGCTGTCCCCCTTGGGCAGATAGAGACAGATCACGCTGCAGTCGTCCTCCCCCCGGCGGCGCAGGCCCGCCTCCCGCAGCACCAGGGAGGCCAGCATGTTGGGATCCTCCCCCTGCCAGCCGGCCAGCAGGTCCTGGAGCCACTGGTCATCCCCCGCGTCCGCCACCCCGTCGCTGATCATCAGCACAAAGGTGTCCTCCTCCAGGGGGAACCGGGCCGGGGCCGGGGCGGCGGATACCTCCTGGAGCCCCGCAGGCAGGGCGGAGCCGGTGAGGCGGCGGACCGAGCCCTGGCGCTTTAAGTAAGTGGGGGCGGCCCCGTATTTATGGAGGGCCCCCTGGCCGTTTGTCAGGTCCACGGCCAGCAGATCAATGGTGGTGAAGCTGCCCTGATCGTCGCTGCGCAGGTTCAGGGCGGCGTTGAGGGTCCGCAGCGCCGGGTCCGGGTCAATGCCGGCGGTGAGCAGCTGCTCCAGAAGCCGGAGGGTCATCTGGCTCTCCCGCTGGGCCTCTCGTCCGCTGCCCATGCCGTCGCTGAGGAGGAGGTAGAGCTTCCCGGCGGTGCGGAACCAGGTGAGGCTGTCCCCGCACACCCGCTGGCCCTCCTTGGGCGCGGAGGCCAGAGCCACCTGGTGGAGCATCTCCCGCCCTGTGGCCGGAGAGGCCTCCGGGGCGGCCATGGCCTGGGCCACCAGCTCCCCCAGCTGGACATACTGCCCCCGGGTCCGCTCCCGCTCCCGCTCCAGCTGGCGGCGGTACTGCCGGCGCAGCAGCAGGGCCGTCACCTCGGTGTTGATGGCGGAGATGAGCTGGGGGAAGTGGATGCACCGGGAGGAAAAGTGGACCGCAAAGTCCCCCGGCTCCGCCCGGCCCCGGTCCAGCAGGGCGGGGGTGGCGTCGTTGAAGGCGTTGAAGGTGGAGACGTACTCCTTGTTCCAGCACACGTCCCGCAGGGCGCAGCCCCGGCACACCACCTCCGCCGCCCGGTCAAAGATCACCGCTGGATTCTCCTCCTTTTGGGGCCCCGGGGCGGCGAAGCTCTCGCACAGGGACCGCAGGGCCTGGGCGCTCAGCCGCAGGCGTCGGCGCAGCCCGTCGCTCTCCGGCCGCTGGGCCTGCCGCCGGGGAATGGAGGTCTCCCGGAGCACCAGGGCGCAGTAGTGGCACAATATGCCGGAGAGGACCGTGCAGGCGGCCATCCGCGTCAGCCCCTGGACGCTGAAGCCCATCTGCACGGTATAGGCCAGCTCCACGGCCAGGGCGGACCCGGCGGCGGTGAGGGGACGGAAGAGGGCGTGGTGGAACCACTTGGTCTCCCGAAAGGCGGAGAGCACCGCGCACACCAGCACCAGTATGCCGCAGCACCGCAGGGCCGGTCCGAAGGGGAGGAAGACAAAGGCCCCCGTCACCCCTCCGGCCAGGGCGGCCATGGCCGCCCCCCCGGGCCGGCAGGCGGCCAGCAGACCGGCGGCCAGCGGCGCCCGCCCGTCCAGACAGCAGCCGGCGGCCAAAAAGCCCCCTGCCGCGTAGGCGGCCAGTTGAATGGTCTGGGTCCTGGCGGGCCGCTCCAAGGTAATCCCGGCGATTTTCATAGCTTGTCCCCTTCTTTTCATGGTCTTGTGGTCTATTCTAGCAGGGGAGGAGGGAAAAGCCTGTCGGGAAATATGGGGGGAAATCGGGGAAAATTATTATAAAAAGAGAAAAGTATCCCCTTAAAGCGCTCCCCGGGAATCCAAACCGACCCGGACGGAACCTTTCCGCCCGGGCCTTGGTGGACTGCTGAGGTGGTTATGATTTCCGCAGCCAGGGGAGGAGATGGGACACGCAGACCCCCAGCAGCAGCGCGGGGAGGATCTCCACATGGCTTGTGACAAGAAAGACCGATACCTGGGACAGGAGCTGGAAGGGAACCAGGGGGATCAGCAGAACCAGAAGCATCCCCACCCCGGCCCACAGCCAGAAGCGGCTCTCTTTCCGCCCGGCGCACCCGCCGCCCAGGACCAGACCCGTCAGGGCGTAGAGAACAACCAAAAACAGGTAGGCTCCAAGGGGGTGCCGGGACAGGGGCAATATGCCCCGCAGGAGATTTCCCGCAATGTAAATCATGACAGCGGAGAGAAAACGTTTTGCCTCGGACATGGCGCACCTCCTTTCTTACATACTCCGTTCATTGCCTGGAAAAGACGGTCCCTGCTAGGGCTTGTTTGATAATTGGCGATATGCCCAACAGCAAGGAATTTTTTTGTCAGACAAGGCAAATTTTCGCAGGCATCCATATCGTGCAATGACCCCATCGAGGGGTCATGCACGATTATTCTGCACGGGCGCTCGATGCGCCCGTTGCAGAATCTGACGGATGGCAAGAAAATTTAACGCAGTATGGCAGAAAAAGGCCTGCTGTTTGGGCGTGTTGACAATTTTCAAACATGCCCTAGTTTCCAGTCTACCGGATCTGCATTCTTTTGTCAAGAAAAGCGGGGGACAGGAGGAAAACTTTGGGGGAAATGACGTGGCAAGTTGGCTCGGGAACCGGGAAAAGCACTTGTAAAAACAGCCCCGGGGCGGTATAATACACCTACTCGCTCAAAACGCGCCAATTTTAAGAGAATGCAGGTGAAAACAGAATGGAACGAATCAAGATCGCCGCCCTCTTCGCCGATGGCGAGAGGCTGGACGGCCAGTCCGTCACCGTCTGCGGATGGGCACGCACCATCCGGGACATGAAGACCTTCGGCTTTATCGAGCTCAACGACGGCTCCTGCTTCCGGAACCTCCAGGTGGTTATGGACGCGGGCGCTCTGGATAACTATAAGGAGATCGCCGCCCAGAACGTGGGCGCGGCCCTCATCGTCACCGGCGTCCTTGTGCTCACCCCCCAGGCCAAGCAGCCCCTGGAGGTGAAGGCCGCCTCCATCCAGGTGGAGGGAACCTCCTCCCCTGAGTACCCCCTCCAGAAAAAGCGGCACAGCGTGGAGTACCTGCGCACCATCGCCCACCTGCGGCCCAGAACCAACCTCTTCTCCGCCGCCTTCCGGGTGCGGAGCGTGGCCGCCCACGCCATCCACTGCTTCTTCCAGGACCGGGGCTTTGTCTACGTTCACACCCCCATCATCACCGCCAGCGACTGCGAGGGCGCGGGGGAGATGTTCCAGGTGACCACCCTGGACGTGGCCAATCCCCCCAGGACCCAGGACGGCGCTCCGGACTACAGCCAGGACTTTTTCGGCAAGCGGGCCAACCTCACCGTGTCCGGTCAGCTCAACGCCGAGAACTTCGCCATGGCCTTCGGCGACGTGTACACCTTCGGCCCCACCTTCCGGGCTGAGAACTCCAACACCCAGCGCCATGCCGCCGAGTTCTGGATGATCGAGCCGGAGATGGCCTTCTGCGACTTACAGGGGGATATGGCCGTGGCCGAGGCAATGATTAAGCACATCATCCGCACCGTGATGGAGAAGTGCCCCCAGGAGATGGCCTTCTTCAACAGCTTCGTGGACAAGGGCCTCATTGAGCGGCTGGAGCACGTGGCCTCCTCCGACTTCGGCCGGGTTACCTACACCGAGGCCGTGGAGATCCTCAAGAAGAACAACGACAAGTTCGATTACAAGGTGGAGTGGGGCTGCGACCTCCAGACCGAGCACGAGCGATACCTCACCGAGCAGGTGTTCCAGCGGCCCGTGTTCGTCACCGACTACCCCAAGGAGATCAAGGCCTTCTATATGCGCCTCAACGACGACGGGAAGACCGTGGCCGCCACTGACTGCCTGGTGCCCGGCATCGGTGAGATCATCGGCGGCAGCCAGCGCGAGGAGCGGCTGGACATCCTGGAGGCCCGGATCAAGGAGCTGGGTATGCGGCCCGAGGACTACTGGTGGTACTGCGATCTCCGCCGCTACGGCTCCTGCCGCCACGCCGGGTTCGGCCTGGGCTTTGAGCGCATGGTCATGTACCTCACCGGCATCTCCAACATCCGCGACGTGCTGCCCCACCCCAGAACCGTGGGCACGGCGGAGTTTTAATCAAATATCCTCCGGAGAAAGTTTCTCTTGCATTTGCTGCGGCGGGGTGGTATACTGTAGGTGGAATTGAGAAGTATTTCCAAACCTACCCCCTCAGCAAAAAAGGCCCCCGGAGAGCTGGCACTCTCCGGGGGCCTTCATGCTGTGGCGTGCTTACTGTCCTTTGGGCTTTCCGCCCTGCCGGTCAAGCCACTTGCAGATGTAGCTGGCGGCTACACCCGCTATGACCGACAAAATCAAATCAAGAAGTACTTCCAACCATTCCACCCCCTCTCTGTTGCCAGAATGTAAGGGCAGCAACAGAGAGTATACCACCATTCGACATTTTTTGCAACATTTGGAAACCGAGGTGCAGCCGATGAAAAAGCCTTTCGTGACAAAGCAGCAGCTGGACGGCATCACCGCCCAATACCCCACCCCCTTCCACCTCTACGACGAGTCCGGCGTCCGGGCCAACGCCCGCCGCCTCTGCGCCGCCTTCGCCTGGAACGGCGGCTTCAAGGAGTATTTCGCCGTCAAGGCCACCCCCACCCCCAGACTGCTGAACATCCTCCGGGAGGAGGGCTGCGGCGCGGACTGCTCCAGCCTCACCGAGCTGATGCTGGCGGAGAAATGCGGCTTCCGGGGCAGCGAGATCATGTTCACCTCCAACAACACCCTGGCCGAGGAGTACCAGCTGGCCCACCGGCTGGGGGCGGTCATCAACCTGGATGACCTCACCCACGTGGAGTTCCTCCGCCAGTCCATCGGGTGCGTACCGGAGACCCTGTTCTGCCGCTACAACCCCGGCGGCGTGTTCACCCTGGGGGAGGGCAAGGACGGCGTGCAGGTGATGGACAGCCCCGGGGAGGCCAAGTATGGCATGACCCGGCCTCAGATCGCCCAGGCCTTCCGGCAGCTGAGGGACATGGGCGCGAAAACCTTTGGCATCCACGCCTTCCTGGCCTCCAACACCACCTCCAACGACTACTACCCCGAGCTGGCCGCCATCCTTTTCCGCCTTGCCGTGGAGCTGAGGGAGGAGACCGGCTGTCACATCCGGTATATCAACCTCTCCGGCGGCATCGGCGTGCCCTACCGCCCGGAGGAGGAGGCCGTCGACATCGCCCGCATCGGCCAGGAGGTCCGGCGGCGGTACGAGGAGATCCTGGTCCCCGCCGGCATGGGGGACGTGGTCCTGTGCAGCGAGCTGGGCCGGTTCATGATGGCCCCCTACGGCTGTCTGGTCACCAGGGTGCTCCACTTCAAGCACATCTACAAGGAGTACGCGGGGGTGGACGCCTGCGCCGCGGATCTCATGCGGCCGGCGGTGTACGGGTCCTACCACCACATTACCGTATCGGGGAAGGAGGACGCGCCCTGCGCCTGCCGGTACGATGTGACCGGCTCCCTGTGCGAGAACTGCGACAAGTTTGCCGTGGACCGGGATCTCCCGGAGCTCCAGCGGGGAGATCTGCTGATTATCCACGACACCGGGGCCCACGGTCACTCCATGGGGTATAATTACAACGGAAAATTACGTTCCGCAGAGATTCTGCTCCGTGAGGACGGCTCGACGGAGCTCATGCGCCGTGCGGAGACTCCGGAGGACTATTTCGCCACCCTGGTGTGGTAAGACAATTAAGCCCACAGCCGCACATCCCGTTTTCTGGGATGTGCGGCTGTTTTTTGCGCTCATTCTATACTCATAGGACTTCCAATGTTGATATTAACTGTTTGTATATGTTATACCTCCTCCGGGAGATCTATTCCCCGAAAACCGTTGGCAGATCGAGATCCTCTGCGCCCAGCTGACCCGTATCTTTCAGCAGGACGCTCCGTAAGGCGCGTTCCTCCCTGCTTTATACTCCGCCCTTAAAATTATTTCTTTCCTCTTGACAACGGGGCTTTCTGCGCATATAATAAGCAACAGATTATTTGATAAACTTTTACTTAGGAGGCGATGCCATGACCCAGCGGGAGCGGCAAATTCTGCGCTGGATCGAGGAGGACCCCATGATCAGCCAGCAGGAGCTGGCGGACAAGGCGGGGATCACCCGGTCCTCGGCGGCTGTACACATCTCCAACCTGATGAAAAAGGGCCACATCGCCGGCCGGGGCTACATCGTGCGCACCGCGCCCTACGCCGTGGTGGTGGGGGGTGTGAACATGGACGTGGGCGGCCGGTCCTACGAGGGGCTGATTCCCCGTGACTCCAACCCCGGCCGGGTGCGCATGAGTCTGGGCGGCGTGGGGCGGAACATCGCCCACAACATGGCACTGATGGGGGTGGAGGTCCACCTGCTCACCGCCTTCGGGGACGACGTATCCGCCCAGAAGGTGGCCGCCTCCTGCGGCGAGCTGAACATCGACATCAGCCACGCCCTCCAGGTGCCCGGCGGCGCCACCTCCACCTACCTCTATATTGCTGGTCCCTCCGGGGACATGGAACTGGCGGTGGCGGACATGGAGATCTATGACCACGTGACCCCGGCCTTTCTGGCCTCCCGGGCCGCCCTCCTCAACAGCGCCCAGCTGGTGGTGGTGGACACCAACATCCCCGCCCCCTCCATCCAGTGGCTGGCGGAGAACTGCACGGTACCCCTCTTTGCGGACCCGGTCTCCACCACCAAGGCGGAGAAGCTACGGCCCGTCCTGGGCCGGCTCCACACCCTCAAGCCCAACCGGCTGGAGGCGGAGCTGCTCAGCGGCGTGGCCATCACGGACGCGGACAGCGCGGGCAGGGCGGCGGAGGCCCTGCTGGAGACCGGACTGCGGCGGGTATTCATCAGCATGGGCGGGGACGGCGTTCTGGCGGCGGACCACTCCGGGAAGCTCCACGTGCCCTGCATCCCCGGGGAGATGGTAAATACCACCGGCTGCGGGGACGCCTTTATGGCGGCCATTGCCTGGGCATACTTGGAGGGTACGGACCTGGAGGGGACGGCCCGGGCCGGTCTGGCGGCCTCCTCCATTGCCATGGAGAGCGGGGAGACCATCAACCCCGCCATGAGCGTGGAGGGGATCAGGAGCCGGATTTAGATTTTTGTAATCATTCTTTTTCTTGAAAGAAAAAGAATCAAAAAGAACTTTTCACCACGGTAACGATACAGTATATTCCTATCATTTATTTACTATTTTGGTTCGCGCCCAGAGCGCGAGGAAAGGAGCGCCCCATGAACAAGTATCTGGATATTGCCCCGGAGGTAGCGGCGGCCCTGGCGGAGGGCAAGCCTGTGGTGGCCCTGGAGTCCACCATCATCTCCCACGGTATGCCCTACCCCAAGAACGTGGAGACCGCCCTGGAGGTGGAGAAGATTATCCGCGACAACGGCGCGGTGCCCGCCACCATTGCCATCATCGGCGGCCGCCTGAAAGCCGGCCTCTCCGCTCAGGAGATTGAGTACTTCGGCAAGAAGGGCGGCGAGATCGCCAAGGCCAGCCGCCGTGACCTGCCCGTGCTCATCGCCCGGGGTCAGGACGGCGCCTGCACCGTCACCACCACCATGATGATCGCCCACATGGCGGGTATCTCCATCTTTGCCACCGGCGGTATCGGCGGCGTCCACCGGGGCGCGGAGACCACCATGGACATCTCCGCGGACCTGGAGGAGCTGGGCCAGACCCCGGTGATGGTGGTCTGCGCGGGGGCCAAGTCCATCCTGGACCTGGGTCTGACCCTGGAGTACCTGGAGACCAAGGGCGTGCCCGTGATCGGCTACGGCACCGAGGAGCTGCCCGCCTTCTACACCCGAAAGTCCGGCTTTGGCGTTGACTATCGCCTGGACACCCCCAAGGAGCTGGCGGAGGCCTTCCATGCCCAGCGAGCCATGGGCCTCAAGGGCGGTATGCTGGTAGCCAACCCCATTCCGGAGCAGTACGCCATGGACGCGGACGTTATCAACAAGGCCATCGATCAGGCCGTGGCGGAGAGCCGGGAGCAGGGTATCCACGGCAAGGCCACCACGCCCTTCCTCCTGGCCCGGGTGAAGGATCTCACCGGCGGGGACAGCCTGGAGAGCAATATCCAGCTGGTCTACAATAACGCCCGTGTGGCCGCCCAGGCCGCTGTCCATCTGGCCTCCATGGCGGACTAAGTGAAGACCCTCTTCCAACCCGAGGCCGCCGGGAGCACACTGTGGGTCCTGATGGGTTCCCCCCTGCCTCTGCTGGCGGGATATCTGCTGCTGATTAACCTGTGGGCCTTCGGTCTGATGGGCTTTGACAAGAGCCGGGCCAGACGGCGGGGCGCGCGGCGGATCCGGGAGCGGACCCTGTTTCTCTCCGCCCTTCTGGGCGGCGGCCTGGGGGCTGTCCTGGGCATGTGGGTCTTCCGCCATAAGACCAGACACTGGTATTTCGTCTGGGGTCTGCCTTTGATTCTCCTGGCGCAGATCGCCCTGGCGGTGTGGCTTGCCCGCTGGTTGACAGTATGACGGTTTTGTCCGGCGTGTTTCACGTGAAACACGCCGGACTTTTTTCGCCTCCAAGTCCGCCAGGGCCGGTCTGTGGGAGGACAGGCAGACGCTCCCCGGCAGGTCAGAACAGGGATGTTTCACGTGAAACGCCCCTATTTTTTCTGCGAAAAACCTCTGTATCATCTTTATAGACGGTTTGTGCAAATTTTTTCCTATTTCCTGTTGAAATGCGGCATATTTGTGTTATACTATTTTATACTATCTATTATTGTTTTTAACAGAGGGCCCAGTCCCTCTCCCGGAGGTGTTCAGTGGGCAAGATCATAACCATCGTCAATCAGAAGGGCGGCGTAGGTAAGACCACCACCTGCGTCAGCCTCACCGCCGCCCTGGGGGAGAAGGGAAAGAAGGTCCTTCTCTGCGACTTTGATCCCCAGGCCAACGCCACGTCCGGCATGGGCGTGGACAAAACCCTATCCCAGGGGATCTACGACGTGCTGCTCAATGGCGTGGAGCCCCAGAAGCGGGTGGTCTCCACCCGATATGGGGATGTGCTCCCCTCCTCCAAGGGGCTGGCCGGAGCCGGCGTGGAGCTGGTGGGGGTCCAGGACCGGGAGCACCTGCTGCGCCGGGCTCTGGAGCAGCTGTCCCCCAGCTATGATTACATATTCGTGGACTGCCCTCCCTCCCTGGAGCTGCTGACCCTCAACGGCCTGTGCGCCGCGGACAGCGCCCTGGTGCCGGTGCAGAGCGAGTATTTCGCCCTGGAGGGGCTCAGCGATTTGATGTACACCATCCGGGCGGTCCGGCGGGCCCTGAATCCCCAGCTGGAACTGGAGGGGGTGCTGCTGACCATGTTTGACAGCCGGACCAATCTGGCGGTCCAGGTAGCGGAGGAGGTCAAGCGGTTCTTCCCCGGCAAGGTCTACAGCACGGTGATCCCCCGGAATGTGCGCCTCAGCGAGGCCCCCAGCCACGGAAAGCCTATCTGCGCCTATGACCGGGCCTCCCGGGGATGCGAGGCCTACGCGGCCCTGGCGGAGGAATTTCTTCGCAAAAACAACCACTGACCTGTCGGAAGGAGGATATAAACCCTATGGCGTTAAAGGAAAAAGGCATGGGTAAGGGGCTGGGCGCCCTGCTGGGAGATGATTTCTCCGCCGACTTCTCCGCCCCTGCCTCCACCATTCCCCTGTCCCAGATCGAGAGCTGCCGGGCCCAGCCCCGGAAGAGCTTTGACCAGGAAAAGCTGGAGGAGCTGGCGGACTCCATCCGGCAGCACGGTGTGATCCAGCCCCTGACGGTGCGTAAGCTCTCCTCCGGGTATTACCAGATCATCGCCGGGGAGCGGCGGTGGCGGGCGGCCCGGATGGCGGCCCTGACGGATGTTCCTGCGGTGGTGATCGAGGCCGATGACCAGAAGGCCATGGAGCTGGCCATGATTGAGAACCTCCAGCGGGAGGACCTGAACCCCATGGAGGAGGCCGAGGGCTTTCGGGCCCTGGTCTCCAACTACGGCATGACCCAGGAGGAGGCGGCCCGGCGGGTGGGCAAGTCCCGCAGCGCTGTGGCCAACGCCATGCGGCTCCTGGATCTCTCCCCTGCCCTTCAGGAGCTGGTGACGGAGGGACAGCTCTCCGCCGGCCACGCCCGGGCCCTGCTCCCCCTCTCCCCCGCCCTGCGGGTGGAGGCGGCAAAGGCGGTCATAGACGGAGGCCTCAACGTCCGGCAGACAGAGCAGCTGGTGAAGCGGCTCCAGAGCCGGGCTGAGGAGGAGGAAGCGCCGGAGAAAAAGGACGCTCCGGCGGTGGACTATGTGGCGGAGGCGGAGAAATCCCTGTCCGCCCGGCTGGGCCGGGCCTGCCGCATCTCCCACGGCAAGAAGAAGGGCAAGGTGGAGATTGCCTACTACGGCGTGGACGATCTGAACCGTCTGCTGGATGCTCTGGAGAGCTTGGGAAAATAGAATATCCGTATTAATCCGCTGAAAGGACGGGGAGAATATGATCTGGACGATTATCGGCGGCCTGTTCCTGCTGCTCCTTGGCGCTGCGGCCTTTCTGTGGCCGAAGACTGTGTGGGAGATCACGGAGCGGTGGAAACTCAATGGCGACGGGGAGCCCTCGGACTTCTATCTGGCTTTTACAAAGTACGGCGGCCTCTTGCTGGCCCTGCTGGGTCTGGCCGGCGTTCTGACGGCGCTCTTTGTCCATGGATGATTCTCCCCTAACAGCTTTTCTAAAGTTTTTCTTTTTGATTCTTTTTCTTTGTTCACAAAGAAAAAGAATGATTACCAAACATAGAAAGACGGCATGTTTCACGTGAAACATGCCGCAGGAGGAGTTATGCTGGATATCAGATTCATCCGGGAAAACCCGGACATTGTGAAGGAAAACATTAAAAAGAAGTTCCAGGAGGAGAAGCTGCCCCTGGTGGACCGGGCGCTGGCCCTGGACAGCGAAAACCGGGCCGCCATCACCGAGGCCAGCGAGCTCCGTGCACAGCGGAATACCCTCAGCAAGCAGGTGGGGATGCTCATGGGCCAGGCCAAGAAGGATCCCTCCAAGCTGGAGGAGGCCGAGGCGGTGAAGGCCCAGGTGAAGGCCAACGCCCAGCGGCTGGCGGAGCTGGAGGCCCGGGAGGCGGAGCTGGAGGCGGAGCTCCACAAGCTGCTGCTGGTGATCCCCAATATCATTGATCCCTCTGTGCCCATTGGGCCCGACGACAGCGCCAACGTGGAGGTGGAGCGGTTCGGCGAGCCCGCTGTGCCGGACTTTGACATCCCCTACCACACGGAGATCATGGAGCGATTTGCCGGCATTGATATGGACGCCGCCGGCCGGGTGTCCGGCAACGGATTCTATTACCTTATGGGGGACATCGCCCGGCTCCACGAGGCTGTACTGGCCTATGCTCGGGACTTTATGATTGACAAGGGGTTCACCTTCTGCATCCCCCCCTTCATGATCCACGGCAATGTGGTAGAGGGGGTCATGAGCCAGACGGACATGGACAGCATGATGTACAAGATCGAGGGAGAGGACCTGTACCTCATCGGCACCAGCGAGCACTCCATGATCGGCAAGTTCATTGACCAGATCCTCTCGGAGAGCCAGCTGCCCCAGACCCTGACCTCCTACTCTCCCTGCTTCCGGAAGGAGAAGGGGGCCCACGGCATCGAGGAACGGGGCGTGTACCGGATCCACCAGTTCGAGAAGCAGGAGATGATCGTGGTCTGCAAGCCCGAGGAGTCCATGGACTGGTATGAGAAGATGTGGCGCTACAGCGTGGAACTGTTCCGGAGTCTGGATATCCCGGTGCGGCAGCTGGAGTGCTGCTCCGGCGATCTGGCGGACCTGAAGGTAAAGAGCTGCGACATCGAGGCCTGGAGTCCCCGGCAGAAGAAGTACTTCGAGGTCTGCTCCTGCTCCAACCTGGGGGACGCCCAGGCCCGGCGGCTGAAGATCCGGGTCAAGGGGGAGGATGGAAAGAACTACCTGCCCCACACCCTGAACAACACCGTGGTGGCCCCGCCCCGGATGCTCATCGCGTTTCTGGAGAACAACCTGCGCGCCGACGGTACTGTGCAGATCCCGGAGCCCCTCCAGCGGTACATGGGCGGCGTGACCCAGCTCACACCCAGGCAGTAAGCCCCCTTTTCCGGAGGTCCGGACTGGCGTTCTTTTTGCCTCTTTTTCTCGTAAGAATAAAGAAGGTCAATGAATGATAAAGGAGAAACGGCTATGAAGAAGTTCTGGAAGGTACTGGGGATCACGGCGGCCGTGGCGGCTCTGACTCCCTACCGCATCTACAAGGACGAGGAGACTGGCGAGAAGAAGATCGAGGCCCTCCTCTGGAGAGCCACCACCGGGACCAATGACGAGGAGAAGATGACCCTGGATGTCAGCGTGGGCATCCAGTCCCCCTTCGCCCCCAAGAGCGAGGAGCCCCTCTTTGAGGAGGAACTGGTGGCGGAGTTTGAGATTACCGACGAGGACCAGAGCGCCGGCGAGGCGGAGGACGGGGAGGAACCCGCAGAGGAGCCTGCGGTGGCCCAGGAGGAGACCGAGGCCTCTGAGGAGGATCCGGCCCAGGAGACGGAGGACCCGGCTGAGTAAGGAAAAAAGGCGGAAAATTTGTACAAATGAAGAAGTTTTTACAGGAATTCAGAGCCTTCGCCATGCGGGGGAATGTGATGGATCTGGCTGTGGGCGTGATCGTAGGCGGTGCCTTCAGCTCCATCACCACCTCCCTGATTAACGACATCATCATGCCCATTGTGGGCATCTTCGTCAGCGAGGCCAGCTTCGCGGACCTGACCCTCAGCGTGGGGGGCGCGGTCATCACCTACGGCAGCTTTATTCAGGCCGTCCTCAACTTTGTCATTCTGGCCTTTGTGGTCTTCTGCATGGTCAAGGCGGTAAACCGGGTGGCCCACACCCAGAAGAAGGAGGAGGCCCCCCCTCCCCCGCCGGCGCCCTCCCATGAGGAGAAGCTTCTGACGGAGATCCGGGATCTGCTCAAGGAGCGGAAATGAGAGCCACGCTGGAGCAGGGCCTGCCGGCCCTGGGAATGGGCCTGGAGCTGATAGAGCCCCTGGAGGCCTTCAGCCGGATGCTGCTGGAGAAAAACCAGGTGATGAACCTGACCGCCATCACGGAGCCCAGGGACGTGGCGGCCCTGCACCTGCTGGACAGTCTGGCGGGAGTGGCCGGCCTGGAGGCCGGGACGGTGGTGGACGTGGGCACCGGGGCCGGGTTTCCCGGCGTGCCCCTGGCCATCGCCCGGCCCTCCGTCCGGGTAACCCTTCTGGACAGCCTGGGCAAGCGGGTGGACTTCCTGCGGGAGAGCTGCCGGGAGCTGGGACTGGAGAACGTGGAGTGCGTCCACGGCCGGGCGGAGGAGTTCGCTGGGGAGCGGCGGGAGCGCTTTGATCTGGCCGTCAGCCGGGCAGTAGCCGCCCTGCCCATGCTGTGCGAGCTGTGCCTGCCCCTGGTGAAGGTGGGCGGAGCCTTTTGGGCCATGAAGAGCGTGGACACCGAGGAGGAGATCAGCGCCTCCAAGGCCGCTATCAAGCTGCTGGGCGGACATATTCAGACAGTCAGCGACTACACCATCCCCACCACAGAGGTGGTCCACCGGGTGGTGCGCATTCAGAAGATCGGGCCCACACCGAAGAAATATCCCAGGCGGTTTGCCCTTATCAAGAAGCAGCCCCTTTGAATTGTGATATTTTCTGTACTTTTTCTTTGTGAACAAAGAAAAAGTACCAAAAAGAAAAACTTTAGAGATCTGTATAGCAACTGCTGGCGGCAGCAATATACATTCATTGAAAACGTTCTTTTTAATCTATTTTCGGAGGTGATGTTCCACGGGTCAGACAATCGCCGTGGTGTCCGGAAAAGGTGGCACCGGGAAAACTTCATTCGTAGCCAATGTTGGCATGGCGCTGGCCCAGCTGGGGCATCCCACCCTCTGTCTGGACTGCGACGTCGGCCTGCGGAACCTGGACATCGCTATGGCGATGACCGACAGCGCGGTGATGGACTTCACCGATGTGATGGTGGGCCGATGCACCCTGGAGGAGGCCGCCGCCCGCCATCCCAGGCAGAAAAACCTTTACCTGCTCACCGCTCCTGCCCGGACCGGAGCGGCGGAGATTGACCGGGAGGCCTTCGGGGCCCTGTTCCCGGAGATCCGGGAACGATTCCACTACTGTCTGGTGGATGCGCCCGCCGGCCTGGGGGCCGGATTCCGGCTGGCCCTGGCCGGAGCGGATCGGGCCGTGGTGGTGACCACCACCGATGCCAGCAGCCTCCGGGACGCCCAGAGGACGGTCATGGAACTGGAGGACCTGGAGCGGGGCAGAGTCCATCTGACGGTGAATCGGTGCAAAAAAAAGCTGCTCAAAAGCCTCCACCAGACCATCGACGACGCCATTGACACCGCCGGCCTGCCTCTGCTGGGGGTGGTGCCAGAGGATGAGACCATGCCCCTCTTTGCCGGACGGGGCACCCCCCTGCTGCTGACCACCAACGACTACGCCGCCCAGGCCTATCGGAATATCGCCCGCCGGATTGACGGACAGCGGGCCCAGGTTATGAAAATCAGGTGATTCCTCCACCGCAGCGCTGAGAGACATCACAGAAAGGAAACGATCATCATGTACATTGCTCTGATGTCCCACGATAACAAGAAGGACCTCATGGTCCAGTTCTGCACGGCCTACGCCGGCGTCCTCTCCCGCCACAACCTCTGCGCCACCAGCACCACGGGCCAGATGGTGGCCGACGCCACAGGCCTCCATGTCCACCGATTCCTCACCTGCCAGCACGGCGGCAGCCAGCAGATCGGCGCACGCATCGCCTATAATGAGATGGATATGGTCCTCTTCTTTGTGGACCCCAACGACTCCTCCATGGAGAAGGAGCTGCTGTATATCTCCCGGCTGTGCGATCAGAACAACATCCCCTTTGCCTCCAACGTGGCCACGGCGGAGATGCTGGTGCTGGGTATGGACCGGGGCGATCTGGATTGGCGGATGATCGTCAACGCCAAGCATAAGATCAGCCGGTAAAGCGGTAAAATTCTCCCTTTTTCCATTGACTTTTTCCACAACATGGGCTTATAATGACATCTATGGCACACCGCAAGGATGGCGACGCAGTACCCCCGCCCACCCCACAGAGAGGGCCTCCCCCGGCTGAAAGGGGCCCGGGACCCAGGACGGGGGGAACGACAGCGCCGGAGCGGGGACGGAGACGTCCGCGGTCAGTCCCGCCGCAGCCGGAGGGGACGAAAAGGGCGTGCATGCGCCGAATGTGGGTGGCACCACGAAGTATGACGGTTCGTCATGCTCTCGTCCCGCTAAGACAGGGGACGGGAGCATTGTTTTATCAGCAGACGCCCAGGTGATTCAGATATATATTTACGATAAAGGAGAACACAGCTATGAAGGTTCAGCCCAGGACCCTCTCCGGGTTCATGGAACTCCTCCCCCAGCAGCAGGTCATGATGGAGCGCATCATGGAGACCCTGCGCTCCACCTATGCCCTCTACGGCTTCACCCCCCTGGATACGCCCATCATTGAGGCCAGCGAGGTGCTCCTGGCCAAGGGCGGCGGGGAGACGGAGAAGCAGATCTACCGCTTCACCAAGGGGGACAGCGACCTCTCCCTCCGCTTTGACCTCACCGTGCCCCTGGCCAAGTACGTGTCCATTCACTACAGCGAGCTGGCCTTCCCCTTCCGCCGCTATCAGATCGGCAAGGTCTACCGGGGTGAGCGGGCCCAGCGGGGCCGGTTCCGGGAGTTTTATCAGGCGGATATCGACGTAATCGGGGACGGAAAGCTGGACATTGCCAACGATGCGGAGATGCCCGCCATTATCTACCAGCTGTTCAACCGGCTGGGCCTGAAGAAATTCCAAATCCACGTAAACAACCGGAAGATCCTGGGGGGCTTCTACGCCATCCTGGATCTCACCGAACAGGCCGGGGACATCATGCGCACCGTGGACAAGCTGCCCAAGATCGGCCAGGATAAGGTCTCCTCCCTGCTCACCGGCGAGCTGGGCATCAGCCAGGACAAGGCCGGGGAGATCCTGCGGTTCATCGCCATCCAGGGCTCCAACCAGGAGGTACTCTCAGCCCTGGAGGCCTACCGGGGCAGAAATGACCTCTTTGACCAGGGCCTGGAGGAGCTGACCACAGTGGTGAAGTGCCTCTCCGCCTTCGGTGTGCCGGAGGAGAACTTCGCCGTGGATCTGACCATCGCCCGAGGCTTGGACTACTACACCGGCACGGTCTACGAGACCTTCATGCTGGATCACCCGGAGATTGGCTCCATCTGCTCCGGGGGCCGGTATGATAACTTAGCGGAATATTATACGGATAAACTACTGCCTGGAGTGGGCATCTCCATCGGCCTGACCCGGCTGTTCTACGTCCTCCAGGAGCAGAAGATGCTCAACCAGGATCTCAACACCGCCCCGGCGGACCTGCTGCTGCTGCCCATGACCGACGATCTCTCCCACGCCATCGCCCTGGCAACCCGGTTCCGGCAGGCGGGGCTGCGGGTGCAGCTGTACACGGAGCAGAGGAAATTCAAGGCCAAAATGAGCTACGCGGACAAGACCGGCGTACCCTTTGTGGTGTTCCTGGGGGAGGACGAGATCCGGGAGGGCGTGGTGGCCTGCAAGGACATGGTCTCCGGGGAACAGACCAAGCTGGACTTCCAGGGGACCCTGGACAGGGTCCGGGCGGAGCTGAACCGGCGCAGTCAGGGCAGCGTGATCAAGTCATAACCCCCTGACCTGCCGGGAAAAAGAGAGGGGAGTATGAGAACAAGAAAGCGCCTCATTCTGTGTATTGGAGCGCTGCTCCTGGCGGCGGCTATGTGCATATGGTACGGGCGGCCCATGACCCTGGAGGAGATCTGTCCCGGCGTGAAGCTGGACCAGTGTACCAAAATCAACGCTGTTTATTCCACGTACAGCGACAAGGGCCTGAATCAGCAGACCACTCTGCTGCCGGAGGACGAGGCCTTTCCCCGGCTGCTGGAGCTCCTCCAGGAGCGGCAGTTCTGCCGGTCTCCCCTGTGGTGGATACCCAGAGGAACCAGAACCCACAGGGTAAGCTGTGAGGATTTCAAGTGGGATCTCTCCCTGTTCTTTGAGAACGTCCCCCTGCCGGACGGCGGTGCCGGAACCGGATATATGCTGCACCTCAATAACTTCTTTGGGGACCTGGACCTGCGCTTCGATGGAGAGACCTGGCCAATCCGCACAGCGGACCAGGAACAATGGCTGAGCGATGTGATGGCCCGGATCATGGGCCACAATTAGAAGGAATATTCCACTAATATTATACAATCTGTTTAGAAAGAGGAATGATGTATGACACAGAATCGGACCCATACCTGCAACGAGCTCCGCATGGAGCACGTGGGGCAGAAGGTAAAGCTCTCCGGCTGGATGGAGAATGTGCGGGAGGTGGGGCAGAATTTCGCCTTTGTGATCCTCCGGGACTTCTACGGCACTACCCAGGTGGTCATTGAGACCGAGGAGATGATGGAGATCATCCACGGCCTGAACAAGGAGAGCGTGATCTCCGTGGAGGGCACGGTCCGGGAGCGGAGCAGCAAGAACAAGAACCTGCCCACCGGCGAAATAGAGGTGCTGCCGGAGCGGATCGAGGTGCTGGGCAAATGCCGGTATAACGAGCTCCCCTTCCAGATTGGCCGCAGCCGGGAGGCCGACGAGACTCTGCGGCTGAAGCACCGCTATCTGGATCTCCGCAACCCAGAGGTGAAGAGCAACATTGTTCTGCGCTGCAACGTGGTCTCCGCCATCCGGCAGGCCATGACGGACCACGGCTTCCTGGAGATCACCACCCCCATCCTCACCGCCTCCTCCCCCGAGGGGGCCCGGGACTACCTGGTGCCGGCCCGGAAGCATCCGGGCAAGTTCTACGCCCTGCCCCAGGCCCCCCAGCAGTTCAAGCAGCTGCTGATGGCCTCCGGCTTTGACAAGTACTTCCAGATCGCCCCCTGCTTCCGGGACGAGGACGCCCGGGGGGACCGCTCCCCCGGCGAGTTCTACCAGCTGGACATGGAGATGAGCTTTGCCACCCAGGACGACGTGTTCGCGGTGCTGGAGGACGTCTTCCCCCCCATCTTCGCCAAGTACGGCAAATATAACGTGGCCTCCACCGCCCCCTTCCGCCGCATCGGCTACCGGGAGGCCATGGAGACCTACGGCTCCGACAAGCCGGACCTCCGCATTGACCTGACGGTCCAGGACGCCACGGAGCTGCTGGCGGACTGCGGCTTTGAGCCCTTTGCCGGGAACACGGTGAAGGCCATTGTGGTCACCGACTTCACCGCAGCCAGAAAGCAGATCGACAAGCTGTGCGCGGACGTGGAGGTCCAGGCGGGGAACAAGGCCTACTGGTTCCGGCTGGACGAGAAGAGCGAGCTGGTGGGCGGCATCAGCAAGTTTGTGGCGGAGAGAAAGGACCAGGTTGTGGAGAAGCTGGGCCTGACGCCCGGGTGCTTCGTAGGCCTCACCGCCGGGAAGAAGGGCGCGGCCCAGAAGACCGCCGGCGTGCTCCGGTCCAAGCTGGGGGCCCTGTGCCCCAACCACATGGACAGGGAGCGGTACGAGTTCTGCTGGATCGTGGACTTCCCCATGTATGAGATCGGCGAAGAGAGCGGGGAGCTGGAGTTCTGCCACAACCCCTTCTCCATGCCCAACGGCGGCGCGGCCATTCTTGAAAGGGCCATTGCCGGGGAGGTGGATCCGCTGACCATCACCGCCTTCCAGTATGATCTGGTGTGCAACGGCGTGGAGCTCAGCTCCGGCGCGGTGCGCAACCACGATCCGGAGATCATGATTAAGGCCTTCCAGCTGGTGCGCCTGGGTGAGGACGACGTGAAGAGCAAGTTCCCCGCCATGTACAACGCCTTCTGCTACGGCGCACCCCCCCACGCCGGCATTGCCCCGGGCATTGACCGCATGGTCATGCTCCTGGCCGGCGAGGAGTCCATCCGGGAGATCATCCCCTTCCCCATGAACAAGAACGCCCAGGATATCATGATGGGCGCGCCCTCCGAGGTGGAGCAGCGGCAGCTGGATGAGCTGCACATTGCCGTGACCGCGGCGGAGGACCAGTAAGGTTATCATTCTTTTCTTTTGAAAAAGAAAAGAATCAAAAGAAAACTTTAACCGTGCTCCATCAGACTGCGGATATGCTTTCGATCAGCCTGCCGGCGGTAGGTGGACCACGTCTAAAAGTTCTTTTTGCATACTTTTTCTTTCAAGAAAAAGTATGAGAGGAAAACGTATGAAAAAATGGGCTTTCTTATTTCTCTGCGCCCTTCTGCTGCTGACGGGGTGCGGCAAGGAACAAATCGGAGTTTCTGTGGTGACCTATGGGGAGACTCCGCCTGGGGATACCCGCCCCGCTCCCCCGCCGGAGCCGGAACCCCCTCCGGAACCGGAGCCGCCCCCTGAGCCCGAGCCCCCGCCGGACCCCAGACAGGAGACCGTGGAGGCCCTTCTGGCGGAGATGACCCTGGAGGAGAAGGTGGGGCAGATGTTCTTTGTCCGGTGCCCGGACGTGGGAGCGGCGGAGAGGATCAGCGAGTACCATCTGGGGGGCTGTCTCCTCTTCACCAGGGATTTCAAGGACAGCGCCGGGGAGTGGCTCAGCGAGGAGGATTTTATCCAGAAGATCAGCGACTATCAGGAAATCTCCTCCCTCCCCCTGCTCATCGGCGTGGACGAGGAGGGGGGCACCGTGGCCCGGGCCAGCCGGAACCCCAACCTTTTTACAGAAAAATTCAAGTCGCCCCAGAAGGTATTTTCCGCTGGCGGCATGGAGGCAATCGCGCTGGATGCCGTCGATAAAAACAGGGACCTGCTCCTCTATGGCATCAATGTCAACTTCGCCCCTGTGGCGGACGTGTCCACCGATCCGGCGGACTTCATGTATGACCGGACCTTCGGCCAGGACGCCCAAGCCACGGCGGAGTACGTGGAGACCGTGGTAACGGCGGCCGGGGGCGTGTCCGTCGGCAATGGGGACGGGGTCTATAAAATCGGCGCTGTGCTCAAGCACTTCCCCGGCTACGGAGATAACCAGGACACCCACACCGGCGTGGCCATCGACGAGCGGCCCTATGAGCGGTTTCTGGAGGAGGACTTCCTCCCCTTCCAGGCCGGCATTGAGGCCGGAGCCGGGGCGGTGCTTATGAGCCACAATGTGGTGGTGTCCATGGACCCGGACCTGCCCGCCTCCCTGTCCCCGGAGGTCCACCGGATCCTCCGGGAGGAGCTGGACTTCCAGGGGGTGATCCTCACCGACGACATGGCTATGGACGCGGTGGAGAGCTATGCCCGGGATGGGTCCGCCGCCGTACTGGCCGTGCTGGCGGGAAACGACATGATCGTCACCAGCGACTTTGCCCGCCAGATCCCCCAGGTAGTGGAGGCCATAAACGGCGGAACCATTGACAAGACCCTGATTGACCGGGCTGTGGAGCGTGTGCTGGGCTGGAAATACGATCTGGGGTTATTGGGAGGCGTAGTATGACAGAGAAATTATACTATAAGAACTCGTTTTTGACAGAATTTACCGGGACCGTCCTCTCCTGCCAAGAGGACAAGGGGGGCTGGGCGGTGACCCTGGACCGGACTGCCTTCTACCCCGAGGGGGGCGGCCAGCCGGCGGACCAGGGCGTCCTGGGCGGCTCTGCCGTTACGGATGTCCGGGAGCGGGACGGGGAGATCGTCCATATCTGCGCCGGTCCCCTCCCCGTGGGGGAGAGCGTGTCCGGACAGGTGGACTTTGCCAGGCGGTTCGACTTCATGCAGCAGCACAGCGGCGAGCACATCGTCAGCGGCATCCTGTGCGGCCTGTTCCACTGCGCCAACGTGGGCTTCCACATCGGCCATGAGCTGGTGACCATCGACTTTGACGCCCAGCTGGCGCCGGAGGACGTGGAGGAGGTGGAGCGCCGGGCCAATCAGTACATCTGGGAGGACCGCGCCGTGGACATCTCCCTCCCCTCCCCTGCGGAGCTGGAGAAGCTGGCGTACCGGAGCAAGAAGGCCCTCACCGGACAGGTGCGGATTGTCTCCTGGCCCGGGGCGGACTGCTGCGCCTGCTGCGGCACCCACCTCCGGTCCAGCGGACAGGTGGGTCTGGTGAAGCTGATCTCCTGTCAGAAGTTCCGGGAGGGCGTGCGCATTGAGATGGCCGCCGGCGGCCGGGCCCTCCGTTGGGCCAACGTTGTGGCCGGCCAGAACGGCAGGATCTCCCAGCTCCTCTCCGCCAAGCCCGATGCCACCGCCCAGGCGGTGGAGCGGCTCCAGGGGGAGCTGTACGCCCTCCGGGGCCGGGTAGCGGCTCTGGAGGAGGCGGATTTTGCCCGGAAGGCGGACCAGCACAGGGACGCCGGGGATGTGCTGCTTCTAGAGGGCCCCATGGCGTCGGAGTCGGTGCGGAAGCTCTGCGGCGCGGTTCAGGCCGCCTGCGGCGGCCGGTGCGCCGTGTTCGCCGGCGCGGAGGAGAGCTGGCAGTACGCCATCAGCCAGCCCGGCGGGGACCTGCGGGAGCTGACCAAGGCGCTTAACGCCCGGCTCCAGGGCCGGGGCGGCGGCAAGCCGGCCTTTGTCCAGGGCAGCGTCCAGACCGGAGAGGAAGCAATCCGGGCCTTCTTTCAGTAGTGTTGTCAGGAAGAGAGATATGAGATATTTACTACAGGCGGTCATTATTGCCGCCGTCACCTTTGCCGCAGAGATCATCAAGTACTTTGTGCCCCTGCCGGTGCCGGCCAGCATCTACGGTCTGCTGCTCCTCTTCGCCCTGCTGAAAAGCGGGATCCTGAAGCTGGAACAGATCGAGGACGTGGGGAACCTTCTGCTGGAGCTGATGCCCCTGCTGCTGGTACCCGCCTCGGTCAGCGTCCTCACCGCCCTGGACACCATTCAGAGGATGCTCCTGCCGGTGCTGGTGATGGGCTTCCTCGGCACCATAGCGGTGATGGCGGTCACGGGCCTGCTGTCCCAGTGGATGATCCGGAGAAAGGGGGAAAAGAGCCATGAGTGATCTCTTCGCCTCCTCCGCCTTCTTTGGCCTGCTGCTGTCCGCCGGATCTTTTGAGCTGGCCCGGGCCGTCAACCGGAGGATGGGGCGGGAGGTGTGCAGCCCCCTGCTGTTCGCCACCCTGCTCTGCTGCGCCGTGCTGCTGCTGTCGGGCACGGACTACGAGATCTACTACGAGAGCGGGGGAAAGATGCTGGAGTACCTGCTGACCCCGGCCACCATCTGTCTGGCCATCCCCCTGTACCGGCAGTTTGCGCTGATGCGGAAGCACGCCGGCGCGGTGCTGGCCGGATGTCTGGCCGGCGTGGCCGCCCACATGGCCGGGTGCGCGGCCATGCTGGTCCTGTTCCGGATGGAGGGGCCGGAGTATATCACCCTGCTGCCCAAGTCCATCACCACCGCCATCGGCAAGGGGCTCAGCCAGGAGCTGGGGGGCTATCCCGCCATCACCATGGTCACCATCATGCTTACGGGCCTCTTCGGCGCGGTGGCCGCGCCCGCCCTCCTCCGCCTCTTCCGGATCACCGAGCCTATGGCCCAGGGTCTGGCCATTGGCGCCTCCTCCCACGCCGCCGGCACCTCCCGGGCCGTGGAGCTGGGGGATATCCAGGGAGCGGCCAGCAGTCTGGCCATTGTGGTTACGGGCCTGCTCACCGTGGCGGCCGCGCCCCTGTTCGCGAAATTAGGGGGCTGAGAAAGAAAGGTTAGAACCTGTGTAGTTCATCAAACCTGCGGAAATAAGGAGGAATTGCTATGAAACAGTATGAAAACATGATGGAGGGCATTGTGGAGGAGGAGATGGAGGCGCTGCGGGACAGCCTCGGGTGCTGCATGTGCGAACAGTGCCGGAGCGATATCGCCGCCCATGCCCTCAACCATCTGCCGCCCCGCTATGTGGTCTCTCGGGCCGGCGGAGCGATCAGCAAGGCGGACAGCCTGCGCATCCAGCATCACACAGATGTGCGCACGGCGATTATGCTGGCCGCCCAGGTGGTCAAGGAATTTCCCAGGCACTGAGATATCTGTTTCCCCCTCATCGGGCAAAAGGTCCCTCCGGCACAGCCGGAGGGACCTTTTCCGCTTCATTCATACAAAAATTCATTGCGCCAGTACTGCTGGAGATAGAGAAACTCCTGAAACAGGGCCTGACGGTCCTCCGGGATGTCGGACATGAGCTGGCCGTCCACCATGGTGAGGCCGCTGACGCTGCTGACAATGGGGAACACGTTCATCATGCCGGTCATGGCCTGCATGAAAGCCGGGCCCTCCCACCCCAGCTGCTGGAACACCAGATTCATCAGGTAGCAGGGGGAGATGTCCGGGCCCTGACCCTGGAGGTCCTGGCCCAGCAGGGCCCTGGCCGCATCGTTGGCCCAGATGAGATACCGGGTGGTGTAGTGGCGGTAGAACCCCTCCTCCGTGCCCGGATCAACGTCGATGCCCATCTCCTCATAGAAGGCGTTGCCGTCCCCCATCCAGGGCAGGTGGTCCCCAAAGGTCACCAGCACCACCGGCTCCTCGTCGCCCCGCAGCTGGTCCATCAGCTTGGCCAGCTCCCGGTCCGTCTCCCAGATGGTGGCGAGGTAGTAGTTCATGGCGTTGCGGCAGGCCAGGGAGTAGGTCTCGCCGGCAAAGTAGTCCGGGGAGCCGGTGTCCCAGGTGGCGTAGGGGCCGTGGCTCTGGACGTTGACGGAAAAGGAGAAGTAGGGCCTGCCAGTGGCCTTGTTCTTCTGGAAATCGCTGTAGATCTCCGGGAGAAGAACAGCGTCCTCCGGGTAGATGGCGGCGGAGCGGGTCTCGTAGTCCCCCTCATAGTAGCGGTACCGCTCAAAGCCCAGATAGCAGTTGATATTCTGGCGGTTGTAGAACCACTGATAGTAGGGGTGGCTGCCCTCCACCGTGTAGCCCTGGTCCCGGAGGTACCAGAGGTAGGAGTTGGCATTGGAGCGGAAGTTTTTCAACTGGTGGTTGCCCGTGAGGAAGCACCGCTCCGTGTCCACGGTACCGCCGGCGAAGATGTTGGTCACCAGATTTCCGGTGAGGCTCTCCGCCTCCAGCTGGTGATAGAGGTCATAGCCGCTGAGGTCCAGGCCGGATACGCCATACCGTGAGAAATCCACATAGGCCTCCCGCATGAGGGCGATGATATTGATCCGCCGGTCCGATGGAATGTCGCTGTCCTGGTAGGCGGAGAGAAGATCTCTGGCCTCCGACTTGTGGTACCCCGCCGGCGGGGTCTCGATAAAGTCGCCGATGCTGTGGAAAAAGGGGTAGGCGAAGCCATGGGCAACATAGTTCTGGGTGGCGCTCCAGCGGTTGAGGCAGTCGTAATTTTCCACGCTGTCATAGAGCTCCGCATTCAGATACACCGGGGACAGGGCGGCGGAGACCGCCAGGGCCGCCAGTGCCGGCGCCAGACGGCGCTTCCAGCCCCGGACTTTGCCGGGCGTCAGCAGGAAGAGGAGAAGAGCCCCCAGCAGCAGGCAGAACAGGGGCGCCCCGATATTCAGGTCAAAAAACAGGCTGTAGCGGTCCCCCGAGGCCATGGCCTTGGCCTCCCGGAGGATGAGCATGTCCTCAAAGTAGAGGGGATCATCCCGGAACTGGAGCTTGTAGTAGTTGCCCAGGCTGAAGCCCAGGGCAATGCCGCCGCCGGCCAGGAAGGCGGTCCAGGCCCGGCCCAGAGCGCCGTAAAACAGCAGGACCAGCAGGGCCACGGGGACCGCGTTCAGCGTCAGGATCAGCCAGCTCCGGAGATAGCCGGAGATGATGTCGTTGGGATAGGGCCCGATGGCCAGCGCCAGCAGGACCAGCCCCATGCACAGTCCCGCCAGGACCACCATGGTCAGCCGGTAGACGGTGCGGACGGTCCGCCGCCACTGGGGCCAGTCCGGGTCCGGGTCAGCCCTCAGAAAGAAAAATCGGTCCAGAAGCTTTCTCACGCCATCAACCCCCTAAAAGGTAGACATTCCTCTTCTCTCTACGGCCTCAGGGGCGGACGAAAAAAGAATCAGAAGGAACCCAGGCCGGAGCGGCCCTCGTTCCTTGTCCTAACTCCAGATATTATAGTCCATTTTCCCCGTTTTGACAAGGGGACAGACATTAGGAATTGTTTAGGTTTCTTTTACAAAGGCTTCCTTACAGGGGCGGGGAGAGGCGGAGCAGGCGCTGAGGACAGCAAAAAGCGGACAGGCGCTCTGTCCGCTTTCCCCGCAAAGGCCGCTGGAGGTCCTCTAGGATTTCCGGTGAAACGCGCCCCCTATGCCGGTCCCAATGAGGACGACGACGGCATAAACCGGCCCATAGATCCAGGCGGATGAATTGTAATAGATGAAAATGGTGGGGATAAACAGCAGAAGGGCTGCGGCCGGAAGGATCAGGCTAAAGCCGATGCGCATCCCGCAGACAAGGGCCGAAATAAGCGCGGCCAGGGGCATGATGCACAGCATGAGAAGCATGGCCGATCCTGTATCCCTAGCCAGAAGGGGGAGAAGATAGAAATCCAGGCCCAGTATGACCACATAGGGCAAAAGAGACTTAAGATTTGTTTTCATATTTCATCCTCTGATATAAGAACCTGCATTCATGGCCGGCGGGGTCCGGCGCAGCGCCGGACCCCGCCGTCATCTTATCAAACGCTTGCCCTTAATAGGCCAGCCGCTGCTCCAGCCAGGAGCGCAGCTCGCTGATGGGGATCCGATCCTGCTGCATGGAGTCCCGCTCCCGGATGGTTACGCAGTTGTCCGCCGGAGTCTTGTCGTCCCCCACGGTCTCAAAGTCCACGGTGATGCAGTAGGGCGTGCCCACCTCGTCCTGACGGCGGTAGCGCTTGCCGATGGAGCCCGCGTCGTCATAGTCCACCATCCAGTACTTGGCCAGCTCTCCCTGGATCTCCAGGGCCTTTTCGCTGAGCTTCTTCGACAGGGGCAGCACCGCCGCCTTGAAGGGGGCCAGGGCCGGGTGGAGACGCAGAACCGTGCGCACGTCGTTCTTCTCCGGGTCCACCACCTCCTCGTCGTAGGCGTTGCACAGGAAGGCCAGCAGCATCCGCTCCACGCCCAGGGAGGGCTCGATAACATAGGGGATATACCGCTCGTTGGCCTCCTGGTCAAAGTACGTCAGATCCTTGCCGGAGGTGGTCTGGTGGGCGGTCAGGTCAAAGCTGGTCCGGCTGGCCACGCCCCACAGCTCGCCCCACTCCGTGAAGGGGAAGGCGAACTCAAAGTCCGTGGTGGCGTTGGAGTAGTGGCTCAGCTCCTCGGGATCGTGGTCCCGCAGCCGCAGGTTCTCCTCCTTGATGCCCAGATCCAGCAGCCACTGGCGGCAGAAGTTCTTCCAGTAGGCGAACCACTCCAGCTCCGTGCCCGGCTTGCAGAAGAACTCCAGCTCCATCTGCTCAAACTCCCGGGTGCGGAAGATGAAGTTGCCCGGGGTGATCTCGTTGCGGAAGCTCTTGCCGATCTGGCACACGCCGAAGGGCAGCTTCCGGCGGGTGGACCGCTGGACGTTGAGGAAGTTGGTAAAGATGCCCTGGGCGGTCTCCGGACGGAGATAGACCGTGTTCTTCGCATCCTCCGTGACGCCCTGGAAGGTCTTGAACATGAGGTTGAACTTGCGGATATCGGTGAAATTGTGCTTGCCGCAGGTGGGACAGGGGATCTGGTGCTCGTCAATAAAAGCCTTCATCTCCTCCTGTGAGAAGGCGTCCACCGGCTTGCCCAGGTCAAAGTCGTGCTCCTGGGCCCAGTCCTCCATCAGCTTGTCGGCCCGGAACCGCTCCTTGCACTCCTTGCAGTCCATCAGCGGGTCGGAAAAGCCGCCCACGTGGCCCGAGGCCACCCACACCTGGGGATTCATGAGGATAGCCGCGTCCAGGCCCACGTTGTAGGGGTTCTCCTGGACGAACTTCTTCCACCAGGCCCGCTTGACGTTGTTTTTCAGCTCCACGCCCAGGGGGCCGTAGTCCCAGGTGTTGGCGAGGCCGCCGTAGATCTCGCTTCCGGCGAAGATAAAGCCCCGGCCCTTGCACAGGGCCACGATTTTTTCCATGGTCTTTTCGGTCTTCTTCATAATGTCTAACGCTCCTTTTCCATACATAATATTGGCCGGAGGGGCGGAAAATAATCGCTGGCCAAAAATAAAACGCCCCGAGCCAGCCGGCTCAGGGCGAACAGTGACTGTCCGTGGTTCCACCTGATTTCGGGCCCGCAGGCCCGCACTCGCTGCCGGTAACGGTGGCTCCCGGCGGGGCATTGCCTCCCCGCAGCTCAGAGACGCCCTTCCTCCCGCGCTTCACAGGGACTTGCACCAGCCGTCCCCTCTCTGACGATCCGCCCGGAAGTACTTCTTCTCTTCAATGCCTTTATGGGGGACACTTTATCATTTTTTTCTATAGATGTCAAGGGAAAGATTTGTTTTTCACGGAAATCCGGGGTTTTAGAAGAGAGCCTCCCCGTGAATTTCTGTTGGCACTTGACAAACGGGACCAATCCGGCTATACTAAAAAAAGAAAGGGCGCTGCCGGCAGACGGTTAGCCCCTCACTTTGGTAAAAGAAGTAACCGCGTGCTTGGAGGCGTGGCGGTTACTTCTTTTTGCAGTTATATACCTGTAAAAACAGGCCGCAAAGGCCAATGATAACCAGACAGAACTGGAACAGCTCTGAATATGTCAACATGGCACCCCCTCCCTTCTTCGGAGGGGGCAGAAGTCCCCTCCGGGCTGGAGAGACTGTCCGCCTGCCAACTGGCAGCGCTGAAAGATATTTCTTTCCTGTCTCTCAGAATACCACACATTTCCACAAACTGCAATCTGTTTTGTCAGGAAATTTGCTCTGCATTCCCTTGACAAATGGGACCAATCCGGCTATACTAAAAAAGAAGGGCGTTGCCGGCAGACGGTTAGCCCCTCGCTGTGCGATAAGAAGTAACTGTTCGCTTGGAGGCTCGGCGGTTACTTCTTTTTGCAGTTATATACCTGTAGGAACAGGCCGCAAAGGCCAATGATAACAAGACAGTACTGAAACAGATCTGAATATGTCAACATGGCACCCCCTCCCTTCTTCGGAGAGGGCAGAAGTCCCCTCCGGGATGGAGAGGCTCTCCGCCTGCCAACTGGCAGCGCTGAAAGATATTTCTTTCCTGTCTCTCAGCATACCACACGTTTCCACAAATTGCAATCCATTATCTGCCCAATTCGCCAGAAAACCCCGCCATACGGCGGGGTTTTCTGGTGTGTGTTGTGTGTGTTTTAGGAGGGAGAAATTGCATCGGGCGTTACCCCTTTGCTGATGCTATATTACTGCATCTTTAAGAAGAAATCATGTACTTGCTGTAAACAAACTATGAACGTTTACAGTCCTTTATCAGGTTTCAGCGTCTTTCTCCGCTGCTTCCTCCGCATCCTCCCGCTCCATTTCACGAATCATGAAATCCTCTGCCTCGTCCATTGCCGTCTGTAAGAGCTCCCGGGCCTTCCCCACCTCCAGCAGATTTTCACTGTCCAGGATCGTCAATGCCCTGTCTATCTGGCACATGAGATACGCATAGCCGCGTTTGTACTTGCTGTTTTTATTGATCGCCATATTTTTTCTCCTTTCTTTTGACTCAATTATAGCGTCAAATTTCCCCTTTTTGTGTTTTTGACGCTATAATTGAGTCAAAAGAACGTCGAAGGAGCTCAGGGTATGGATATTGACAAGGCCAGATTCACATTGCGAATCCCCAAAGAGATGCTGGAGAAATTCAGTTATATTGCCGGATATAATGGCCGTACCAAAAATAAAGAGCTGGAGCGGATGATAATCTCCCGTATCAAGGGCTTTGAAAACAAGCACGGAGAGATCACCATCCCACCTGAGCATCAGGAGTAACCAACAGGCAATGCGGCAGATGACGGTAAACGAACTGTAGGGGCGAGCGCTGCTCGCCCCTACAGTTCGTCCGCCCGAACGGTCCTGATCCTGATCTCCCTGGAGGGGCAGACCGTGACCACATACCCGGGCAGAAACCCCTCCAAGCGCCGGCACAGGGGGTCCGGCTCCGGGCCGCCCCCCACCAGGGACCCGATCCCCAGGCCCTGCCGCTTGACCGTGGCCTCCCGGGCCGTCCACAGCCAGAAGAAGGCCTCGTCCTCCAGGTCCCCCGCCAGACGCCGGGGGGCCCGGCGCAGCAGCTCCACGTCCACCCCCACCGGCTGCCGGTCCAGGGCGCACACCGCGCCCCCCCGGCTGTGGCTGATGTTGAACCAGAGGTCCGGACAGTCCGGGAAATAGGGCCTCCCCCCCGGCTCCCGGAGGATCTCCGGCGTCCGCTTCAGCCCCAGCTCCCGCTCCAGGGCCAGATCCAGCAGCGCCCAGGCCAGGGTCCGCTCCCCGCTGGGCGCGCCTATGGCGCCGTAGACCGTCAGCTCCGTCATGGCTCCTCCCCCCAGATCTGTCTCCATTTTGGGCATAAAAATACCCCGCAGAAGCCGTGTGAGTCCTGTTATAACCTGCACATGACTGGCAGGTGGGTCGCCTGCATCGTCCTTCACTGCTTCCAACTTCCAACCGCAGGTGGCAGCCGGGAGGCCTGCAAACCAGACGATGAACCAGCATCCCGAATAACAAAATGTGGGTTAAAAAAGACTCATCACGCACCCCGCAGGGTACTCTTTATTGTATGCCGCCGCCGGCTCCGCCGTGCGGACGCCGGAGAGGATTTTACTCCTCCTCGTCCTCAAAGAGCTCCGCCATAAACAGCTCGTAGACCTCCGTCAGCTCCTCCTCGCTGTCCAGGGTGGAGAGCAGCTCCTCTCCGCCCTCCTGGATGGACTTGAGGATCACCAGTCCGTAGTCGTCGCTCTCCTGGTCCACGTCCTCCAGCACCGCAGGGAAAAAGGCCATGTAGGTGATCCCCTTGTGCTCCAGCACGTCCACCAGCTCCAGCTCTATGTCGTTGCCTTCCTCGTCCGTCACAGTGATGAACTCCGGGCCGTATTCCTCACTCACAGCCAATCCCTCCCCTGCCGCCTCCGCACTGAGAGACGTTTTTTTCAGTAGCTATAGTGTAACCGTTTTTCTCGGAAATTGCAAGAGGGTTTCCATATGATATTTAGACAATTTCTGCACGCGGTTTTTGTATTTAATGAATAATTTTGGCGTTCTATTCAGAATAATGAAGAATTTCGCGGATTTTTCCATCTTTTCAAGGTTGACAAGCCGTGATATACTATAAAATGGCATGGTGGATATACTTTCCGGTGAGAGTATCCTCCGCCTGCCTCGGGGCGGCCTGCGCCGCCGGGCCCGGACAACGGAAGCGGGCCCCATCACTTGAAAAGGAGGTACGTCCATCCATGGATCGTGCTTATAGCGGCGCGCCTGAGAGCCCCGCCCCCCAGAGCGGCGGAACGGGCCCGCACCGCAAAAAGAAAAAGAAGAGGTTCTCCATCGGACGCCTGATCGGCAGGATCTTTCTGGTCCTGTTCACACTTTGCGTCATCGGCGTGCTGACGGCTGCCATCTTCGCCAAGATCTTCATGACCTACATCGACACCACCCTCATCCCCTCCCTGGGGGAGATCTCCTACGAGGAGATGACCATGTCCCTGGCCTCCACCATCTACGCTACAGACAAAAACGGCAACCAGGTGGTCCTCCAGACCCTCTTTGACAACACGGAGGACTCCGGCGGCGGCAACCGGGAGCTCATCGAGTACAAGGACCTCCCGGACCACCTCATCAAGGCCCTGGTGGCCATTGAGGACCACCGCTTTTGGGAGCACAAGGGCGTGGACTGGTGGGGCACCGCCGGCGCCATCAAGTCCACCCTCACCGGCGGCAGCACCCGGGGCGGCTCCACCATCACCCAGCAGCTGCTGCGCAATATTACCGATGACACGGAGGTGACCGTCAAACGGAAGTTCCGGGAGATCTTCCGGGCCCTGGAGTTTGAGAAGACCACCAGCAAGCAGGACATCATCACCATGTATCTCAACCGGGTCTTTTTCGGCAGCGGCTACTACGGCATCCAGACCGCCGCCAAGGGCTACTTCGGCAAGGACGTATCCGAGCTGGATCTGGCGGAGAGCGCCGCCATCATCGGCATCACCAACAACCCCTCCCTCTATGATCCCTTCCGCAAGGCCGAGTTCAAGCAGGATGACGGCACCGTCAAGACCCCCCGGGACTTCAACAAGCAGCGCCAGGAAACCATTCTGGACCGGATGCTGGAGCTGGAGATCATCGACGAGGCCACCTGCAAGGCCGCCAAGGCGGAGAAGCTCCTCTTTACGGACACGGACGAGTACAAGGCCATCCACGGTCTGGAGCCGGAGGTGGAGGAGGAGGATCCGGACGAGGAGGCCGCGGACGGCAAATTCAACTCCTGGTTTGTGGACCAGGTCATTGAGGAGGCCATTGACCTCATCGCAGAGGCCCGGGGCGTCAGCCGCAAGGAGGCCACCACCCTCCTCTACCGGGCCGGCTATCACATCTACACCACTGTGGATCTGGACATGCAGGAGATTGTGGACAGCGTGTACCTGGACGCGTCCAACTTTGACTACCCCTCCAAGAAGGGCACCCCCCTGGCCTCCGCCATCACCGTGGTGGACCCCTACACCGGGGACGTGAAGGCCGTGGCCGGCGGCGTGGGGCCCAAGACCGCCAACCGGGAGCTGAGCCTGGCCACCTCCCGCCGGGCCTGCGGCAGCGCCATCAAGCCTGTGAGCGTCTACGCCCCGGCCATTGATTATGAAGTGGTGGGCCCGGGCTCGGTGATCGACGACTACCCGGTCCGCGTCAACGACAGCGGCACCGGCGGCTACCCCCGCAACTCCAACGGACGCTACCAGGGCCCCAAAACCGTGTCCTACAGCGTACAGTGGTCCCTCAACACTGTCTCCTCCCGCACCCTGGATAAGCTGGGCTACAGCCGCTCCTTTGACTTCATGGAGCAGAACCTGGGCTTTGACCTGGACCCCCGGGACATCGCCATGGGCCCCCTGGCCATGGGCGGCCTGACCTACGGCGTGACCACGGAGGAGATGGCCGCCGCCTTCGGCGCCTTTGCCAACGAGGGCATCTACAACCGGCCCCGCACTGTCACCCGCATTGAGAACAACGACCACACGGAGGTGGTGGTGGACAACTCTGTCCAGTCCCGGCCCGCCATGAAGGAGAGCACGGCCTACCTCATGAACAAGATGCTCAAGAGCGTGGTCAGCAGCGGCACCGGCACCTCCGCCCGCTTTGACGGCATGACCATCGCCGGCAAGACCGGCACCACCTCCGACAACTTTGACCGCTACTTTGTGGGCTACACCCCCTACTACTCCGCCGCCGTCTGGGTGGGCTACCGGGACGGCAACGAGAAGATCAACGCCAAGGGGAACCCGGCGGCCCTGGTCTGGAAGCTGGTGATGGAGCAGATCCACCAGGGTCTGGAGAACAAGGACTTCCCGGAGAACCCCGGCGGCATCACCACCACCCAGCTCTGCGCCGACTGCGGGCTGAAGGCCGGGGCCCTGTGCTCCTCCGACTACCGGGGCAGCCGGGTCATCAACGCGGAGATGACCCCCGGCGCCGTGCCCGCGGAGACCTGCTCCTGCCACGTGGAGGTCCAGATCTGCACCATCCCGGAGACCGAGGAGGTCCATCTGGCCGGCGCCTACTGCCCCGAGAGCACCGTCACCACCCGGGTGATGCTCTCCGGCCGGGAGCACCTGATGCTGGGTGAGACCAATCCTATCCTGGCTGAGGACAGCTCCGCCCACCAGACCTATCTGGCCATGCTGGGCAGCTGCCCGGTCCATGACGAGAACTATGTCCCTGAGCCCGAGGCTCCGGAGGAGGAGCCCCTGCCCGGAGACCCCGACTACCAGTGGCCCGTGTCCCCCTGGACGCCGGAGCCCACCCCGGACCCGGGGGATATCACGCCCCCCAATACCGGCGGCACGGTGGACCCGCCGCCGCCCCAGGAGCCGGACCCGGATACGGTTCCTGACCCCGGGGCAAACGGTCCTTCGGAGCCCCAGCCCCCCGGCGACACCCCGCCCTTTTGATTCCACCGCCGCCCCCGGATCTCCGGAGGCGGCGGCTTTTTTCCACAGACTGGGCGATTTTTGTGGAAAACCGCCCTCTTCCCCTTGAATATCCGGGGAAATTTTGGTACAATGTATCCGATTTGATCCACGATGAGACACACAGCGGCCTCAACGTGTGGAAATCCTGGAATACTGGCGTGCCCAGCGTTCTTTTGGTTCCCCTCCCCGGAGAGGAGGAGGGACCGCCAAACGGCCTTTTATGGCCAGGATCGAGAAGGAGGAATAGGATATGGACTATCAGAAGGAGTACCGGAAGTGGCTGGACAGCGGCGTGCTGACGGCGGCGGAGCAGGCGGAGCTGGAGGCCATTGCCGGCGACGACAGGGAGATCGAGAGCCGCTTCTACGGCCCCCTGGAGTTCGGCACCGCCGGTCTGCGGGGCACCATGGCCATGGGGCTCCACCACATGAACATCTACGTGGTCCGCCACGCCACCCAGGCCTTTGCCAACGTCATCTGCGCCGAGGGGGAGCAGGCCAAGGAGAAGGGCGTGGCCGTGTGCATGGACTGCCGCAACCACGGTATGGAGTTCGCCCGGGCCGCCGCCGAGGTGTGCGCCGGCAACGGCATCAAGGTGCGCATCTTCGAGTCCCTGCGCCCCACCCCCGAGCTCAGCTTCGCCGTGCGCCACTACGGCTGTCAGGCGGGCATCAACGTCACCGCCAGCCACAACCCCAAGGAGTACAACGGCTACAAGGTCTACTGGGAGGACGGGGCCCAGCTGCCCCCCCACCACGCCAGCGCCATTGCCCAGGAGATCGAAAAGATCGACATCTTTACCGGCATCACCTCCATGCCCTACGACGAGGCGGTGAAGGCCGGCATGATTACCGTCATGGGTCAGGAGACCGACGAGGCCTTCCTCAAGGAGGTCATGGCCATGACCATTGACCCGGAGGCCATCCCCGCTGTGGCGGACGCCTTCAAGCTGGTCTACACCCCCTTCCACGGCTGCGGCCACCAGCTGGTGCCCGAGGCCCTGAAGCGGGCCGGGGTGAAGCACCTGCTGTGCGAGCCCCAGCAGATGGTCATCGACGGGGACTTCCCCACCGTCAAGAGCCCCAACCCGGAGAATCCCGAGGGCTTCTATCTGGCCGTGGAGCTGGCCAGGAGCAATGATGTGGACTTCATCCTGGGCACGGACCCGGACAGCGACCGGGTGGGCATTATGGTCCGGGACAAGGACGGGGAGTACAAGGTCATGACCGGCAACCAGACCGGCGTTGTGCTGCTGGACTACATGCTGGGGGCCATGGAGCGCACGGGCAAGCTGCCCAAGAACCCGGTGGCCCTGAAGACCATCGTTACCACCGAGATGGCCCGGACCGTGGCGGAGAGCTACGGCGCGGCCTGCTTCGACACCTTCACCGGCTTCAAGTTCATTGCCGAGAAGAAGAACGCCCTGGAGGGATCCGGCGAGGGCAAGGTGGTGTTCTCCTACGAGGAGAGCTACGGCTACATGCTGGGGGACTATGTCCGTGACAAGGACGCGGTCACCGCCTCCCTCCTGCTCACCGAGATGGCCGCCTACTACGCCGCCAAGGGCATGACCGTGCTGGACGCCCTCCAGGCCCTCTACGAGAAGCACGGCTTCTACGGCGAGAAGACCCACAACCTGGTGATGCCCGGCCTGGACGGCCTGGCGGACATGGCCAAGCTCATGAAGCGCCTGCGGGAGGAGCCCCCGGCGGAGATCGGTGGGGTGAAGGTGGCCCAGCGCAAGGACTACGCCGACGGCAGCGTCATCGACTGCGCCACCGGCGAGAAGAGCGCCATGGAGCTGAGCGGTTCCAACGTGCTCCGCTTCGAGCTGGCCGACGGCACCTCCATCATCGTCCGCCCCTCCGGCACCGAGCCCAAGATCAAGGTCTACATCCTCACCAAGGGCGCCGACGCCGCGGAGCGGGACGCCAACGTGGCCAAGTACAGCCAGTGGGTGGAGACCCTGAAAAAGTAGCTTCCGCCTCCCGCTGAGACAGGCATGAAAGAGACTTACACCTACAAATACACCCTATCCGAGAAGGAGCTGGCCGCCCTCCGCTCCCGCCGGGCCGCCGCCAGGGAGCGGCGGGAGCGGGAGCGGAGACGGCGGATTCTGCTGTGGACGCTGGCCCTTCTGGCCGCAGCGGTCCTGCTCATAGCTGCGGCCGTCTGGCTGCTGGTCCGGGGCGGCGGGGCGAATGAGCCCGTCCCCATCCCCCCTGCCGGGGAGATCGAGGACCTGACGGAGCCGGCAGAGCCGCCGGACGCACCGGATACGCCGGCCTCCGCGCCGGCCGCGGTCCCGGCGGTCTCCCCGCCCCATGAGGCGGTCCGGAGTCCGGACACGGTCCGCCTCACATCGGAGGTGAACAGCCAGTACGCCGTGCTCATCGACCTGGAAACCGGGGAGATCCTGGCCCAGAAGAAGCCCGGAGCCCTGGTGAGCCCCGCGTCCATGACCAAGATCCTCACCATCCTCACGGCGGCGGAGCACATCGGCGGCCTCAACGGCACCTATGTCATCACCCAGGAGATGGTGGACTACTGCCGCAATAACGGCTGTTCCACAGCCGGGTTCCTGCCCGGGGAGGAGGTCTCCCTCACGGATCTCTTTTACGGCACCATCCTCCCCTCCGGGGCGGACGCGGCCCTGGCCCTGGCCTGCTACGTGGCCGGGAGCCAGGAGGCCTTTGTGGAGCTGATGAACCAGAAGGCCCGGGACTTGGGCCTCTCCAGCTCCGCCCGGTTCGCCAACTGCATCGGGCTCTACGACCCGGACAACGTCTGCACGGTGTACGACATGGCCATGATCCTCTGGGCCGCCATGGAGAACGACATCTGCCGCACCTTCCTCACTGAGCGCAACCGAGTCCTGCCGGCCAACGAGGTCCGGGAGGCGGAGCTGGACCTCTCCAACTGGTTCATCCGCCGCATTGAGGACCACATGCCCGAGGGATTGGCGGTGCTGGGCGCCAAAACGGGGTACGTCTCCATGGCCGGCAGCTGCGCGGCCAGCTTCGCCCAGAGCCGGGACGGACGGGAGTACATCTGCGTCACCGCCAAGGCGTCCGGCGGCTGGCAGTGCATCTTCGACCAGGCGGCCATCTACGCCGCCTGGGCCGGGAAGTAGCGGGCAAAAAAAAGTGGAAAAAAGTTTGTGAAAGAACTTGCAATCTGCCGCCGTATGGTGTATGATAACCCTGTCGCCGGGGTGAGGGCTCCGGTACACAACAGAATAGGATTGGTAGAGTAAGCATATCGCGTAAAGTGGCAAGAGGATGGGAAGTCGCCCTTGCACGAAAGGCCCCCGCGAAATAGGGCCTACGATGGTATGCTGCGTCCGCTACCGCACGATCTCGGATGTATTGCATGCCAATCCCGGCCGCAGCGGCGGTCTGGATTGGCATGTTCTGTTTCGGGGCTCTGTGCAGCAGCTTCCGTGCCACTTTACCTCCTAAAAACGCCTCAACGGCAGAATTGAAGGAGGAGACGCGAATGAAGCGTAACCAAAACACCACCCATCTCCCTCACAGCGTATCAGCACGGAAGGAGGTGAGCCGGTGAGGCCAGTCAAGACGAGCACACTGTACGCCACCCCCTTCTCCAAGGAGTACTGGCGGGACGCCGCCGCGGAGCTGCGGGACACCCGTATGCTGGTGTTCGCGGCCCTGATGATCGCCCTGCGGGTGGCCCTGAAGAGCCTGGGCATCCCCATTGCGGCGGATCTGAAGATCAACATCGCCTTTTTTGTCAACGCTTTCGGCGCCATGGTCTTCGGCCCCGTGGTGGCCATTGTGGCCGCCGCCATCTCCGACACCCTGGGGTGTCTGCTGGTCCCCTCGGGGGCCTACTTCTTCCCCTTTATCTTCATCGAGATCGCCGGGTCCCTGATCTTCGCCCTGTTCCTCTACCGGGCCAGGGTCACCGCCACCCGGGTCATCCTGTCCCGGTTCTGCATTGACTTCTTTGTCAACATCGTGCTCAACACCCCCATCATGTGGCTGTACTACAAGATGGTGCTGGGCAAGTCCTACGCCATCTTCCAGCTGCCCCGGATCATCAAGAATCTGGCCCTGTTCCCTCTCGAGAGCGTGCTGCTGGTCCTGTTCCTCACGGCCATGATGCCTGTGGGCGCACGCTTCGGCCTGCTCTACGACAAGGGAGAGAACCTGCGGCTGCGCAAGCGTCAGGTGGCGCTGCTGGTCACCCTGTTTGTAGTGGGCGCGGCCTGCGTGGGGGGCTACTACGTATATAATTACAACACCAGCAACCACGCCTCCAAGCTGCCCCCGGCGGAGGTGACGGCAATCAACGGCGCACTGACCCAGCTGGGGACGGACCAGGGCCTTCTCCAGGATGGTCAGGTGGTTACAGTGAACAAGGTCTACAAGAAGCTGCGGGGGGACACCACTGTGGAGTTCACGGTCTACCAAACCACGGCGGAGACGGATCTGAACGCGGTGGCCGGATATCTGGAGAAGGCGGCCAAGGAGGACGCCACCCTGACCAAGGTGGCCTCCGGCAGCGCCCTGCTGGTGGGAGACGCCGCAGCGGCAGCCACGGGGATGACTGTGAAACCGGAGGGACAGTGATCTCCAGCCATCTCTAAAGTTTTTCTTTTGCTTCTTTTCTTTGTTCACAAAGAAAAGAAGAGAAAGAGAAGATGAAATAGGAGAAAAACCGCCGTTACCTTGCATAAGTTTTTGTTAACATTTTGTCAAACTTGTCACTTGCATATTGGCGGAAAGTTTGATATTATTTTAACGAGAAATGGGACTCAGACGGACCACCCATTTTTCTGCCGCGATGGCGTGAAAGTCGCGGCAAGATACATGTTATTATTTTAGAATGCCCACCCCGCCTGGGACCAGAGCGATCCGGAAGGGCGAGGCGGGCGAAGAAAGGAAATGTGAAAGACATGAGCTTCAAATCTGACATCGAGATCGCCCAGGAGACCACTATGCAGCACATCACCGAGGTCGCCAAGACTGCCGGCGTGGACCCCAAGTATCTGGAGCAGTACGGCAACTACAAGGCCAAGGTGGACTACAACATCCTCAACGAGACCGCTGAGCGTTCCGGCAAGCTGGTTCTGGTCACCGCCATCAACCCCACCCCCGCCGGCGAGGGCAAGACCACCACTACCGTCGGTCTGGCCGACGGCATGAAGAAGCTGGGCAAGAACGTTCTGGTCGCCCTGCGGGAGCCCTCCCTGGGACCCGTCTTCGGCGTCAAGGGCGGCGCTGCCGGCGGCGGTTATGCTCAGGTCGTTCCTATGGAGGACATCAACCTCCACTTTACCGGCGACTTCCACGCCATCGGCGCTGCTAACAACCTGCTGGCCGCCATGCTGGATAACCATATTTACCAGGGCAACAAGCTGGGCATTGACCCCCGCCGGATCACTTGGCGCCGCTGCGTGGACATGAATGACCGCCAGCTCCGCTTTGTCACTGACGGTCTGGGCGGCCGGGTCAACGGCGTGCCCCGTGAGGACGGCTATGACATCACCGTGGCCAGCGAGATCATGGCCGTGCTGTGCCTGGCCAGCGACATCACCGATCTGAAGAACCGTCTGGCCCGTCTGGTGGTTGGCTACACCTACGACGAGAAGCCCGTCACCGCCGGCGATCTGAACGCCCAGGGCGCTATGGCCGCCCTGCTCAAGGACGCCCTCAAGCCCAACCTGGTCCAGACTCTGGAGCACACCCCCGCCTTTGTCCACGGCGGCCCCTTCGCCAACATCGCCCACGGGTGCAACTCCGTCACCGCCACCAAGATCGCCCTGCGCCTGAGCGACTACACCATCACCGAGGCCGGCTTCGGCGCGGACCTGGGCGCTGAGAAGTTCCTGGACATCAAGTGCCGCATGGCCGGCCTGAAGCCCAGCGCCGTTGTGGTTGTGGCCACCATCCGCGCCCTGAAGTACAACGGCGGCGTGGCCAAGGCCGATCTGGGCAATGAGAACCTGGAGGCCCTGGAGAAGGGTATGCCCAACCTGCTCAAGCACGTGAGCAACATCACCAACGTCTACAAGCTGCCCTGCGTGGTGGCCATCAACCGCTTCCCCCTGGACACCGAGGCCGAGCTGAAGCTGGTGGAGGACAAGTGCCGCGAGCTGGGCGTGAACGTGGCCCTCAGCGAGGTGTGGGCCAAGGGCGGCGAGGGCGGCATCGCTCTGGCCGAGGAGGTCATCCGCCTGTGCGAGCAGCCCAATGACTTCACCTTCGCCTATGAGCTGGACGCCACCATCGAGGAGAAGATCACCGCCATTGTCCAGAAGATCTACGGCGGCAAGGACGTGCTCTTCACCGCCAACGCCCAGAAGCAGATCCAGCAGCTCACCGCTCTGGGCTTCGACAAGATGCCCATCTGCATGGCCAAGACCCAGTACAGCCTCACCGACGATCAGACCAAGCTGGGCGCGCCCACCGGCTTCACCGTGACGGTGCGCAACGTGAAGGTCTCCGCCGGCGCCGGCTTCCTGGTTGCCCTCACCGGCGACATCATGACCATGCCCGGCCTGCCCAAGGTGCCCGCCGCCGAGCGCATCGACGTGGACGCCACCGGCAAGATCTCCGGCCTGTTCTAAGAAAAATCTCCCCGGTCTACAAAATCCCGGCGGCGTACCCCGCCGCCGGGATTTTCGCTGTATCTGTCCTACAGCAGCTCCGTCATCAGGGACACCCCCAGCCGGAACCCCTCCCGGAAGCTGGCATAGTTCAGAAAATTCTCCTCATCACATAGACAGTTCCAATATCTTTCCGCAAACTCCCTGCCCAGTTCTGCTTCAATTTTCTCGAAAAGACTGTAGATTTCGGCACGGAGCTTTTCGGGAGGCTTTGGCTGCGCTTCAAGGGGAGAATACTGGTCTGTATAGATATCTTGCAGAATACTCATTTGCATTGTCCCTCCTTTTACTCGTAATATACGATTTAATTTTAATCGTATATTGCGATTTTGTCAAGAGGTTTTTATGTTTTCAAAAGAATTGTTTGGTGAAAGGGTTTCCGTAATTCGAAAACAGCATGGCGAGACGCAAAAAATGCTGGGAGACACCATCGGAATGAGCAGCAATAATGTCAGCGAGATGGAGGGAGGAAAGAAAACAACCACCTCCGAAAAGATCGCTAAGATCTGCCGCCATTACCATGTCTCCGCCGATTACCTGCTGGGTCTCTCCGATGACATGCAGGGGGGTATATACAGCTGGACCGACGAAGAATAATTTCCCTTAACCGATGGATATTTTCGTTAGAGAGCTATTCGCAAACTTGTTAAGAGGTAACTATGTTTTCCAGAGAACTATTTGGTCAAAGATTGCTTGAACTCCGACAACAGCATAAAGAAAAGCAGGATGACCTAGGCACAGTTATCTCTACTGGCAGAACAGCTATCAGCGAAATGGAGAGCGGCCGAAAAACGACAACTACCGAGAAACTCTCCTTGATCTGCCGCCACTACCATGTCTCCGCCGACTATCTGCTGGGCCTCTCTGATGACATGCAGGGCGGCACAGACCGATGGACCGACGAAGAATAATCTCCGTTAATCGCTGAATCCATGTAGGGGCGAGCATTGCTCGCCCGCAATCCCCCACACACCCCCAGCGGTCCGATAGACGCAGTTTTGGCCCTGCAATCGTTCTTTTGATGCCTCCCTGCGTCTCGACAGCATACGGGCGAGCAATGCTCGCCCCTACACTATCATAATTGAGGCCGTTATCAAAATCGGGGCCATCATCCAAAACCAAAAAAGAAAGGAATCACATCCTATGGATTTCGCACAAGCATCCTGCACGGAATTTGTAACCGTCCTGGCCTCCAACGCCCCCGTGCCCGGCGGCGGCGGGGCCTCCGCCCTGGTGGCCGCCATCGGCACCGCCCTGGGCAACATGGTGGGCTCCCTCACCGTGGGTAAAAAGAAGTACGCCGACGTGGAGGAGGAGATCATCTCCCTCAAGGCCAAGTGCGACAAGCTTCAGGCGGATCTCCTGGCCCAGATCGAGCTGGACGCCAAGGGCTTTGAGCCCCTGTCCAAGGCCTACGGCATCCCCAGGGACAACCCGGATCGGGACCGGATCCTGGAGGAGGCCACCGTGGTGGCATGCCAAGTGCCGGTAAAGATCATGGAGCTCTGCTGCGAGGCCCTGGACGCAATCGCCGTGTTCGCCGCCAAGGGGAGCCGTCTGGCGGTGAGCGACGCGGGCTGCGGCGCTGTGTGCGTCAAGGCCGCTCTCCAGGCCGCCTCCCTCAATGTGTTCATCAACACCAAGACCCTGAAAAACCGGGAGCTGGCCGAGGAGATGAATAAGAAGTGCCTGGGCATGCTGGATAAGTACTGCGCCCTGGCGGACGAGGTGTTCAACACGGTCAAGGACGGATTCTTCCAGTAAATCATCGAAAGAAAGAGGATAATTGATATGGCTAAACAGCTTTTAGGAAAAGAAGTCAACGCCGCCCTCAACGCCCGCATCATCGCCGACTGCGAGGCCTGCAAGGCCAAGGGCGTCAACCCCACCATGGCCATTGTCCGCTGCGGCGAGCGGCCCGACGATCTCAGCTATGAGCGCACCGCCGTCAAGCGGGCGGAGACCCTGGGCGTGGCGGTGGAGAAGTTCGTGCTGCCCGAGGACGTGAGCAGGGAGGAGCTTCTCAAGGTCATCGACGACATCAACGCCAACGACAAGATCCACGGCGTTCTCATGTTCCGCCCCCTGCCCAAGCACCTGAAGGCGGACCAGGACATGATCTGCAACCGTCTGGACCCCCGCAAGGACATCGACGGCATGACCGATCTCTCCAACGCCGGCGTGTTCATGGGCAAGGATCTGGGCTTCGCCCCCTGCACCCCCGAGGCCTGCATGGCCATTCTGGACCACTACGGCATCGACTGCACCGGCAAGAAGGCGGTGGTCATCGGCCGCAGTCTGGTGGTGGGCAAGCCCGCGGCCATGATGCTCATGGGCAAGAACGCCACGGTGACCGTGTGCCACACCCGCACCCAGGACGTGCCCGCAGTGGCCCGTGAGGCGGATATCCTCATCTCCGCCGCCGGCGTGCTGGGGAGCCTCACCAAGGAGTATGTGCGCCCGGGCCAGATCGTGGTGGACGTGTCCATCAACTGGGACGAGGCCAAGGGGGGCATCGCCGGCGACGCCAAGTACGACGAGGTGGAGCCCATCGTGGAGGCCATCACCCCGGTGCCGGGCGGCGTGGGCACTGTCACCACCAGCCTGTCCATCGGCCATGTGGTGGAGGCGGCCAAGCGCACCCTTGGATGATCGGGGGCGGTTTTATTGGCTAACCAGAAAAATGACCCGGCGAAGGCAGTTCGGTTCTTCCTGATGGCCTCCTCTGCGGCCTTTCTCATCGCTGCGGGGCTTGCCCCGGACCGGGGGGAGATGGTGACCGGCCTTGCCCGGATTCTCATGTTCCCCGCCCAGCTGACAAAGGACTACTTTGCCGTGGGCAGCGTATCCGGCGCATTCCTCAACGTATCCCTGGTGGGCTTTGTGTGCGCGGCCATGGCCTGCCTGCCCGGCGCGGCGGTCAACGGCGCCACCATCGCCGCCTACTTCCTCACCACGGGGTTCTCCTTCTGGGGCATCAACTTCCTGAATATCTGGCCCTTCTTCCTGGGGGTCATGGTCCATGCCCTGGTGCGCCGGGAGAGCTTTGCCAAGTACGTCAATCTGGCCATGTTCTCCACGGCCCTGTGCCCCCTGGCCAGTGAGCTTTTGCTGCGCTATCCGGGCGGCGAGGAGGTGCGGGGCGTCACCTTCGCCGGAGCGGCGCTGATGCTGGCGGTGGGGATGCTCATCGGCTTTCTCACCCCGGCCATGGCCGCCCACTCCCCCAACGTCCACAAGGGCTATGACCTCTACTCCGCCGCCCTGCCCGGGGTGCTGCTGGGGCTGATGGCGGTGGCGGTGCTCTACAAGAGCCTGGGCCACGATGTGCCCGCTATCACCGCCACCCTGGGGGAGAGCTTCCCGGCGGTGGTATGGACCTTCTGTGGTATATTCTTCGCGCTGTGCATCCTGGGAGGCTTCTGGCTCAACGGCAAGAGCTTCCAGGGGTATGGAGATCTTCTCCGGGACACGGGCCGGAAGGCGGACTTTGTGGCCAAATACGGCCCCGGTCTGGCCATCATGAATGTGGGCGTATACGGTCTGATGATCGTGGCCTACTACATCGCCGTGGGCGCGTCCTTCAACGGCGTGACCCTGGGCATCATCTTCTGCATGGTGTGCTTCGGGGCAGCCGGGAGCCACCCGGGCAACATCTGGCCCATTATGGCGGGGTATGTGCTCTTCTCCCTGTTCTTCACCCAGGTTCTGGGGGGCCCCTTCCCTGTCAACGCCCAGGCTATTCTGGTGGGGCTGTGCTTTGCCAGCGGCCTTGCGCCCATTGCCGGGGACTTCGGCTGGTGGGCGGGGATTCTGGCCGGCGGGTGCCACTACATGCTGGTGACCTCCATCCCGGCCATCCACGGCGGCTTCAGCCTCTATAACGGCGGCTTCACCGCTCTGGTGGTGGCCACCATCCTGGTCCCCCAGCTGGAGACCTTCTGCAAGACCAAGGAGCAGCGGCTGGCGGCTGGAAAAGAAACCACAAGCGTTAAGGAGAGATAGACTATGACAAAACAGGCCATCCGGTCCGAGGTGGCCGCACGGGTCAAGAACCTGTCCCCGGTGTACTGCCGGGAGGCGGACGAGGCCATCTGCCGCTGCCTTCTCCAGTCCAAGCTGTATCAGAAGGCCCGGACTATTCTGTGCTACATAGGCACATCCGCAGAGATCAACACCATGCCTCTGCTCCACGCCGCTCTCCGGGACGGCAAGATCCTGGCCCTGCCCCTGTGCAGCCAGGAGAAAGGGATCATGGAGGCCCGGCAGATTGCGGGGCTGGGGGATCTGGTCAGCGGCCGGTTCGGCATTCTGGCGCCCAAGCTCCAGTGTCCCCTGGTGGCGCCGGAGGACATTGACCTTGTGGTGGTCCCCTGCGCCACAGGCAATGCCAAGGGTCTCCGGTTGGGCTACGGCGGCGGGTACTATGACCGCTATCTGCCCCAGACCCGGTGTCCGGCGGTGCTGCTGTGCCGCACCCATGTCATGCGGGAGGACATCCCCATGGAGGACCACGATGTGGTGATGGATTACCTGATTACCGAGAAGGGCATCACTGCCTGCAAGGAATAACGCAGAGCCAGGGAACCGCCCGATAGAGCGGTTCCCTGGCTGTCGTTTGTTGCCATTTTTGTTATCATTCTTTTTCTTGAAAGAAAATGAATCAAAAAGAACTTTTATACCCTCCTCGAGCGCATTCTGACGATAGAACACGTCTAAAGTTTTTCTTTTGCTTCTTTTCTTTGTTCACAAAGAAAAGAAGAGAAAAAATCCAAAAGGAACAAAACCGCTTATGAAGCAGCTGCTGGCCTCCTGCGCCATTGCCTTCTCCACCTACTCACGCATTCCTATGCCCCAGGTGGCGTGGAACGAAAAAAACATGCGCTACACCCTGTCCTTCTTCCCCCTGGTGGGGATGGCGGTGGGCGCAGTCTTCTGGGCCATGGACTGGCTGTGCGGCCTTCTGGAGCTGGGCCCCATTCTCCGGGCCGCCCTGCTCACGGCGGCGCCCATTGCCGTCACCGGCGGCATCCACCTGGACGGCTACTGCGATACCGTGGATGCTCTGGCCTCCCACGCCTCCCGGGAACGGAAGCTGGCCATTTTGAAGGACTCCAGCGCCGGGGCCTTTGCAGTCATCTGGTGCGGGGTGTGGTTTGTCCTCAATTTCGCCCTGCTGACGGAGCTGGAGAGCGTCCCCACTGCGGCGGCGGGCTTTGTGCTCAGCCGGAACCTCAGCGCCCTGGCCATTGAGCGGCTCCCCTCCGCCCGGCCCGCCACAGGGCCCCAGGCGGGCATGGGCTCCACCCTCAAGGCGGGCAGCCGCTTTCCCTGGTGGACCGCAGCGGGCTATCTGGTCCTCTGTGCGCTGGCGGTCCTGCTGTGGGGAAACCCGGCTGCCGGACTGGCGGCCCTGGCAGCGGCGGCGGTGTTCTACCGCGTCTACCGGGCCGTGGCACTGGGCCAGTTCGGCGGGTTCACCGGCGATCTGGCGGGCTGGTTTCTCCAGGTGTGCGAGCTGTTGATCCTTGCCTCGGTGGTATTGACGGAAAGGGTGTGTGCCATATGGTTCTGATCGTTGGAGGCGCGGCCCAGGGCAAGCTGCGCTTTGCCCGGGAAGCGCTGGGCGTGACTGCCTGGAGCGACGGCGCGCTGGGTCCGGAGAACTGCGTCTATAACCTCCAGAGGGCTATCCGGGACCTGCCCGACCCCCGGGAGGCCATTGACAGCTGGCTTGCGGCGCACCCGGAGGGGGTGCTCATCTGCGACGAGGTGGGCTGCGGCGTCACGCCTCTGGACCGGGGGGAGCGGGAATGGCGGGAGCTGACGGGCCGGATCTGCTGTGAGCTGGCGGAGAGGGCCCAGGCGGTGTACCGGGTGCGGTGCGGACTGGGGGTGCGGCTGAAATGAAAACCGTCCTTCTCTTTCGCCACGGCCAGACGCCGTGGAACGCCCAGCGCCGCTACATCGGCTCCACGGACCAGTCCCTGTCCCCGGAGGGCCGGGCGGCCCTGGCGGGCAGGGCTGCGCCGCCGGTGGACCGACTCTATGTGTCCCCCCTGCGCCGGTGCCGGGAGACGGCGGAGCTCCTCTACCCGGGCATGGTCCAGCAGGTGGTGGAGGATCTGCGGGAGTGCGGCTTCGGCTCCTTTGAGGGGCACACCTATAAGGAGCTGAAGGACGACCCCGCCTACCGCCGGTGGCTGGACAGCGCCGGGGAGATCCCGCCCCCCGGCGGCGAGGGGAAGGCGGAGAGCCGGGAGCGGTCCCTGAGGGCCTTTCTGTCCCTGGTGGAGGATCCGGGCAGCGCTGCCCTGGTGATCCACGGCGGGACCATCATGACCCTGATGGAGGCCCTGGAGGACAGCCGGGAGTTTTACCGCTGGCAGGTGGGCAACGGCGAGGGTCTCCGGTGCCAGTGGGACGGCAGACAGCTGATCTATCTTGGAAGAGTATAAAGCAGCCCCCGGAGAATTTTCTCTCCGGGGGCCTTTTCTATTTTAGCTTCTGCCACTCGCTGACCGCCAGCTGGTCGCATCGGTTGTTAAAGGGGTTGGTGCTGTGGCCCTTCACCCAGTGGGTGCGCACCTGGTGGACCTCGCACAGCTCCAGCAGTCTCCCCCAGAGGTCCGGGTTCAGGGCGGGCTTCTTGTCCCCCTTGACCCAGCCCTTGGCCCGCCAGCTCCTGGCCCAGCCCTTCTCCAGCGCGTCAATGACATACTTGCTGTCCGAATACAGCTCCACCACGCAGGGCTCCGTCAGCGTCTCCAGGGCGCGAATCACCCCTGTCAGCTCCATGCGGTTGTTGGTGGTGTTCCGCTCCCCACCGGAGAGCTCCTTCCGGTGCTCCCCATATTGCAGGATCGCCCCCCAGCCGCCGGGGCCTGGGTTGCCGGAGCAGGCCCCGTCCGTATAGATCGTCACCTGCTTCATACGCTCTCGTCCTCAGGCTCCTCCGGCTCCCGGTCCGCCAGGGCAATGGAGATAACCTTGTCGTCCTCCTCCTTAAAGCGCATAACGATGACCCCCTGTGTGGACCGGCCGCAGGTCTTGATGGTGTCCACAGCCGTGCGCAGCAGGATTCCCTTCTCGGTGAGCACCATGAGATCCTCGCTGCCGTCCACCACCTTGATGCCCACCACCTTGCCGGTCTTGTCGGTGAGGCCGTAGTTCTTGATTCCCAGTCCCCCTCTGGCGGTGATGCGGTACTCCTCCACCGGAGTCTGCTTGCCGTAGCCCTTCTCCGTGAGGGTCAGCACGGCCTTGCCGGGGATGGCCCGGGCCGCGCCCACAACGTAGTCGTCCTCCCGCAGGCGGATTCCCCGCACGCCCATGGCCTCCCGGCCCATGGAGCGCACATCCGTCTCGTGGAAGCACACCGCGGACCCGTCGTGGGTGGCGATGAGAATATTCATATCCCCGTCTGTCTCCCGGACGGAGATCAGCTCGTCCCCCTCGTCCAGCTTCAGCACCCGCAGGCCGTTGTTGCGGATGTTGCGCAGCGACTCCACCGGCAGGCGCTTCACGGTGCCGTTCCGGGTGACCATCACCAGAAAACGGTCTTCGGCGGCAACATCCCGGGTGGAGATCATGGCGCTGACGCTCTCCCCCGGCTCCACAGGCAGGATGTTGACAATATTGGTCCCCTTGGCCGTCTTTCCGGAGGATGGAATCTGGTACCCCTTCCGGCGGTAGGCCCGGCCCATGTTGGTAAAGAAGAGGACGTAGTCATGGGTGGAGGCGGTGAACACCGTGTTGACGTAGTCCTCCTCTTTGGTGGACATGGAGCGGTTGCCCTTGCCCCCCTTCCCCTGGAGGCGGTACTCGCTGGCGCTGGTGCGCTTGATGTAGCCGCCGCTGGTGAGGGTGTAGACGCACTGCTCCTCCTCAATGAGGTCTTCCACGTCCAGATCGTCCTCGTCAAAGCCGATCTCTGTCACACGGTCGTCACCGTACTTGGCGGCGATCTCCTCCAGCTCCTCCTTGAGCACGCCCCGCAGAAGGCCCTCGTCGGAGAGAAGCTTCTGGAAATAGGCGATCCGCTCCTCCAGCTCCTTGTACTCATTCTCCAGCTTCTCCCGGTCCAGGCCCTGGAGGCGGCGCAGCTGCATCTCCAGAATGGCCTGGGCCTGCACGTCGTCCAGAGAGAACCGGCTCATCAGGTTCTCCTTGGCGTCGTCGTAGCTGGTGCGGATGATGCGGATGACCTCGTCAATGTTGTCCTGGGCAATGAGCAGCCCCTCCAGCAGGTGGGCCCGCTCCTGGGCCTTACGCAGGTCGTAGCGGGTCCTGCGGAGCAGGACCTCCTCCTGGTACTTGAGATACTCGTCAATGATGTGGCGCAGGGAGAGAATCTTGGGCTGGGACTGGTTGTCCACCAGGGCCAGCATGTTGATGGCAAAGGTGGTTTGCAGCTGGGTCTGGGCATAGAGCCGGTTGAGCACCACCTGGGCATTGGCGTCCCGCTTGAGCTCAATGACAATACGCATCCCGTTCCGGTCCGACTCGTCCCGGATGTCGGAGATGCCCTCCAGCCGCTTATCCTCCACCTGGTCCGCCATGTTCTTGATGAGCATCCGCTTGTTGACCTGGTAGGGGATCTCCGTGACCACGATGCGGGTCCGGTTCTGGCCGAACTCCTCGAACTCCGTCCGGGCCCGGACCCGGATGTGGCCCCGGCCGGTGGCGTAGGCCTGACGGATGCCCGCCCGGCCCATGATGATGCCACAGGTTGGGAAGTCGGGACCCTTGATGTACTCCATCAGGTCATTGAGATCCGCCTCCGGGTGGTCCAGCACGTGGACGCAGGCCCCGATCACCTCCCGCAGGTTGTGGGGGGGGATGTTGGTGGCCATACCCACGGCGATGCCGGCGGATCCGTTGACCAGCAGGTTGGGGAACCGGCTGGGCAGGACCCTGGGCTCCTTCCGGGACTCGTCAAAGTTGGGGTCCCAGTCCACGGTGTCCTTGTCGATGTCCCGAAGCATCTCGTTGGAGAGCTTTGAGAGCCGGGCCTCGGTGTATCGGTAGGCCGCCGGGGGGTCCCCGTCCACGGAGCCGAAGTTGCCGTGGCCGTCCACCAGCAGGTAGCGGGTGGAGAAGTCCTGGGCCAGACGGACCAGGGCGTCGTAGACCGACTGATCCCCGTGGGGGTGGTACCGGCCCAGCACGTCGCCCACGCAGGTGGCCGACTTCTTGAAGGGCTTGTCGCTGGTGAGATTGTCCTCGTACATGGCGTAGAGGATCCGGCGGTGGACCGGCTTGAGGCCGTCCCGCACGTCGGGCAGGGCCCGGCCCACGATGACCGACATGGCGTACTCAATATAGGAATTGGTCATCTCCGGCACCAGGGGAGACGCCACAATCTTCTGTTCCGGGAACCGGATCTCCTCCGGATCGTACTGTGGTTTTTTGCTCATTATGCTTCCTCGCTTTTCGTCTAATCCCGTTTTTCAAACACAATGCGGCTGGAATCCAGCCCGAACTCGTCCTCCCGGGCGGCCCGGAAGCCGGCTATTCTCAGCTCATACCGGGAAATCGCCTCGTCGGCAAACGGCGCGCCGCCCTCGTACTCCTCCGCTGTGATCTCCAGGTCCTCCCGGGGCTCTATCTCAAAGACATAGGTACCGCCTATCTCCAGCTCCTGGGCCAGATCTCCAACCTGGAGGGTGAAGGGTCCGCTCTGGAACAGGGTGACCACCGCCACCCGTGGGGTCTCGCTGTCCAGCACATAGTCCGGGATCAGATCCCGCACCCTGGCCGCAAAGGTCCCGCTGACGGTCACCGACAGGGCCTCCGCCCCATCAGCCTCCTCCAGCCGGGCCTGGAGCGCGTCCCGCTCCGCGCATACCCTGTCGTACTCCTCCCGGGATACGCCGCCGCAGCCCGCCAGGGCCAGCAGCAGCGCCAGCAGGGAGAGGATTAATCCGCGCTTCATTCCTCGTCACCCTCTTTAGTAGTCCAGGTTCACGGCGTACTTGGCGTTCTTCTCAATAAATTCCTTTCTGGGCTCCACCTTCTCCCCCATGAGGACCGTAAAGATGGCGTCCGCCTGGACCGCGTCGTCCAGCTCAATGCGGCGGAGGGTCCGCTTCTCCGGGTCCATGGTGGTCTCCCAGAGCTCGTGGGGGTTCATCTCGCCCAGGCCCTTGAAGCGGCTGATGTCCACCTTGGCGTTGGGGTTGTCCCCCCGGAGCTGGGAGGAGATCTGGTCCCGCTCCTCCTCCGAGAAGGCCAGACGGGTGGTCTTGCCCCGGCTGAGCTTGAAGAGGGGCGGCACGGCGGAGTAGACGTAGCCCTGCTCAATGAGTGGCCGCATGAACCGGAAGAAGAAGGTCAGGAGCAGGGTACGGATGTGGCTGCCGTCCACGTCCGCATCGGCCATGATGATAACCTTGTGGTAGCGCAGCTTGTTGACGTCAAAGTCCTCCCCAATGCCGGCCCCCAGGGCGGTAATCACCGGCTGAAGCTTGTCGTTGCCGTACACCTTGTCCACCCGGGCCTTCTCCACGTTGAGCATCTTGCCCCACAGGGGGAGAATGGCCTGGAACCGGGAGTCCCGGCCCTGGGTGGCGGAGCCCCCTGCGGAGTCGCCCTCCACGATGTAGAGCTCCGTCAGCTCCGGGTTGTTCTCATTGCAGTCCCGCAGCTTATCCGGCATGGCCGCGCCGCCCAGGGCGGTCTTGCGGCGGATGGACTCCTTGGCCTTCCGGGCGGCCTCCCGGGCCCGGTTGGCCATCATGGCCTTGTCCAGGATGAGCCGGGCCACCTTGGGATTCTCCTCCAGGTACTCCTCCAGCTTCTCCGACACCACAGAGGCCGTCAGGGTGCGGATGGAGGCGTTGCCCAGCTTGGCCTTTGTCTGGCCCTCGAACTGGGCGTCCGTCAGCTTCACGGAGATGACGCAGGTGATGCCCTCCCGGCAGTCCTCGCCGGAGACCTTGTCGTCCCCCTTGATGATATTGGTCTTTTTCCCGTAGGCGTTGAGGGCCGTGGTGAGGGCCCGCTTGAAGCCCTCCTCGTGCATGCCCCCCTCCGGGGTGCGCACATCGTTGGCAAAGGAGACTATGGTCTCGCTGTAGCTGTCGTTGTATTGCAGGGCCACCTCCACGGAGGAGTCGTCCTTCTGACCGGCCATGTAGACCACGTCCTCGTGGACCGGGGTCTTGTTGGCGTTAAGCCAGGTGACGTACTCCCGGATCCCCCCCTCGTAGCGCATGGAGTCGGCCTCATCCCGCCCCTCCCGTCTGTCGTAAGTGGAGATTTGCAGGCCCGCGTTCAGAAACGCCTGCTGCTGCATCCGGGTGTGGATGATGTCGTAGCTGTAGGTGGTCACGTCGAACATCTCCGGGTCCGGCTTGAAGGTGACCACGGTGCCGGTTTTCTCCGTCGTCCCCACCACCCGCATGGGCTGGGTGATCTCTCCCCGGGAGAACTTCATCTCATAGATCTGGCCGTTCTTGTGGACCTGGACCTCCAGCCACTGGCTCAAGGCGTTGACCACGCTGGCGCCCACGCCGTGGAGGCCGCCGGATACCTTGTAGCCCCCGCCGCCGAACTTGCCGCCGGCGTGGAGAACCGTAAAGACCACCTCCAGGGCGGGCAGGCCCGTCTGGGGCTGGATGTCCACGGGGATGCCCCGGCCGTTGTCGGTGACGGTGATGGTGTCGCCCTCGTTGATGGTGACGGTGATCTCATCGCAGAAGCCGGCCAGGGCTTCGTCGATGGAGTTGTCCACGATCTCGTAGACCAAGTGGTGCAGTCCCGATTCGCTGGTGGAGCCGATATACATGCCCGGCCGCTTGCGCACGGCCTCCAGGCCCTCCAGTACTTGGATCTCACTGCCGCCGTACTCGTGGGTCACCTGATTTACGGACAGCTCGCTTCTTTCCATTACTTCAGACATCTTTTCATTGACCTCCAGTCAGTGTGTGGGAAACATGGCGGACAGGCCCTCCAGCCGCCCCAGAAGGGTGGCCGGCGCCAGAGGGGAGATGTAGACCCGCTGCCACGATCCCGCAGGGGAGCACACCACCAGGGACTTGGGCAGGTCGCCGCCGGCGCTCACCACCATCCCTTCCTCCTCCGCCGCCCGGAGATAAGCGCGGGTGTCCCGGGCGGTGGAGGCGTTGTCCAGATCGAATATGCCAATAATGTCGTCCGTTGGAACGGAGACATTGTTTCCTAAATGTAAATACATATATTTTTTATACAGTTCGTTGTTTTTCTTGGGGAGATCCTGCCCTTTGTCCCGGGGACTGTGGCGGTCTCTGGCGGGAGCGTCTATCTGACCGGCAGCGCCGGGCGCGGACGCCGCCTGCGGGGTTACCTGCGGGACAGGCGCTCACCCCGGCAAAACAACCCCTCCGCTCACCCGGTAAACATTCCCCTTCAGCAGGGAGTGCAGCCGGTCCTCCTCGCAGCAGGTGATGAACACCTGCCCGCTGCCCAGGCGGTTTAATACGTATTCCTGCCGCCGGGGATCCAGCTCGCTGAGTACGTCGTCCAGAAGCAGGACAGGATACTCCCCGATAATCTCCCGGTGGATCTCCCTGGCCGCCAGCTTCATGGACAGCGCCGCCGTCCTGGTCTGCCCCTGGGAGGCAAAGGATCTGGCGCTGACGCCGTTGAGAGACACCTCCAGATCGTCTTTGTGGGGCCCGGAGAGGCACTGACGGCTGGAGATCTCCGCGCTGTAGTGGGTCCTCTGGTGCTCCAGAAGCTGCCCCACCAGCGTCCGGTGATCCCCAAAGGGATCGGTCACCGTCTTTACCGTGGTATAGGTGATCTCCAGATCCTCCCTTCCCCCGGAGCACTCCAGATGGGCCGGCGCGGCGTACTGCCCCAGCAGGCGGGCGAAGCGGGAGCGGTAGTGGATGAGCGCCGCCCCCGCCTCCGCCATGCGCAGGTTGAAGTCCGGCAGGGTGGCCATGAGATCCGGCCGCTCAGCGCAGTCCCTGAGAAGCCGGGTCTTGTGCTCGTGGAGGCGCTGGTACTCCGCCAGGGCCGCCGCGTACCGGGGCCGCAGCTGACACAGCGACGCGTCCATGAACCGCCGCCGGGCCGCCGCCCCCTCCCGGATGAGCTGGAGATCCTCCGGGGAAAAGAAGACCGTGTTCAATACGCCGCTCAGCTCCGAGGCGGACTTGGCCGGGACCTTGTTGACGCTGATCTTCTTTTTCCGCCCCGCCCCGGCCTCGATGCGGCTGATAAACGCCCGGTCCCGGGTCCGGACCGTCCCCTCCAGCAGAAATCCTCCCTCCCCGAACCGGATCAGCTCCCGGTCCGTGCGGGTGCGGTGGGATCTGCCGCAGGAGAGGCAGACCACGGCCTCCAGCAGGTTCGTCTTCCCCTGGGCGTTCTCCCCCCAGATCACGTTGCATACGGGGTGGAAGTCCACCTTCTGGGACTGGTAGTTGCGAAAATTCTCCAGAAAGAGGCTGTCAAGGCGCATAGACCACCTGGAAAGACCGGCCCTGGAAGGACGCAACGTCCCCTTCCCGCAGTTTTCTGCCCCGCTGGAGGCAGACCTCGCCGTTGACCGCCGCCTCCCCGGCCTGTATGCGGATCTTTGCCTCGCCCCCCGTGGCCGCAAGGCCTGTGAGCTTTAAGAGATCCTGTAGACGGATATACTCCGTGGTAATGGATATTGTTTCCATATGCAGTATTTCCCAATCATCCGTTTTTCAGCCGTACCGGCAGCACCATGTAGAGGAAGCTCTCCCCCCCCTCTGTGGGGGTGATGATACAGGGGGAGATACCCGTGTTCATCTCCAGCCGGACCTCCTCTGCCGGGGCGTACTTCAGCGCGTCCAGAAGATAGCGGTTGTTGAAGCCGATCTCCAGCCCGCCGCCGTCTCCGCTGACCGTACACACGTCCTTTGCCTCGCCGTTGGCGGTTTTGGCGGACATGTAGGCCTTGTTTTCCTTGAAGATGCACCGTACGGGGCTCTTCTGCTTGTCAGAGATCACCACGCTCACCCGGTCGATGGATTCCATCATGGCCTTGGTGGAGGTGGTGATGGAGATGGGGTTGGACCGGGGGATGGCCGCCTTGTAGTCCAAAAACTCCCCCTCCAGCCGCCGGCAGATGAGCTGGGTGTTTCCCACATCAAAAAGAAGGTGCCGGTTGCCCAGGGTGATGGAGGCGGTTTCGTCGGTGTCCTCGCAGATCCGCTCCACCTCGTTGAGGGCGCTTCCTGGGGCCACGAAGCGGAAGGAGCCGCTGATGTTCTCCAGCGGTTCCCGCCGCAGGGCCAGCCGGAAGCCGTCCACACTGACCACCGTGAGGCCCTCCTCCCCGATTTCAAAGAGGGAGCCCATGTGGACAGGGCGGATCTCATCTGTTGACACGGCGAAGGAGGTCTGGGCGATCATGGAGCGGAGGGTATTCTGTTTGATTTGGATGGAGTACTGGTCCTCCACCTCCGGGAGTTCAGGATAGTCCTCTGCGGACAGGGCGAGGATGTCGTAGGCTGCGTCGCCGCAGGTGAGTTTTACGTTGAGCGCATTGTCAGAGGAGAAGGTGACCACGTCGTCCGGCAGACGGCGGATGATCTCCCCGAAGAGCCGGGCGGAGAGGACCAGGGAGCCGGGCTCTGTGATGTCCGCGTCCAGCCGGGTGCGGATGCCGGTCTGCATGTTGTAGCCGGATACGGTGAGCTGGTGGTCCGCATGGAGCAGCAGACCCTCCAGGGCGGGGATGGAGCTCTTGGCTGCCACAGTCCTGGAGGCGGTGGTGATGGCGGATTGAAGTAGGGTTTTTTCACAGGAAAATTTCATGGCTGGTTTTCCTTTCTTTTTTCGGCCGGCGGAATATTGGCCGGTTAAGAAGCATAGTATATTTATTTTTCAGAAGTAGAAGCGGTAGGGCGAAAAATTGTGGATTATGGCGGCAAGCCATTGAAAATGCTGGAAAAATTGGAAGAATAAGGGGTGTGGAAAACAGGGCGGGTTGTCCACGCTTTTCCACGACCGTATAGGGGACAATTTTTTTCCACAGCCGATGTGGAGAATATTTTGTTGGTATTGTGGAAAACTTGGGGGAAAATGTTGAAATGGAAACGGCCGTTTCACAGCCCTACTTGGTGGAGTTGATGTTGGTGATAATGGCCTTTACCGTCTCCGCGTAGGTCGGGTCCGCCTTCATCTTTTTCTCTACCTTGTTGATGGAGTTGAGCACCGTGGAGTGGTCCCGGCCGCCGAAGACCTTTCCCGTGTCGTCCAGAGACAGGCTGGTGAGACGGCGAATGAGGTACATAGCCGTCTGCCGGGCGTTGAGGGAGTCCCGGCTCCGGGATTGGCCCTTGATCTGGTCCTCCTCCAGCCGGAAGTACCGGCAGACCTCCTTGATGATGGTCTCCGGAGTGATGATGAATTCGTTGGACCGGCTCATGTCCTGGAGCGCCCGGTCTACGGCGGCGGTGTTGATCTCAATGCCGTCCAGGTCCTTGAAGGCCTTGATCTTCTTGACCGTGCCCTCCAGCTGGCGGACGTTGGCGGTGATCTTGGAGGCAATGTAGCCGGCGATCTCGTCGCTGAGGATGAAGCCCAGCTGGGCGGCCTTGTTTTTGAGGATAGCCACTCGGGTCTCCAGTACCGGAGGCTGTACGTCCGCCATCAGGCCCCACTCGAACCGGGTCCGCAGCCGGTCGTCCAGCTGGGCCATCTCCTGGGGAGGCCGGTCGGAGGTGAGCACGATCTGCTTTTTCGCCTCGTAGAGGGCGTTGAAGGTGTGGAAGAACTCGTTCTGGGTCTCCACCTTGCCGGCCACGAACTGGATGTCGTCCACCAGCATGAGGTCCGCCTCCCGGTACTTGGTGCGGAACTCATTCATGGCCCGGCCGGAGCGGACGGTCTCAATGTAGTCGTTGATGAACTCGTCGCCCTTGATATAGAGGATTTTCGCGGAGGGGAATTTGCCGCGGATGACGTGGGCGATGGCGTAGAGCAGGTGGGTCTTGCCCAGCCCCGAGTCGCCGTAGATGAAAAGGGGGTTGTAGTGCTGCCCCGGCGCGTCCGCCACCGCCCGGGCCGCACTACAGGCCAGACGGTTGGAGGGGCCCACCACAAAGGTGTCAAAGGTAAACTCCCCGCTCTCCATCAGGGATACGGGCTTCTCCTCCTCCTTGCTCTGAAAGCGCTGAAGGCCTCCGTCGTCCAGCAGGTGGACGGCGATGTCGGCGGAGAAGATGTCCTTGAGTCCCGCCTCAATGTTGGGAAGGAAGCGGTCCTGGATGTTGGTGCGCTTGAAGGTGTTGGGACAGTGGAGGTAGAGGTTGTTTCCCTCCAGGGCCACTACTGTCGTTTCGTCGAACCATGTCTTGATGGTGGTCTCCGACAGATCCTCCCGGAGCCTGGTCAGGATCATGGACCAGATATCGGAAACAGATTGCATAGAAGCTCTCCCTCTCTTTTTCCTTAGTGACGGTCTTGTTTCTTTGACAGCCGAAAATGTTCCTAGGATAGTATAGCAGAAAATGGATGGGATTGCAACAGATACTTATTCTATATATAGGAGAAATATAACGGCTCCAGGGAGAGCTTTGCTGGCAGCTTGACGGCGGCGCGAAAGACCTCGCTTGGGCAAAAGAGCTGTTTTTTGAATTTTTTGTTGACACAGATCCCTTTTTTATGTATAATAACGTTTGCCTGTCCTGCGGCAGGCTGAAATGCGTCAACTGCGGGGGGATGACTGTCATGCCCCGCCGTCGAGTAGTGGGGGGCGAGAGCTCCGCACAGCCATATTTTGAGTAGGAGGTGTATGCAAATGTTCCGTACCTATCAGCCCAAAAAGCGTCAGCGCTCCAAGGAGCACGGGTTCCGTAAGAGGATGAGGACCGCCAACGGCCGCAAGGTGCTCGCCCGCCGCCGCGCCAAGGGCCGCGCCCGCCTGACCCATTGAGGTTCGCGGCGTTTGCATCGCAAATAAGATAGATCGGGGGGACGGCAAGAATTTTTTCATGCCGTCCCTGCGCGCCTTTTCAGGCCAGCGCCGCCGTCTGTCTGAGAGGAGGCCGTGGGCCGTGAAGAAAACCGTTACCATCAAGGAAAACCGGGCCTTCCGCCGCATCTACAGCCGGGGCAAGTCCGCCGTGACCCCCTTTCTGGTGGTCTACTGCCGGCCCAACCGCCTGGACCACAACCGCCTGGGGGTGACGGTGAGCACCAAGCTGGGCTGCGCCGTGGTGCGCAACCGGGCCCGCCGCCGCCTGCGGGAGGTCTTCCGTCTGGCGGGGCCGGACCTGCGCCAGGGCTATGATATCATCCTGGTGGCCCGCTCCCGGGCCGCGGATGGGGACTATGCCCGGCTCACCCAGGCCTTCTACCGGGCCTGCGGGGAGCTGAAGCTGCTGGAGAGGCGGGAGACATGCTGAAGAAGCTTCTGCTGGGGGCCATCCGGTTCTACCAGCGCAATATCTCCCCGGGCCTTCCGCCCAGGTGCCGCTTTATCCCCACCTGCTCCCAGTACGCCCTCCAGGCCGTGGAGAAGTACGGCGTGGCGCGGGGCGGATGGCTGGCCCTGCGGCGTTTTTTGCGATGCCACCCCTTCTACAGGGGAAACTTCTACGATCCTGTGCCATAGCCCTCCCCTGCCTGAAAGGCGGGGGAAACATTCTACCGGAGGAAACTTTACATGTTTGGTACCTTTGGCAAACTCGTCAGTATGCCCTTTGCCGCGCTGCTGCGCTGGCTGTATGCCGTCAGCGGCTCCTACGGCCTGGCGATCATCTTCTTCAGCCTGGTGGTCACACTGATTATGGTGCCGTTCCAGATGAAGTCCAAGCGCAGTATGGTGCGCATGGGCAAGCTCTCCAGCAAGCAGGCGGAGCTGCAGAAGCAGTACGCCAAGAATCAGCAGAAGTACCAGGAGGAGCTGCAAAAGCTCTATCAGGAGGAGGGCATCAACCCCATGGGCGGCTGCCTGTGGTCCTTCCTCCCCATGTTCATCCTGGTGCCCCTCTATTCCATCATCCGCCAGCCCATCACCTACTTTATGGGCATCAGCGACGCCGCCTGCGCCAGTCTCCGCCAGGCGGCCGAGGGCCTGGGCTACGTGGCGGACCAGATGGCCAACGGCGCCTACGGCGCCTATGAGCAGGTCAACCTTGCCGACTTCATCTCCCGCAACTGGTCCAGCTACGACTGGTCCGGCGTGGAGGGCGTGGGGGACAGGCTGCTCCAGATGCACTTTGACTTCTTCGGCGTCAACCTCAGCGTCCAGCCCCAGGAGGTGTTCAAGGGCTTCTCCATGACATGGCCCGTCATCGGCCTGATCCTCATCCCCCTGCTGGCCGCTGTGATGAACTACGTACAGACCATTGTCATCACCAGGAGCAACGGCCAGTCTCGGGAGCAGCAGGCCAGCATGAAGATGATGAACCTGATGATGCCCCTCATGAGCATCTGGTTCTGCTTCATCATGCCTGCGGCCCTGGGCGTGTACTGGATTGCCAACAGCGTGTGGGGCATGATCCGCGAGTCCGTGCTGGGTAAGTTCTACACCAAGAAGATCAACGCCGAGGAGGAGGAGCGGGAGGCCAAGCGGGAGGCCGCCAGGAAGCTGCGCATGGAGGAGGCCAAGAAGCGGGCCGCCGAGCAGCGGGAGAACGAGAGCAAAAAGCCCAAGAAGCTGCCCCAGAAGGCCCCGGAGAAGAAGGTCTCCACCAACGAGGCGGGCCGGATAGGGGATCGCCCCTACGCCAGAGGCCGCAGCTATCAGGCGGACCGCTATGAAGAGAAGGAGTAAAACGCGCTATGACGACGAAATTTATAGATGTGACCGGCAAGACCGAGGACGAGGCTGTCGCCAAGGCCCTGGCGGAGCTGGGTCTGGAGCGGGAAGAGGTGTCCGTGGAGATCCTGGAGCGGGCAAAGAAGGGCTTTCTGGGCATCGGCGCCAGCCCGGCCAAGGTTCGGGTGACCTATGGTCTGGCGGAGGAGCCGGTGAAGGCCCCCCCGCCGCCGCCCGCCGCTCCTGCGGCTCCGGAGCCCAGGAAGCCCGTCCAGGCCCCGCCGCCGGAGCGGCCGGAGAAGGCGCCCCGGGCGGAGAAACGGGAGGAGCGCCGGCGTCCGGAGCGCCGGGAGCGGCCTGAGAGAGCGGAGAGGGCCGTGGAGGCCGCGGCCCCTGTGCCGGTGCTGCCGCCTCAGGACCTGGGGGAGATCTGCGACGATGAGAAGGCGGCGCAGATTGTGGAATTTCTCACCGGTCTTCTGGAGCACATGGGCAGCAAGGCCCAGGTGAAGGTGTACCGGAACGAGGAGGGCCGCTACAAGGCCATCCTGGAGGGGGAGAAGCTGGGCGCCCTCATCGGCAGACGGGGCGAGACCCTGGACGCCATCCAGCAGCTGACCAACTACTCCGTCAATCGGGGCGGCGAGAAGCGGGTGCGCATCCACGTGGACGCGGAGAACTACCGCCTCAAGCGGGAGCAGAGCCTCCAGCATCTGGCCATGAAGGTGGCGGCCAAGGTGGTCAAGTACAAGCGGAACGTGACCCTGGAGCCCATGAACGCCTACGAGCGCCACGTCATCCACACAGTTCTCCAGAATGTGGAGAACGTCACCACCTACTCCATGGGCACCGAGCCCAACCGCCGGGTCATCGTGGCCTACGACAGGACCGGGGGCAAGCAGCAGCAGTAATTTCATATGCATAGAAAAAGCCGCTCAACGGGAAATTTCCTGTTGAGCGGTTGCTTTTTCTCCGGCCTTGGTCTATAGTGGATGGAGATAACCTTTCACAGACGAAGAGGAGGCCGTACATATGGGAGATCTGGATATCAGGCTGCGTGAGGCGCTGGAAGCGGTCAGGCCGGCGGACAGGGAGCGGGTGGAGGCGGCCCGGCGGCACTGGGACGCGGTGGCCAAGCCTCTCCACGGCCTGGGGCAGCTGGAGAACGTGGTGTCCCGGCTGGCGGGGACCGCTCCCCTGCGGCGGGAGATGCGCAAGTGCGTGGCCGCTTTCTGCGCGGACAACGGCGTGGTGGCCGAGGGGGTCACCCAGACGGACAGCGGCGTCACCGCCGTGGTGGCCGGGAACATGCTCACCGGCGCGGCCAGCGTGTGCTGCATGGGCGCTGTGGCCGGTGCGGACGTGATCCCCGTGGACGCGGGCATGCTGACGGAGGTGCCGGGTATGCGATCCATCAAGATCTCCCGGAGCACAAAAAATCTGGCCCAGGAGCCCGCCATGACCCGGGAGGAGTGCCTCACTGTGCTGCTGGCGGGTATGGAGCTGGCCGGGGATTTGGCGGAGGAGTACGATCTTCTGGCCGCCGGGGAAATGGGCATCGGCAACACCACCACCACCAGCGCCGTGGCCGCCGCCCTGCTGGGCCGTCCGGCGGAGGAGATGACCGGCAAGGGGGCCGGGCTCTCCGATGCGGGTCTGGCCCGGAAGATCAGGGTCATCGACAGGGCCATTGCCCTCCACCGGCCGGACCCCCAGGACCCGGTGGACGTGATTGCCAAGGTGGGCGGCTATGATATCGCCGCCATGACCGGATTCTATATAGGCTGTGCCCTCCACAGGACCCCGGCGGTGATGGACGGGTTCATCTCCACCGTGGCGGCCCTGGCGGCGGTGCGGCTGTGCCCGGCGGTGGGGGACGCCCTGACGGCCTCCCACCTGTCGGCGGAGCCGGGGGCGGGATATGTGATGGAGGAGCTGGGCGTCCCTCCCCTGCTGAAGCTGGGCATGGCCCTGGGGGAGGGCACGGGAGCTGTGTCGGTGATGCCACTGATCGACATGGCCCTGCGGGTGTATTTCGACATGCCCTCCTTTGACAACATCGGCATTGAGGCCTATCAGCCCCTGTGATGGGAGAGCT
>CANAZG010000005.1 GCA_947365965.1 uncultured Clostridia bacterium
CAAAAAGGATTTTTTGAAAAATTTGGTATAGACAAAGGCGCGGCTATGGTTTTTTCCATCGCCGCGCCTTTCTTGTCTTCTTCTGTTGGGGGGGGATTACTTCCGCTCCTTGCTGTCCACCACTTGGTGCAGCATGGCCGCGAAATCCTCCAGGCTCATGGCCCCCAGATCGCCCTCCGCGCGGTGGCGGACGGAGACGGTGCCCGCCTCCATGTCCCGGTCTCCCACCACCAGCATATAGGGAACCTTCTCCAACTGGGCCTCCCGGATCTTCTTGCCGATCTTCTCGTTCCGGCCGTCCACCTCCACCCGGAAGCCCTGGGCGGTCAGCTTGGCGGCCATCTCTGCGGCATAGTCCGCCGCCCGGTCCGTCACCGGCAGGAGCTTCACCTGTACGGGGTGGAGCCAGGTGGGGAACGCGCCGGCGAAGTGCTCGGTTATCACGCCGATGAACCGCTCAATGGAGCCCAGCAGGGCCCGGTGGATCATGATGGGGCGGTGCTTTTCCCCGTCCTCGCCCACGTACTCCAGCTCGAAGCGCTCTGGCATCTGCATATCCAGCTGGATGGTGCCGCACTGCCAGGTCCGCCCCAGGCTGTCGGAGAGGTGGAAGTCCAGCTTGGGACCGTAGAACGCGCCGTCGCCGGGATTGACAACAAAATCCTTGCCCAGTTCGGTAATGGCCGCCTGTAAGGTGTCCTCGGCAAAATGCCAGACCGCCTCGTCGCCCATGTGGTCCTCCGGCATGGTGGACAGCTCGATCTGATAGGTCAAGCCGAAGGTGGAGTACATCTCGTCAAAGAGCCGGACGACGTTCTTGATCTCCTCCTTCATCTGCTCCGGGGTCATGAAGATGTGGGCGTCGTCCTGGGTGAAGCAGCGCACCCGGAACAGGCCGTGGAGGGCTCCGCTCATCTCGTGGCGGTGGACCAGTCCCAGCTCCGCCGCCCGGAGGGGCAGATCACGGTAGGAGTGGGGCTCGTTCTTGTACACCAGCATCCCGCCGGGACAGTTCATGGGCTTGACAGCGTAGTCCTCTCCGTCGATGACGGTGGTGTACATGTTGTCCTTGTAGTGGTCCCAGTGGCCGGACTGGTGCCACAGGTGCTGGTTGAGGATGATGGGGGTGGCGATCTCCACGTAGCCGTACCGCTTGTGGCACTCCCGCCAGTACTCCAGCAGGGTGTTTTTCAGCACCATGCCCTTGGGCAGGAAGAAGGGGAAACCGGGGCCCTCCTCGCTCATCATAAAGAGGCCCAGCTCCTTGCCCAGCCTGCGGTGGTCCCGCTTCTTGGCCTCCTCAATGCGGGCCAGATACTCGTCCAGCTCGTCCTTCTTGGGGAAGGCCACGCCGTAGATGCGCTGGAGGGTCTGGCGGCTGCTGTCGCCCCGCCAGTAGGCGGCGTTGCAGGCGGTGAGCTTGATGGCGTTGCCCTTGATGCGGCCGGTGGAGTCCACGTGGGGGCCGGCGCACAGGTCGGTGAACTCGCCCTGCTTGTAGAAGGAGATCACCGCATCCTCGGGCAGGTCGTTGATGAGCTCCACCTTGTAGGGCTCCCCCTTCTCCTCCATGAAGGCGATGGCCTCCTGCCGGGGCAGCTCAAACCGCTCCAGCTTCAGCTTCTCCTTGCAGATCTTCCGCATCTCCGCCTCTAGCTCCGTCAGCTGGTCCTCAGTGAAGGGCTGGGGGGTGTCGAAGTCGTAGTAGAAGCCGTTGTCAATGGAGGGGCCGATGGCCAGCTTCACCTCCGGGTACAGCCGCTTCATGGCCTGGGCCAGGATGTGGGAGCAGGTGTGCCAGTAGGTCTTGCGGTAGGTCTCGTTTTCAAAGGTATACAGGTTTTCCTCGCTCATGGTGAGAGCTCCTTTCCAGTGTCGGGGCAAAGAAAAAGCTTCACCCCTGATGTGATTTCAGGGGTGAAGCAAAAAACTCCACGGTTCCACCCTGCTTACGGCCCTCTCCCGCCGGGAGGCGCGGCCGTCGCTTGTGTCCCCCTATAACGGGAGGGCCCCGTCCCGGTCATCCCGGGCCGCTCGGGAGTGGTACAGCCGCCGCGTGTCGCGGGACGCTTCCACCAAACGCGTCCCTCTCTGAGCGCCGCTCTGCGGATTCTTCTCCGTCATCGCTGGTTTGAACAGTTGTCAATATAGCACCAGCGGCGGGAAATGTCAACCGCTTTTGGGCCATTTTCCAGAAAAAAGCGGACCTAGTCCAGCTCCCAGCTCTCCTTGGGCTCCACCCAGCCCTCGATATAGGGCTTCACCGCGCCGATGGCCCGGGGGTTGCACACGGCCGTGATGTCGATGGTTTCGGCGTACTCCACCGTCTCCACCTTGGCCTCCCGGTAGAGCAGATCCAGCAGCCCGCCCTTGTCGTAGGGCAGGTGGATGGTCACCCGGCGGGTGCCCTTGTCCAGCAGCCGGTCAATGGCCGCCAGGAGGTCTCCGACGCCCTCGCCGGTTTTGGCGGAGATGTTCACCTCGTCCTCACCGTGGGGCCGCAGGTCCCCCCAGAAGAGGTCGGATTTGTTGTACACCCGCAGGCAGGGTGTCTGCTGGGCCCCCAGATCCCGGACCAGACTGTCCACCACGGCGGCCTGTTCCTGCCAGAGGGGGTTGGAGATGTCGATGACGTGGAGGAGCAGATCCGCGTACTCCAGCTCCTCCAGGGTGGCCTTGAAGGCGTCCACCAGCTGGTGGGGCAGCTTGCGGATAAAGCCCACCGTGTCGGAGATCACCACGTCCAGGGTGTCGCTGACCGTGAGGAGGCGGGAGGTGGTGTCCAGGGTGTCGAAGAGGCGGTTGTTGGCGGGGATGTCCGCGCCGGTGAGGGCGTTTAAGAGGGTGGACTTGCCGGCGTTGGTGTAGCCCACAATGGCCACCACGGGGATCTCGTTCTTCATCCGCCGCTGGCGCTGGGTGCCCCGGACCCGGCGCACCTCCTCCAGCTCCTCCTTGAGCTTGTCGATCTTCCGGTGGATGTGGCGGCGGTCCGTCTCCAGCTGGGTCTCGCCGGGGCCCTTGGAGCCGATGGGGCCCTTGCCGCTGGTGCCGGCCTGACGCTCCAGGTGGGTCCACATGCCGGTGAGCCGGGGCAGCAGGTACTGGTACTGGGCCAGCTCCACCTGGAGGCGGCCCTCCCGGGTCCGGGCCCGCTGGGCGAAGATGTCCAGAATGAGGGCGCTGCGGTCCAGAACCTGGACCCCCAGCTCGCCGGTGAGCACCCGCAGCTGGGAGGGGCTGAGATCGTTGTCAAAGATGACGGTGGTGGCGGTCTCGTTCTTCACCAGCTCCTTGAGCTCCGCCACCTTGCCCTCGCCGATGAAGGTCCTGGGATCCGGGGCGGCCCGGTTCTGGAGGACCGTGGCAGCGGTCTGACCGCCGGCGGTCTCCACCAGGGCCTCCAGCTCCGCCATGGTCTCCTCGTCGGCGTTGTCGGCGTCGGAGAGCCGGGGACTGTTCAGGCCCGCCAGAATAGCGATATCCCGGGGCTTGGTGATTTCTTCGATTTTTTGCTCTTTCATAGTACCTCGGTTTTTAAGATTTTGCGGGGCGGGCGGGCTCCCAGGCCAGCTGCCCCAAACGCCAAAAATGCGCCGTCCCGCAGACAGCGGCACGGCGCATCTCTTGTAATGCAATCAATGAAGCCCAAACTTCTTGTTGAACTTGGCAACGCGCCCGCCGGTATCGACCAGCTTCTGCTTGCCCGTGAAGAAGGGGTGACACTTAGAGCAGACTTCCACGCGAATGTCCTTCTTCGTGGAACCTGTCTCAATTACATTACCGCAGGCGCATTTGATCGTAGTCTGCTGATAATTGGGATGGATACCTTCCTTCATTGCTCTTGTTCACCTCTTTCCTCTTCAATTAGCCTGGGCCGGCTTTCACCGCAAGGCTGTTTGATAGTATACCACGTCTTTTCCAGGATTGCAAGGATTATTTTTGGCAGGCAGTAATATTAGGGATATAAGGGATAAACTGAATATGGCTTCCCCCAATGATTTCCGCGATCTCGCCGCAGGGATTTCCGGTTGATCCGTATTCCCCTTATATTTTCTCGAGAATTGGCTGACTTTTCCAGAAACAACGGCTCCGAAGGAGAAAAACAGTGGGAGTGAATGGTGCTCTGAACATCTCAAATTGAGACATTTCCCCAGCTGTAATCTTTTTTTTATGAATGAAAACGAGCAAAATGCCAGATCATCTCTGGAGGGATTATCAATTGATAATCTCACTGGGCTATCGTATAATTATTACAACGCAGGGGCGATAAATCATCCGCCTATACTTGCTTTTTAACCAAAAAAGAAAGGATGTTGTAAGCATGGCAACTATTTTTGGAGTCACCTCGCTGGAGCTTACCAATGAGCAGGAAAAAGCTCTGAGCGAGGCTCTGACCAGGGACTTGAGCACGATGTACACCCACGCTCTGAGCTTCTATCTCAGTAAAGTCCCCCAGGAGAATGTCCGCAGCGGCGCGGTGGATCAGATTACGTTTTTTGTCTGTGTCCCGCCCTATATCTCTCTGGAGAAAAAGCGGCAGACCATTGAGCTGCTCAATAACTGCATGGTCCGCGAGATTGGTTACAAGGGTGAGATGAAGGTGATCGTCCTCTTCCAGTACCATGATGATGAGGGCGTGGGGAAGGACGGCGAACTCTTCGCCGATTTCAAAGCCCGTCAGAATCAGCAGTGACAGCGTCCGGCGGATTCCGCCCCGGGGCGTAATCCTTAATACCTGAACGATATGTGAAATCAGCCGCTGCCAGCGGCGCAGAATAGAAAGGAAGAATGGCTATGGCTACGATTTTTGCTGCAACTTCTCTGGAACTGGAGCCCGCGAAGAAGAAGGAACTGATCGATGCTCTGGGCGAGACCATCGGCACCATGTTCAAGACCTATTCCCTGTACTACACGCCTGTCCCCGCCGCCAATGTGTCCGAGGGCGCGAAGGACCAGATGACGTTCTTTGTCTTTGTCCCGCCCTACATGGATATTGACCGCCGCCGCGAGCTGATTAAGATCCTCAACGACACCATGGTCCGCGTGGTGGGCTACAAGGGTCCCCTGAAGGTGATTGTGATCTTCAAGTACCACGATGACGAGGCCTGCGGCGTGGACGGCGTTCTCCGCGCGGATGCCAAGGCTGCGGCTGAGAAGAAGAGCTGAGGGGCGCGCCATGGAATACATGAAGATCGGCCATACGGACATCAAGGCCTCCGTCATCACGCTGGGCGGGATGCCCATGGGCGGCGGCACATGGTGGAGAAACTCCGATGACGAGGTGTCGATTGACACGGTTCACCGGGCCTATGATCTGGGGATCAACACCATCGACACTGCCCCCATCTATGGTCTGGGCCACAGCGAGGAGGTTGTGGGACGGGCGATTGCGGGAGAGCGGGATAAGTACATTATCTCCACTAAGGCCACCTTTGACTGGGATACCGGCGTGGGCCGCTTCTGGCATGATGTGGACGGGCACAAGGTCTATGTGGACCACAGCTATCAGAGCATTATCAAGGACTGTGAGAATAGCCTCCGGCGGCTGGGAACAGACTATATTGACATCTATTACACCCACAATCCCGCCAAGGATCCGGAGAAGTACCCTGTGGAGGAGACTGTCCGCGCACTGATGGACCTGAAGAAGGCGGGGAAGATCCGCTGCATTGGCTCCTCCAATGTGAAGCCTGAGCATGTGGAGGCCTACCGGGCCTGCGGCTGCGAGATTGATATCATTCAGCGCAAGTACAGCATCATGACCCGCAACGCGGAGGACGACATTCTCCCCGTGTGCGAGAAGTATGGGATGAGCTTCCACGCCTACGCCCCTATTGAGCGGGGCCTGCTCACCGGCACGGTGACCAAGGACCGGGTGGTGCCCCCCGGAGACGCCCGGGAGGACCAGGCCTGGTGGGAGGCTGCCCGCCTGCCTCACGCCATTGACTTTGTGGACGGGCTCAAGGATATCTGTGAGGAATACCACTGCACCCAGACGGATCTGGCAATCGCATTCATTCGCCACAGAGGCCCCTTTATCAATGTCATCTACGGCGCCCGCAAGATTTCCCATCTGGAGGCCGGCGCGGCCACGATCAATGTCACTCTTCGTGACGACACCGTAGCGGAGATCCGCCGCCGCGTGGAGGCGCTGGAGGCGCAGTACGGCGGCTAGAGCTTATCTTAGTTAGATAGAAACAGCGCACCAAGAAGGAGGTTTTCAAATGAAGAAGCTGCTTGCATTGATCCTGAGCGGTACACTGATACTGGGCAGCCTGGCGGGCTGCTCCAAGAACCCTGACCCGACTCCCGGCAACACCTCTGATCCCCCTCCCGCAGCAGCGGACGAGAACAAGCCCGCAGACAGCACGCCGGCCCCCTCTGCTGATCCCGGCGCGCCGGTTTATGGCGGCGAGCTGAAAATCGCCCTCAACCGCACCATCAACGCCGAGGCCCTGGACCCGACCTTGGCCAACAGCACCACCTGTGACCAGGTCTGCCTCCAGTACGGCGACACTCTGGTTCAGGAGACTGCCGATGCGGTGGATTATCTGCCCAGTCTGGCCACCGACTGGACCATCAGCGAGGACGGCAAGGTGTATACCTTCACCATCCGCGAGGGCGTTCACTTCCAGAAGGGAAAGTTCCAGGATGGCCGCGAGCTGACTGCCGAGGATGTGGCATGGTCCCTCAACCGGGCCCATGAGGAGTCCTGGTGGGGCTACCTGCCCTTCTTTGACCACGCTGAGGTTCAGGACGGCAAGGTGGTCTGCTATCTGGAGAACGCCAATGCCACCTTCCTCCACGAGCTGACCAGCACCTCCGGCATCATCGTGCCCAAGGAGGAGGTCGAGGGCTGGGGAGACCAGTTTGGCTCCCATCCCATCAGTACCGGGCCCTTCATTGTCTCCGAGCATGTGCCTGACCAGTACACCAAGCTGGTCAAGAATCCGGACTACTGGGGCGTTGAGCCCTATCTGGACGCTGTTACCTACTATATTGTCACCGACGAGGCCCAGGCCATGAACGCGCTGACCACCGGCGAGGTGGACGTGGTTCTGACGGTCAGCGGCAACTACATCCAGCAGGTCAGGGACAATCCCAATCTTGTTCTGACCCAGACCCCGGAGAGCCGCCTGTCCTTCCTGGGCTTCAACCTCAGCGACTCCGTGCTCTCCGACAAGCGTGTCCGGGACGCCATCTCCATGGCCATTGACCGCAAGCAGATTGCCGACGGCGTATACGCCAACGGTGACGGCGCGGCCTCCTACCTCCCTGTTCCCGTCACCTCCTGGGGCTATGACCCTGCGCTGGAGGAGCTGGTGCCCGCCTATGACGTAGACGCCGCCAAGGCCCTGCTGACAGAGGCTGGCTACGGAAATGGTCTGAACCTGGTGCTGACAGTGGGCACCGCCGACGCCTATGTGCGCGCCGCCACCATCATTCAGGCTATGCTCTCCCAGATCGGCGTCAATGTGGAGATTCAGAGTCTCTCCTCCACCGAGGTTACGGACCGTTATCTGAACAACACGGTACAGCTGTTCATCGGCGGTCAGGGCGGCTCTGCCGATCCGGGGACCTTTGTGGGCAACTTCCTGAGCACCGCCAAGCTGCACACCAATTTCAACGCCTTCTGTTACAGCGATCCCGCCACAGATGAGATCGTCAATCAGGCGGGTGCGGAGACGGACCGCGCCAAGCGCACGGAGCTCTACCACGAGCTGATTAAGGAGGCTCTGGACACCAACATCGGCGTATTCTATGCGACCTCCTACCTCTCCTGGGGTCTGGGGCAGCGTGTCCACGGCTTTGTACAGGAGAACAAGTCCGTCATGCGCGTGTGCGGCCTGGAGGGAACTGGCATCAACATCTGGGTCACTGAATAAATGCTCCCGGCTTGAAATAGCGGCAAAAGAAGCGGCATGAATACACGGAATTCATGCCGCTTCTTTCACCAAATACCTGTCAAAAACGCATACTTTTGGAGGAAAGGTAGGACTGTCCATGCAAAAAGTGATCCTAAAACGTCTCTTGCAGCTTATCCCAACCCTGCTGGTTGTCATCGCGTTCACCTTTGCGGCGACGCGTCTGATCCCGGGCGATCCGGTGGCGGCTATGCTGGGAGAGCAGTACGACGCCACCAAGGTGGACGCCCTGCGGGAGGAGCTGGGGTTGAACGATCCGATTCCCGTCCAGTTCGGGAAATACTTTATGGATATCCTTCAAGGGGATTTTGGCGAATCCTATTACTTTAACACCAGCGCCATCAACATGATTAAGGCCCGGCTGCCAAACACCCTGGTTCTGTCGGTGTCGAGCCTGTGCATTGCTATCATCGTGGGCGTGCTTTTTGGTGTGTTATCCGCAAAAAGGCAATCCAGTCTTCTGGATTATGTCTTAACGGTGGTCTCCCTGTTCGGCGTGTCTGCGCCGGTATTCTGGGTAGCCATCATGATGGTGCTGGTCTTTTCGGTGAATCTGGGGTGGCTGCCCAGCTTCGGTATGGCCACCATCGCCCAGGACGGCCTGGCGGCGTTTCTTCGCCACATTACCCTGCCCTGCGCATGTCTGGCGGTGATCCCTATGGGCACCTTCATGCGCATCACCCGCTCCAGCATGATCGACTCCCTGGGCAGCGATTCCGTCCGAGCCCTGCGGGCCAGAGGCGTAAGTGAGCGGTCCATTGTCTGGAAGCACGCCCTGAAAAATGCCCTTCCTCCCATCCTTACTGTGGTGGGAATGCAGTTTGCGGGCTGCTTCGCCGGCGCGGTGCTGACGGAGAATATCTTCTCCTGGCCCGGCATGGGCACCATGATCTCCTCAGCCATTGATAACCGGGACTACTCCCTGATTCAGGCGACAGTGCTGGTGGTGGCGCTGGCCTTTGTTATCATCAATCTGATTACCGATATCTTGTACATGGTCATCAATCCCAAGGTGGCCATTGACGCAGAGAATGGAGGGATGTAGCGGTATGGAAGAGAAAGTTCTCAGCGGTTCTATCTCCAAGGAGGCCCAGGCGGCCATGATCCGCAAGGAGCGGACGGCCAATAACGCCTGGCACAAGTTCTGCCGGAACAAGTCCGCCGTGGTGGGACTGGTGATTGTCTGCCTGATGATCCTCATGGGGGTGCTGGCCCCTCTGCTGTCCCCCTACGATCCTAACCAGATCAATGTTCTGGAGACATATCTGCCTCCCTTCACCGGCAGCCACCTGCTGGGTACGGACGACCTGGGCCGGGACCTGCTCAGCCGGCTGCTCTACGGCGCTCAGATGAGCATCGTGGTAGCGATCGGCGCCACTGTGCTGGGCGGCGTCATCGGCATTCTGCTGGGCCTGATCTCCGGCTACGCCGGCGGCGTTGTTGACGCGGTAATCATGCGGATTATGGACGGCATGTTCGCCTTCCCCTTTATTCTGCTGTCCATTCTGCTGGTGACCATCCTGGGCTCCGGCGTGTTCAATGTCATCCTGGCCATCGGCATCGGCAATGTTCCCCGGTTTGCCCGCGTGGTGCGCAGCAAGGTCATTGTGACGAAAAACGAGGAATTTTGTAATGCCGAGCGGATTCTGGGGGCGTCCCCTCTGCGGATTATGTTCTCCCATATTCTGCCCAACACAGTCTCCGAGGTGGTGGTATATGCCACGCTCAACATCGGCAGCGCCATTATTTCCGAGGCGAGCCTGAGCTTTTTGGGCCTGGGCATCCTGATTCCCACCCCCTCCTGGGGCAACATTCTCAGAGGCGGGCGGGGCTGCCTGACCACGGCGCCCCACATCGCCGCATTTTCCGGGCTGCTGATCTTTGTGGCAGTTATCGGCTTTAATCTGGTGGGCGACGGAATCCGTGATGTGATGGATCCGAAGATGAAAAAGTAAGGAGAGGGAAATGGACGAACTGATTTTAGAGGTCAACAACCTGAAAACTTACTTTTTCCTGGCCAGCGGCGTAGCCAAGGCTGTGGACGGCGTGAGCTTCCAGCTGCACAAGGGGGAGACCCTGGGTGTGGTAGGGGAGTCTGGATCGGGGAAAAGTGTGATGTCCAAGTGTGTCATTCGCCTGCTGGAAAAGGTGGGGCGCATTGTGGAAGGGGAGATCAAGTTCGACGGACAGGATGTGCTCTCCTTTTCAGAGAAGGAGCTGATGGCGTATCGCGGTCAGGATGTGAGCATGATCTTCCAGGACCCCATGACTTCGCTGGACCCGGTGTTCCGCATCGGGGACCAGATGATGGAGAATCTGCGCATCCACCGGGGGCTGGAGAAGGCGGAGGCGAAGAAGGTGGCCATTGAGGCCCTCCGCTCGGTGGGCATCCCCAATCCGGAGGCCCGCTTTGAGGCGTATCCCTTTGAGCTGTCCGGCGGCATGTGCCAGCGGGTCATCATCGCCATGGCCCTGTGCTGCAACGCCAGGGTGGTGGTGGCCGACGAGCCCACCACGGCGCTGGACGTGACTGTCCAGGCCCAGGTGCTCCGTCTGCTGAAAAAGCTGCAGAAGGAGACCGGCATGGCGCTCATGCTCATCACGCACAACCTGGGCGTGGTCTGGGATATGTGCGATCGGGTCATGGTCATGTACGCGGGCAAGATTGTGGAGACGGCGGCTGTCAAGGATCTGTATGCGAACCCCCTGCATCCCTACACCTGGGGACTGCTGGACTCTATGCCGTCCCTCTCCTCCCAGCGCAAGACGGCCCTGAAAACCATTGCCGGCACGCCGCCGGACCTGCGTCTGACCGGGACCTGCTGCAACTTCTACAACCGCTGTCCCTATGCCCGTCCCATCTGCACAGAGCAGGTGCCGGAGCTGGTGGAGCTGGAGCCGGGACATCTGGTGGCCTGTCACCGGCAGTGCAAGAGCGAGACGCTGAAACGAGGGGAGGATGGGGGAAATGGCTAACCAGGAAATTCTGCTTCAGATCAAGGATCTGTCCAAGAGCTTCAAGGTGGGCTCCCGGAAGCTGGGAGTTCCCGCCCAGCAGCTTCACGCACTCTCCCACGTGGATCTGGAGGTGTATCGGGGAGAGACCCTGGGCATCATCGGCGAGTCCGGCTGCGGCAAGTCCACGCTGGGCCGCTGCATTGTGGGGCTGCACACCCCCACCTCAGGAGAGCTGATGTTTGAAGGCAGTCCTCTCAGCTTCAGCGGGCCCCAGGGCAAGGGGCTGCGCCGGAAAATTCAGATGATCTTTCAGGATCCCTACTCCTCCCTGGACCCCCGCAAGACCTGCGGAAAGATTGTGGAGGAGCCCATGGTTATCCACAAGACAGTGGAAGACCGCGCCCAGCGCGAGGAGCGTGTGCGGGAGCTGATGGGGGTGGTGGGCCTGGACGCCCAGCACGTGCACCGTTTCCCCCACGAGTTCTCCGGCGGGCAGCGGCAGCGCATCAACATTGCCAGGGCCCTGTCGCTGAGCCCGGATCTGCTGGTGTGCGATGAGCCTGTTTCCGCTTTGGATGTTTCCATTCAGGCCCAGGTGCTCAACCTCTTCGGCAAGCTCCAGAAGGAGTTCGGACTGACATATGTGTTTATCTCCCACGATCTGAGCGTCATCCGGCATATCAGTGACCGCATCGCCATCATGTACCTGGGCCAGGTGGTGGAGCTGTGCGGTGCGGAGGGGATCTACGACTCCCCCCTTCACCCCTACACCCAGGCGCTGCTCTCGGCAATTCCGCCGGCGAGCCCCTTTGAGAAGAAAAAGGCCATTGAGCTCTCCGGGGATATTCCCAGCCCCATCGGCGATCAGGTGGGCTGTCCCCTGGCCTCGCGGTGTCCCCACTGCACCGACCGATGCCGCCGGGAGTGCCCCCAGCTGACAGAGCAGACAGACGGCCATCAGGTGGCCTGCTTCCTCTATGACAAGGAGCGTGCGCGATGAGAGTAGAGGAGCGCTTTCTCAAATATGTGGCCGTGAATACCCAATCCTGCGCAGGATTGGAGGAGATCCCCAGTACGGCGTGCCAGTGGGATCTGGCCCGCCTGCTGGTCCAGGAGCTGAAGGAGCTGGGCGTAGAGGACGCCCGGGTGGACGGACACTGCTACGTCATGGGCACGCTGCCGTCCAATCTGCCGGAGGGGAGAACCGCGGCAGCTCTGGGGCTCATCGCCCATATGGATACCGCCACTGAGACAAGCGGGGCGCATGTGAAGCCCCGAATTGTGAGAAGCTATGACGGCGGGACGATCGTTCTCAACAGTGAGCAGGGCGTCGTCATGGCTCCGGAGGTGTACGACAGCCTCCGCAAGCATGTGGGGGAGGATCTGATCGTCACAGACGGGACAACCCTGCTGGGTGCGGACAACAAAGCGGGCGTGGCGGAGATCATGACGCTGGCGGAGTACCTCCAGAGCCACCCGGAGCTTCCCCACGGGAAGCTGTGCATCGGTTTTACGCCGGACGAGGAGGTGGGCCACGGGGCCGACGCGTTCGACGTGGCCGCCTTTGGCGCGGAGCTGGCGTACACGGTGGACGGCGGCGAGCTGGGCGAGCTGGAGTACGAGAACTTCAACGCCGCCGCTGCGGTGGTGGAGGTGACAGGGCATGTGATTCACCCCGGGTATGCGAAAAACAAGATGAAAAATGCCGCCCTCATCGCATCCCGTTTCCAGGCCATGCTGCCGGAGTGGGAGACCCCGGCCTGCACCGAGGGATACGAGGGATTCTTCCACCTCCAGGAGATGAAGGGGGATATTGCCAGAGCGACCCTGCGCTATATCATCCGCGACCACGACCGCGCGCGGTTTGAGGAGCGGAAGACCCTGCTTCATGACCTGTGCGAGAGGCTGAACGACATCTATGGAGAGGGCACGGTGAGGCTGTCCGTTCAGGACGCCTACTACAACATGAAGGAGCGGATCCTGCCCCACATGGAGCTCATTGAGGTGGCCCGGGCGGCCATGGAGGAGGAGGGCATCACCCCGCTTATTGTTCCGGTGCGGGGCGGTACGGACGGGGCCAGGCTGTCTTTCAAGGGGCTTCCGTGTCCCAATCTGTGCTGCGGGGCGCTGAACACCCATGGCCCCTATGAGTACTGCTCCATTCAGGACATGCAAAAAATCGTGGCCATGCTCATTCAGCTGGTGCGCAAGTTTGGGGAGAGACAGAAGTGAACGCTGAAACCTACAACGCCTATGTGGCGATTCTGCATGACGAGCTGGTGCCGGCTATGGGATGCACCGAACCCATCGCCATCGCCTATGCCGCCGCTCTGGCGCGGGATACGCTGGGCGTGACGCCGGAGCGAATCGAGATCCAGGCAAGCGGGAATCTAATCAAAAATGTGAAGAGCGTGGTGGTGCCCAATACCAACGGGCTGAAGGGCATCGAGGCGGCAGCGGCGGCTGGCGTCATTGCCGGGGATGCCGGCCGCGCCCTGGAAGTAATCAGCCGCGTAAGCCCCGATCAGAAGGAGCGGATCCGGGATATGGCGTCCCGGAATATGTGCAGTGTGTCCCTGCTGGAGAGCGGGCGGGTACTGGATCTTATCATTACTCTCCGCGCTGGGGACCTCTGGGCCCGGGTGCGCATTGCCGACCGGCACACCAATGTGGTCCTTGTTGAGAAGAACGGCTCCGTTCTGCTGGAGAAGCCGGCGGAGGCTTCCGGCGAGCTTTCGCCGGAGAAGCGGCTGCTCAATATCCGGGACATTGTGGCGTTTGCGCAGACCGTGGATCTGGACGACGTCCGGGACGTACTGCTGCGCCAGGTCCAATGCAATATGGCGGTCTGCGAGGAGGGGATGCGGAGCAGCTATGGCGGCAACGTGGGCAAGGTGCTCCTGCGGGAGCTGGGGGACAGCGTTCTGGTCCGCTGCAAGGCTATGGCCGCCGCCGGCTCCGATGCCCGGATGGGGGGCTGCGAACTGCCTGTCATCATAAACTCCGGCTCTGGAAACCAGGGCATTACAGTGACTGTCCCTGTAGTGGAGTATGCCAGGGAGCTGGGGCGGGATGAGGACGCCATGCTCCGGGCCCTGGTAATCTCCAACCTGACCGCCATCCACCAGAAGGCGGGGATCGGCTGTCTCTCCGCCTACTGCGGCGCGATCAGCGCATCGGCGGCGGCCGGGGCGGGCATCGCCTATCTGCTGGGTGGGGGCGTATACGAGATCGAGCACACCCTTGTCAACTGTCTGGCCGTCTCCTCCGGCGTGGTCTGCGACGGAGCAAAGGCCTCCTGCGCAGGAAAGATTGCCATCGGCCTGGACGCGGCGCTGCTGGGCTATCTGATGATTAAGAACAAACAGCAGTTCCGCGGAGGCGACGGCATCCTTCAGAAGGGGGCTGAGGAGACCATACGGATGGTCGGCCGCCTGGGGAGGGATGGAATGCGGGAGACGGACCGGGAGATCCTGCACATCATGATTGGTGACCGGGAGCGGGCCTGACAGGACGCGGAGTAAGGAGTGTGAAACGGTATGGATAAGCAGGAGCGGGCCATGGGCTATGCGCGTGGAATTTCGCGCATGATCCAGGTGGACACGGTGCGCTGTCCGGGGAGGGACCGGGAGAACTTTGACCGCCTCCATACGGTGATGGAGGAGCTGTTTCCCAGGACGTTCCGGACATGTACCCGGTGGGATTTTGAGAGCAGCCTTCTGCTGCGCTGGCAGGGGAGAAACAGACGGGCCCTGGTGCTGATGAGCCATCAGGATGTGGTGGAGGCCCCGGGAAGCTGGACCTATCCCCCCTTCTCCGGCACGATTGCCGGAGGAAGGCTCTGGGGGAGGGGGACGCTGGATGTGAAGGGCAATCTGTTCAGCATCCTCCAGGCCATAGAGGAGCTGATGGCGGAGGGCTTTGTTCCGCCCTGGGACGTATATGTGGCGTCCAGCCATGAGGAGGAGACCGGCGGAAATACGCTGATTGTGGACTTCCTGCGCCAACAGGGCGTGATCCCGGAGCTGCTGGTGGACGAGGGCTCCTCCGTCCAGCCCTGCCCGGAGCCCGGTGTCGGAGGATATGCGGCCATGGTGGCTGTGGCGGAGAAGGGGTACGCGGATATCCGCTGCGTGGCGCGGGGACCCGGCGGCCACGCCAGCATTCCAGGCAAATGGACGCCGCTGCCGCGGCTGGGCGCTTTCATGTGCGAGGTGGAGAGCGCTGACCTGTTTCCCCTCCGGATGGATCAGGCCAGCGCTGAGATGTACCGCCGTATGGCGGCCCTCACGCCCAATGGGAGTGAGCGGGAGCGGCTGGCGGGGATCGCCGGCCAGCAGCCCGGCTGGCAGCAGCTCCTGGGGGACCGCCAGCGGGCGATGCTGGGCACGACGGTGGCCTTTACCATGGCCGGCGGCTCCCAGGCGGCGAATGTCATCCCACAGGAGGCGTATGTCACCTGTAATATCCGCATTGCTCCTGGGGAGACTGTGGATGGAACGGTGAAAACGCTGAGGACGGTTGCGGACCGGCACCAGATCGAGCTGGAAGTTCTCCGCTCCAACGAGCCCAGCCCTGTCACGGACCCAGCGGGCGCGGCCTTTGCACGGGTGGAGCGGGCGATCCGGAAGGTCTGGCCCGGCGTCGGGGTGCTGCCCTTCCTGCTCTCCGGCGGGACGGATACAAAGCACTTTGTGGGCCTGTGCCCGAACTGTCTACGCTTCACCGCTTATCGCATCAGCGCCGAGCAGCAGGGCCTGTGCCATGCGGTGGACGAAAATGTTGATCTGGATACGATCCCCGATGGCGTGGACTTTTTCAAACGCCTGATTCAAGAGCTGGAAGGAGAGTGAGGACCCATGACGGAAACGGAACAGGGGCGCTGGGACCTCAGCGTATTATATAAGGGATTTGACGATCCGGCCTTTGCCGCAGATATCACCCGTTTGGAGGAACTGATGGCCGGCTATCGGCGGCAGGTCCATGAACGGGAAGGGCTGGACGCGGCGGCGCTGGCGGCGCTGCTGGCGTGCGAGGAGGAGATGTGGCGCATCGGAGCGGATTTGCAGAAGTTTACCGAGATGCGCCGCGAGGCCGACGCCGGTGACAGCCAGGCGGTGGACGCCATGGGCCGTCTCAAGGCGGTATTTGGCGGCATAGCGGGGGAGACGGCCCTGGTGCGCCGCTGGATGGGGGAGCTGAAACTCACCGAGGAGGACTGGACGGCGTACCCCATTCTGGCCGACTACCGCTTCTACATCCAGGAGGAGGCAGAAAAGGGCAGGCACCTTTTGGATGCGCCGGCAGAGCGGCTTTTGGCCCGGATGCAGGGGTGCGCGGGCAGCACCTGGACAGATTTGCGGGGCTACCTCACCTCCTTTGCCCGCGCCCCGATAGACGGGGAGCAGCGCACCTTGACCGAGCTGCGGGGCCTCAGCCACCATCCGGACAGAGCCGTGCGCAAGGCCGCTTTTGAGGCGGAGCTGGTGTGCTCCAGGAGCATTGAGGGCGGGATGTGCTTCGCGCTCAACAGCATCAAGGAGCAGATGAACCTGATGGCCGAGCTGCGGGGTTACGGTGATATCATGACCATGACGCTGGCCCAGTGCCGGATGCAGCCCCGGACCCTCCAGGCGCTGCTGGAGGCAATTGAGGACGCCCTGCCCAGCTTTCACGCTTATCTGCGCCGGAAGGCGGACCTGCTGGGCTGGAAAAACGGCCTGCCCTGGTATGACCTGTGTGCCGGACTGGGGGAAGCGGGCCGCCGCTTTGACACGACGGAGGAGGTGTGGGTCTACCTGACGGAGCTGTTAGGCGCCTTCACCCCTGAGCTGGGGAGACTGGTGGATCGGGCCTTCCGGGAGCGGTGGATAGACTTCTATCCCCGGCCGGGAAAGAGCGGCGGCGCCTTCTGCCGGAATCTGTCCAACCAGCGGCAGAGCCGGGTGCTCACCAATTTCAGCGGTGATCTGGACGGAGTGATGACAATTGCTCACGAGCTGGGACATGCGTACCATGGCTCCCTGATTGAGGACCACCGCCCGCTCAATCGAACATACACTATGCCTGTGGCGGAGACGGCCTCTAACTTTAACGAGATTCTTGTCATGGACGCCGCCCTCTCGCGGGCTCAGGGAGCGGAGCGGCTGCATCTTCTGGAGCAGCGGCTCCAGGATGATACGCAGATTATCTGCGACATCTACTCCCGGTTTCTCTTTGAAATGGCGGTGTTTCATGAGCGGAAAGAGGGCTTCCTTCTGCCCCAGAGGCTGTGCGAGCTGATGGCCGGCGCACAGACGACGGCCTATGGGGATGGTCTTGACCCGCAGTGCCTCCATCCCTATATGTGGATCAACAAGGTCCACTACTACTACACGACACTGAGCTTTTACAACTTCCCATACGCCTTTGGCGCGCTGCTGGCCAGCGGACTTTACACCCGCTATCAGCAGGAGGGGGAACGCTTTGCAGAGCGATACCGGGCGTTTCTCCGCGCGACAACGGTTTCCACGGTGGAGGATGCGGCCGCTCTGGCCGGCATCGACGTGACCCGACGGGATTTCTGGGAGGAGAGCCTGACTGCCATCGTCCAGCGGATTGACGAGTTCCTCGTCCTGACGAAGCAGCGCTGAGCCGCCGGCAGCCCCCATTGCGTGCAAGGAAAGGAAGGTGCCCCTGTGTACAGGAAGAACAGCCGTCCGCAGGGGGAGGTTGCCCTGCTGCCGTACAAGCAGGAGATTGTCAGTCTTGCCCATGCGCTCAAAGGGGTGTTGGATGTGGACGTGATTGTGGTGGACAACTATCTCAACCGGATTGTCAACACATTTCGCTATCAGCGCGGAAGCGCCGACATACGCATCAATTCCGTGGTAGGAAACATTGTCACCACCCAGACGCTGCAGATGGTCTCTGACCGGAAATTCTTTACAGACTGCGCGAACTGCCCTGACTATGCCACCTGTGAGCTGGGGGGCGTATTCGGAACGCCCATTATGTGCGGCGAGGAATGTATCGGCGCTATTGCCGCCCTGATAAAGCCCAGCCAGGTAGGCCCTTTTCAGAAGAGGCAGGCGCCTGTCATTGATTTTTTGCAGCAAATTTCAGTCCTGATCTCCAAGATGGTTCGTAATACCGCCAGCAGTCTTTTTTTCGAGGAGGAATATGCCAGATTGCACCTGACCCTGGACAGGGTGGGGACAGCGGTGGCTGTGGCGGATCCCTCCGGTGAAATTCTGTTTGCAAACCAGCCCTTCAAGGATTTTTTTCTGGACGAACAGGAGACAGACAGAAATATCAGCGAGGCGCTTGCCAGCAGGAAGCTTCCGGACGCCGCTCAAGACAGGCGTTCTCACCAGCTCTTCTATAGACAGGGACAGGGGATGCTTCTCCTTCGGGATATTCAGACCTTGAGCCTGAGACCAGCAGGAGGCGGCGTTTTTTCCCTTTATGTCTTTGAGCAGGCGGAAACGCTGCCCGTCCGCTCCTACCAGCCCTGGACAGCAAGAGAAGCGGACGCCCTGGATCAGTTTTTTGGAAAAAGCCCCGCTATGGAGCGGGCGCGGCAGGGGGCCCAGAGGGCGCTGCACAATCAGCTGTCTGTTCTGGTAGAGTGTCCGGAGCGGGGGCTGGCCGACAGGCTGGCCGGTATTCTCTCCAGGCGCTCGGTAAAAGATCCACGCATAGTCTTCAAGGTGGACTGCGGAGACGATGAGAGGGACCTTGCGGATATGCTGCTGGGCTGTGGGGAGGGAATTCCAGGCATACTGTTCCATGGCCAGGAGGGCGCGCTGTGCCTGTGCGGCATAGACCAGCTGCCGATGTATCTCCAGACCAAATTGTCCAGGCTTCTACAGGCGGAGCAGAACGACGGCAGCCCAGGCCATATGCGGATCTTTGCCACCAGCCAGTGGAGCCTGAACGGGCTGGTGAAAAAGGGGCGCTTCTCCATGGGGCTCTACAGCGCGATTTCCCGCAATCAGATCGCAATTCCGCCTACCAGCGGCGCCCCGGAGGACGCCCGATTCTATCTGGAGAAATATCTGGCGCACTACTGCGCTGTCTATGGCCGCCCATCTATCCACATCAGCGGCGAGGCGTGGAGCTATCTGGAGAACAGACGCTGGGAGAACCTGCAGTCGATTCGGGCATTCTCCGAGTATATTGCCGCCCGGCTGGAAGGTGAGTCGCTGGAGCTGGAAGGAATCGCCTCTATTTTCCATGGAGAGATACACTCTCGGAGCCGAGGCAGTGTGGATAAGAACATTGAATCCCAGCTGCGCAGGCTGCTGGGAATGGGTATGACCAAGGAGCGTATTGCAGAGGAAATGGGCGTCAGCCGTGCGACACTATACAGGTGGATTGAAAAATATAAATTGGGCCGTGTTTAGGGCATGTTTGAAAATTGTCAACACGCCCCAACAGCAGTCCTTTTTCCGCCATACAGCGTTAAATTTTCTTGCCATCCGTCAGGATGCCTGCGAAAATTTGCCTTGTCTGGCAAAAAATTCCTTGCTGTTGGGCATATCGCCAATTATCAAACAAGCCCTAGGCGGACAACCCCCAGGCTGGCAGCCGAGGGTTCCAATAATATTATTGTATTTTAGAAAGGAAGTCAGCAAGATGATGACAGGAACACAGCGTATTCGGGCACTCCTGGAGGGAGGACCCATTGATCGGACCCCCATCGGCGGCTGGTATCATATGCCGCTGGTAGACCGCAATGTGACAGATTTCACCCGTGAGCTGATCGCCTCCACGGACCTCAACCGCTGGGATTTTATCAAGATTATGACCAACGGACACTTTTACACGGAGGCATACGGCGGGGAGATTGACTTCTCCAGGACCTATAACCGCTGGAATGGCACTATCAGGAAATATCCCATCCGTTCTGCTGCGGATGCCCGCAATCTGCCGGTGCTGAATATCAGCAATCCTGTCTGGCAGCGGGAGCTGCAAATTGTGCGGAATCTGAAGGCGCACTATGGCGACAGCCTGCCTATTGTGGCTACCATATTCAATCCGCTGACTGCTGTTCAGGAGTGCGCCGGATGCCTTGATCCGGCTCCCATGCTCCGTCTGATGGCGGAGGACCCGGACGCACTCCATAAGGCCCTGGAGGCCATGGTCCGGACCAACCAGATCTACCTGGACGCCCTCTTTGAGGAGGGGATCGACGGGATCTTCCTGGCCAACCAGTACGCCATGTCCTATCTGCTCACCGACGCCCAGTACGAGGAGTTCTGCCAGAGCTATGAGGCCAAGCTGCTGAAGCACTGCAAGGGGCATACCTGGTTCAACATGGCCCATGTCCACGGCTCCAGGTGCCTGCGCATGGACCGCTACCTCTCCTACAGCGACGATATGCTTCAGGCCCTCAACTGGGAGAGCTGTCCGGCCGGGGTGCCGGAGGAGGAGATTGTCTCCATTGCTGACGTGCGCTCCAAGAGCAAAAAGCTGATTATCGCCGGTTTCGATCAGAATACAGACCTTCTCACGCCTGAAAATGACCGGGAGGCCGTGAAAGCGGCGCTCAAGCGCCGGTTTTTGGAGGCGGAAAAGGAGAACGGCTCCAACCGATTCATCTTTGCTCCCGGCTGTTGTCTGGAGGCGGGCGGTTCGTATTTGAATGCTCTGATTTACGAGGTTGCCGAGGAGCTGGGGCAGAGCAGATAGGGCCGCAGAGCAGAAAGGACGGGAAGAATCATGAATCAGCTAAACTATTCGCAGGTCAGGGAGATGCTTCTTTACATAGCAGAGCAGATTATTGCCAACAAGCCCCTGCTCACCCAGGTGGACAGTCAGATCGGGGATGGAGATCATGGGATCGGCATGGAGCGGGGAATGAAAAAGGCGGCGGAGAAGCTCCGCTCTATGGAGGAGGGCTCGGATGTGTACACGCTCTTCCAGGAGATGGGCAAAAGTATGTTGATGAGCATGGGCGGCGCATCGGGTGTGATCTTCAGCACCCTGTTCACAGGCGGCGCGGCGGGGAAACCCGCCAGCGCCGTGCTGGACAGTCAAGGGCTCTGCAAGCTGATGGAGGGCGGTCTGCTGAAGATCAAGGAGCGGGGCCGGGCCCAGGCAGGCGACAAAACCATGGTGGATGCCTTGGAGCCTGCTGTGGCATGTATGAAGGCCTGTGCCGGGAGCGGTGATCTGTGCCTCATGCTGGATCAAGCCGCCCAGGCCGCCCAGGAGGGGATGGAAGCCACCAAGAATTACCAGGCCAAGTACGGAAGGGCGAAGTCGCTGATGGAGCGGGCGCTGGGTCATCAGGATGCCGGCGCCACCTCCACCTGGATCATCTTCCGGTCCATGGCCGAATATGTGCAGAGACTGTAAGGAGGGATTGTGCAATGGCAAAAAAGATCATCAACCAGCCTGACCAGTGTGTCAGCGAGGCCATGGAGGGCTTTTTAGCCGCAAACAGGGAGTATGTTCAGGTGGAGGGCGCCTCCGCCATCCGGGTGCGGGAGGTTCGGGAAAAGCCCGCCATGATCGTGGGCGGCGGCAGCGGACATGAGCCAATGTTCGGCTACTTTGTAGGGGAGAATCTGGCGGACGCCTCCGTGGCCGGCAGCGTTTTCACCTCCCCCGATCCGGGCAGCATCCTCCAGGCAGCGCAGGCTGTGGAGCGGGGCAAGGGGCTCCTGTTTGTCTATGGAAACTATTCCGGGGACAACATGAACTTTGACATGGCCGCCGAGATGCTGGGCGACATGGGCGTAACTGTCCGGACGGTGCGGGTATGGGACGATGTTGCCTCCGCCTCCAAGGAGAACTATCAGGACCGCCGGGGTATTGCGGGCAATGTGCTTGTCATAAAGATCGCCGGAGCGGCCTGCGCCTCGGGGCTGGATTTGGAGGAGGCATATCGGGTGGCCTGCAAGGCTCGGGATAATGTTTTCAGTATCGGAGTGGGTCTCTCCGGCGCAACGATTCCCGGTGAGGAGCAGCCGATTTTCACCTTGTCCGATGACGAGATGGAGTACGGCTTGGGGATCCACGGAGAGCCTGGGGTCCGCAGGGTCAAGCTGCAGAGCGCTGACGAGATTGCGGAGGAGCTTGTGGACAAGCTGCTGGCCGACTCCGGGATCCAGACAGGGGACGTGGTATGCACGCTGGTCAACAGCCTGGGTGCCACCACTCTCCTGGAGCTGTACATCATAAACCGCAGGCTGGCCCAGCTTTTGCAGGAAAGAGGCATCCATGTCCATGATATGGACGTGGGGACGTATGTCACATCCCTGGAAATGGCGGGGGCCTCCATCACACTGATGAAGCTGGACGATGAGCTGCGCGGGTATTACGATATGCCTTGCCGCTCCCCCTACTACAAAAAGAACTGACAGCTGAAAGCCGCCGGCGCCCCAAGATGGGTTGGTTGAAGCCGGGGCAGAGAAAGGAGCTTGTAACATGGTAACAGTTGTGATTGGCTGCGACAATGCGGCTGTGGAGCTGAAAAACATCCTGGCCGAGTGCCTGCGCGGCCAGGGAGTGGCTGTGGAGGACGAGGGGTGCATGGACAGCGCCGACCAGACGGTTTACCCCTTGGTTGCTAAGCGCGTGTGCGAAAATATTATCCGCAGCGGCTACACAAAACGGGGGGTGCTGGTGTGCGGCACAGGTGTTGGCATGTGCATGACCGCTAACAAGTTTCCTGGTATCCGGGCCGCCGTAGGCCACGACTGCTTTTCCGCAGAACGTTCTGTTCTCTCCAATGACGCCAATGTGCTCTGTTTTGGACAGCGGGTCATCGGGGCGGAGCTGGCTAAGAAAATTCTGAAGGAGTGGATTGCCCTGAAGTTCCAGGACGGCCCGTCCACACCCAAGGTGCAGGCCATTGCCAGCATTGAGCGCGAGACGATGCGATAAGGCAGGTGGAGCATACCGTGAAAAAAAAAGTATACCTGGGAACGAACACCAAGATGTACAAGGGAATTGCGGACACAGTGGTCTATCTGGAGGAGCTGTGCCGTCTGACGGCGGACATCAGCCGGGAGGCGCTGGAGCTGTTCATCATCCCCTCCTTTACAGCGTTAGAATCTGCCCGGCGCTGTGCCCCGGAGGCTCTGGTGCGTCTGGGCGCTCAAAACATGGGCTGGGAGGAGCAGGGACCCTATACCGGCGAGATTTCGCCAAGAATGCTCCGTGAGGTGGGCGTCTCTATTGTTGAGCTGGGACACTCCGAAAGGCGGCACGTGCTGGGAGAAACCGACGATATGATTAACCGCAAGGTTCTGTGCGCGGAACAGCAGGGGCTGACTATCCTGCTATGCGTAGGAGAGACTGCGGAGGAGAAGGCCAGGGGTCTGGCCGATGAGGTGCTCCGAACCCAACTCAAGGCGGGGCTGTTTGGCGTGGATCCCCGTGGAACGGAACGACTTTGGGTGGCCTATGAGCCTGTCTGGGCCATTGGGGAGAACGGCGTTCCCGCATCCAGCGCCTATGCCGGGGAGCGCCATGCCACTTTACGCAGGACCTTGATAGAGCTCTATGGACCGGAGGGAGGCAGCCGCGTACCCCTGCTCTATGGAGGGAGCGTCCACCAGGGCAACGCGGTGGAGCTTAGCCGGGAAGCTGAAATTGATGGACTTTTTATCGGACGCAGCGCCTGGGATGCCAGGAATTTTGCAGCTATTATTCGAGAGGTGTTGGCAGCAGGATAAGGCCGCCGCCTTTTCGCGGGGCAAAATTGTTTCACGGTGGCGCAGGTTGTCGTCCGTCATGGCAAAACTACCTGTAAAAATGATGGTGGGCCAGGAATGTTCCTGCCCACCATCATTTTATTTATCTTTGCTGCGTTGCTTTTGGTGCCTGTGGTAATGTAATGTCGTTTGTAGTAATCCATGATCTCCTCGGCTGGATAGGCGATAAGAAACGTGAGGATTGGATTGTTGTTGAGGGGATGCACGAGGCCATCATTGACCGGGACACTTACGACATTGTACAGGAGAAAGTCAAGAGCTGGAAGCGCCCGGACGCATGGGACAATTTCAGCTTGTTTGCCGGTCTGGTGAAGTGCGGACAGTGCGGCAGCACCCTGAACATCCGCTGGGCCAATCAGAAAGGCAACGAACGGATTTACACCTGTTCCCGGTACAACAAGTACGGCGGGGCACACTGTACCCAGTACCACATCAAGTATGATACACTCTATGCTGTTCACTCTTTCTTCTCTCTGGCTGACTTTGAGAAACAACTCGCTGTTCATAACCGCCGCTCCAACAACTTACCGATGAGGCCGCTCCACTGGCTTTCTCCCCTTGAATTCCTCGTCCAACATGTTTAACAATCCTACAGTTTTATCAGCAATCACCGCAAAAATCAGTTGACTACGCCGCCGGCCTGTGTTACAATGTACCTACATTGTTATCGCAAAACAATGCTGACCTTTGTGCAATATCAATAGTAGGAGGAGAACTGCCTATGGAAACAACGATGCTTCAGCAAGTGATGACCGCCCCGGGAGAGATCCGCTTTGAGCGGGTCCCCGTCCCCCAGGCGGGCCCCGGACAGGTGCTGGTGAAGATCAAGCGCATCGGCATCTGCGGCTCCGACATCCATGTCTACCACGGCAAGCACCCCTACACCAGCTACCCCGTCACTCAGGGCCACGAAGTCTCCGGCCAGATTGCCGCCCTGGGCGAGGGCGTGACGGACCTCCGGGTGGGCCAGCGGGTCACCATCGAGCCCCAGGTGTTCTGCGGGAAGTGCTATCCCTGCACCCACGGGAAGTACAATCTGTGCGAGAGCCTGAAGGTCATGGGCTTCCAGACCACCGGCACGGCCAGCGAGTACTTTGCCGTGGACCAGTCCAAGGTGGACCTGCTGCCGGAGGGCATGGGCTTTGACGAGGGGGCCATGATCGAGCCCCTGGCGGTGACGGTCCACGCAGCCAGGCGGGCCGGGGACGTGAGGGGACGGAAGGTGTGCGTACTGGGCTGCGGCCCCATCGGCATTCTCCTGATCCAGTCCCTGAAGGCCTTCGGCGCGGCAAAGGTGCTGGCCACGGACGTGTCCGACTGCCGGCTGAGTCTTGCCAGGCAGTGCGGAGCGGACGAGGTGGTCAACACCCGAGAGGCCGACTTCGGCAAGGCCCTGCTGGAGGCCTTCGGCCCCGACAAGGCGGACGTCATCTACGACTGCGCGGGCAACGACGTCACTATGGATCAGGCCATTCAGAACGCCCGGAAGGGCAGCACGATTGTGCTGGTGGCGGTGTTCGCGGGGCAGGCCCACTGTGATCTGGCCAAGCTCAACGACTCGGAGCTGGATCTGAACACCTCCATGATGTACCGCCACGAGGACTATGTGGACGCTATCCGTCTGGTGGGGGAGGGTAAAATCCAGCTCAGGCCCCTCATGAGCAAACACTTCGTTTTCCAGGACTATCTGGCCGCCTACCAGTACATTGACAACAACCGGGAGACCACTATGAAGGTCCTGGTGGACGTGGACCCCAGCGACGATTGACAGGAGGAAACAGCATGAATACGATTGGCGCTCTGGTAACCGGCTTGCAGCACATCGGCCTGCCTACCAACGACATGGCGGCCACTGTGCAGTTTTACCACTCCCTGGGATTTGAGACCGCCTATGAGACGGTGAACAACGGGGAGAAGGTCTGCTTCCTGCGGCTGGCCGGCCTGTGTGTAGAGGCCTATGAGAACGGGCAGGCCGTAGGCCGGGCGGGGGCCATTGACCACATCTGCCTGGATGTGGAGGACGTGGAGGCAGCCTGGGAGGCGGTCCAGGCCGCCGGCTGCCGCCCCCTGGAGAGCAGCATACAGGCCCTGCCCTTCTGGTCCAAGGGCGTGCGCTTTTTCAACATTTTGGGGCCCAACGGGGAAAAGGTGGAGTTCGGGCAGATTCTGTAGGCGGCTCATGGTGAAATGCCACAGATTCGACGCCCAATTTTTGGAAGAATCAGAGAAATGCGCAAAACGCCCTTGCAAAGGCGAGTGAATTATATTATGATGAATGTCATTACATAGGGTGTTGTGCTTCATTACGCCCGTGAGAGGAGAGCCCTATGCTTCAGGAAAGAGTCCTAGACAAAAATACGCCCATCCCCCTGTATTTTCAGCTGGAAAAACTGATTATGGAGGAGATTGAAAACGGCGCGTATCCTGTGGGCAGCGTGATCCCCACCGAGAAGGAGCTCAGCCAGATGTTCGGCATCAGCCGCACCACCGTGCGGCAGGCCATTGCGGATCTGGTGCGGAAGGAGCAGCTCTATCGGATTAAAAGCAAGGGGACCTTTGTGGCCCGCCCCAAAATCAGTCAGGGCTTTATCCAGTCCATCCAGTCCTTTGACGAGGACGTGCGCAGCGAAGGGCGCAGCCCCAGCACCCAGGTGCTGGAGCTCAAGGAGCTGGAGCTCCCGGAGGAGATCGCCTTCCAGATGGACATGGCCCCGGGGGCCAGGGCGGTCTATCTCTACCGGCGGCGCTGCGCCGACGGGGAGCCCATTGTGCGGGTGGAGACCTATCTGCCCTATGACCTGTGCAGCTTCACCCTGACCCACGACTTTACCAGCGAATCCCTCTATCAGGTGCTCTCCGAGCGGGAGGAGACCGACGTGTCCCGCATCACCCGCATCTGCGAGGCGCGGCTGGCCAACGCCGACGATGTGGCGGTGCTGAACATGAAGCGGGGCCGGCCGATCCACTACTTCATCTCCATGGGGCGCAATCGGGCGGGCCGGCTGATCGAGTACTCCATTGCCCGCTACCGGGGGGACCAGAGCCAGTTCCGCGTGGAGCTCCACAAGGAGGCCGCGCCTCTGCCCAATGGCAGGGGACTTTGATGCGACGCAGGGGCCCGGCACTGCCGGGTCCTGCTTTGATACCTATATGTCATTACATAGCAATAAAGCAATATAATGATTTTATCGAGAGAAAGGGGGCCATTCCATGCCGCAGGTGCAAAGTGTGCTGGGCCCTGTGGATCCGGGCGCGCTGGGCCACTGCCAGATTCACGAGCATATCTTCCTGCGCCCCACGCCCATGACGGAGCGAAACGCGGCGCTCCGCTTCGACGATTTTGACCGCTCCCTGGCCGAGCTGCGGCGCTACCGGGAGGCCGGCGGCACATCCCTGGTGGATGCCCAGCCGGCAGCGGCGGGACGGGACGGCGGGGCCCTGGAGCGACTGAGCCGGGAGAGCGGCGTGGCGGTCATCGCCTCCACCGGGTACCATCTGCTGGATTTCTACCCGGAGGACTGCTGGGTCCACCGCCTGGAGGAGGACGCTCTCTGCGCACTCTACCAAAGCGAGCTGGAGACGGGCCTTCTCCCATGGGAGGCGGACCCGTCCCACAGGCCGGAGACGGCTCTGGCGGTCCGCGCGGGGCTGGTGAAGGCGGCCATTCCCGCAGAAGGCCCGGTGGGCCGGTACAAAACGCTGCTGCGGGCCGCCGCCCGGGCGGCGGCAAACACGGGTGCGCCCCTGATGCTCCACACGGAGAGGGGGCTGCGGGCACAGGAGGCGCTGGAGGTCTGCTTCAGCGCCGGGGTGCGGCCGGAGAAGCTGGTGGTGTGCCACGCGGACCGGCAGGCCGGGGACCCGGCTGTCCACGACGCCATCGCGTCCGCAGGGGTGTACCTGGACTACGACACTGTGGCCCGGCCCAAATACCACTCCGACGAGGAGGAGATCGCCCTGCTGTGCCGCGCCCTGGAGCGGGGGTACGCCGGCCGGATACTGCTGGCCCTGGACACCACCGCCCAGCGGCTGTGCGCCTATGGCGGAGAGATCGGCCTGGACCATCTGCTCCGGCGCTTCCTGCCCCTGCTGCGGCAGCGCGGCTTCGGGGAGGAGACCGTCAGCGGCTTCAACCGGGCCAACTGCCAGCGGCTGTTCGATGGCTGACCACATCCATGCCCGCGGACCACAGGCTGTCCGCCGGACACCATAGAAAGTGAAAGAGGTATTGACTATGATTCAACTGCCGGAAAAAGCCAGCTGCCCCACCATGTATTTCGTGGGCGTCACCACGGGAAGCTCCTCCATCATGAAGGTCTTCCCCGCCTGGGCCAGGGAGCTGGGCCTGGACGCCGTCATCAAGGGGATCGACATGCCCATCCACGCCCCGGCCCAGGAGTATCGCCGGGTGGTGGAGTTCATGCGGGATGACCCCCTGTCCCTGGGGGCCCTGGTGACCACCCACAAGATCGACATGTACAGCGCCGCCGCAGACCTCTTCGACTACCTGGACCCCTACGCCCAGCGCTTTGGGGAGATGTCCTCCATCTCCAAGAGGGACGGGAAGCTGTGCGCCCACGCCAAGGACCCCATCTCCAGCGGTCTGGCCCTGGACTCCTTTGTGCCCAAAGACCACTGGCTGAAAACCGGCGCACAGGCCTGCGTCCTGGGGGCCGGCGGCTCGGCGCTCTCCATCTCCGCCTACTTAGGCAGCGAGGAGCGCCACGGCGCCGACGTGCCCGCCCGCATCCATCTGGACAACCGCTCCGCGCCCAGGCTGGCGGAGGCGGTGCGGGTGCTGGAGTACTTAAACGTGCCCATGAGCTACCACCTGTGCAAGACGCCGGAGCTCAATGACCGGATTGTGGAGGCCCTGCCCGCCGGGAGCCTGGTGGTCAACGCCACGGGACTGGGCAAGGACCGCCCCGGCTCCCCCATCACGGACAGCTGCCGCTTTCCGGAAAACGCCATTGTCTGGGAGCTGAACTACCGGGGCAGCCTGGAGTTCCTCCATCAGGCCCAGGCCCAGCGGGAGGCGCGGCAGCTGACCATTGAGGACGGCTGGACCTACTTTATCCACGGCTGGACCCAGGTCATTGCCGAGGTATTCCATATCGACATCACCGGGGAGCGTCTGGCCGCCTGCGACCGGATCGCCCGGGAGATGCGCTGACGGCGCGGAGAGGAGGCACCATGAAGGTTCTGACAACCCCCCGCTCCTACGGGAAGACGGACCCCGCGGTCTTTGAGATGCTGGAAAAGGCCGGCCTGGAGGTGATCCGCAACGAAACCGGCGGCATTTTGGACCGGGAGGCCATGAAACGCTTGCTTGCCGACTGCGAAGGTGTTATTGTGGGAGTGGATCCCCTGGACGCCCAGGTCATGGCCGCCGCGCCCAGGCTCCTGGCCATTGCCAAGTATGGCGTGGGGGTGGACAACATCGATCTGGAGGCCGCCAGAGCCCGGGGCATCAAGGTCTCCCGCACCGTCGGGGCCAACGCCGAGGCGGTGGCCGACTACGCCATGACCCTCATGCTGGCCGTGGCCCGGCGGGCGGCGGCCATTGACGCCCGGTGCCGGAGGGGGGACTGGGGGAAGATCACCACCCGGGACGTCAGCGGCGGCGTCCTGGGCCTTCTGGGACTGGGGGCCATCGGGCGGCTGGTGGCCCGCAGGGCCCAGGGCTTCGGCATGACCGTGATGGCCTATGACCCCTTCTGGGACGAGGACTATGCCCGCGTGAACGGCATTGTGAAGGCCTCGCCGGAGGAGATCTGCGCCCGGGCGGACGTGATCTCCCTCCACCTGCCCCTGACGGAGGAGACCAGGGGGACCATCGGCGCGCCGGAGCTTGCGCAGATGAAGCCGGACGCCATCCTCGTCAACACCGCCCGGGGCGGGCTCATCGACGAAAACGCCCTGCTGGACGCCCTGGCCGCCGGACGGATCTACGGCGCGGGCGTTGACGCCTTCGCCCAGGAGCCGCCGGAGGACCCCAGATGGTTCACCCTGGAGAACGTGGTGCTGGGCTCCCACTGCGCCGCCTCCACGGACGGCGCGGCCCGGAACATGGGACGCATGGCGACGGAGAACCTGATCCGCGACTTGGGGCTATAGGGAGGAGGACCGTATGAAGTACATTCTGGCCCACGATCTGGGCACTTCCGGCAACAAGGCCACCCTCTTCAGTCAGGAGGGCCGGCTGGTCACCAGCGAGGTCCACAGCTACGGCTGCCGCTACTTCAACGCCAACTGGGCCGAGCAGGACCCGGAGGACTGGTGGCAGGCCATCTGCGTGACCACGAAAAACCTCATCGACAAGGCGGGCATCGACGCGGGGGAGATCGCCGTGGTCTCCTTTTCCGGCCAGATGATGGGCTGCCTGTGCGTGGACAGGGAGGGCAATCCCCTGCGGCCCTCCATCATCTGGGCGGACCAGCGGGCCCAGGCACAGGCCGCCGCCCTGGGGGAGAAGATCTCCCTGTGGGACTTTTACCGCATTGCCGGCCACCGCAACAGCGCCTCCTACGGCCTGCAAAAGCTGATGTGGATCCGGGACAACGAGCCGGAGATCTACGCCAGGACCTACAAGACCCTCAACGCCAAGGACTTCATCGTCCTGCGCCTGACAGGGAAGTGGTACACCGAGCCCTCGGACGCCACCAGCAACGCCTGCATCGACCTGGAGACGCTCCAATGGTCTGAGAAGATTGTCTCCGCCTCCGGCATTGACGGCGACAAGCTGCCGGAGATCGTCCCCTCCACCACAGTGGCCGGCGAGGTCACAAAGCGGGCGGCGGAGCAGACCGGGCTCAAGCCCGGCACGGCGGTGGTCATGGGCGGCGGCGACGGCCTGTGCTCCAACGTGGGCGCGGGGTCCATCAGCCCGGGCCGGACCTTCAGCTGCGTGGGCTCCTCCGCCTGGGTGGCCACCACCAGCGACAAGCCCCTCTTTGACCCCCAGATGCGCACCTTCACCTGGGCACACATCGTCCCCGGCCTCTACTCCCCCACCGGCACCATGCAGTCCGGCGGCGGGGCCTACCAGTGGCTCAAGCAGCGTCTGGGCAAGTATGAGACCGCCGCTGCCGCCGGGGAGGGAAAGAGCCCCTACCAGCTCATTGACCAGGAGGCCGCCAAGTCCCCCGCCGGGTCCAACGGCGTGATCTTCCTGCCCTATCTGCTGGGGGAGCGCGCCCCCCGGTGGAACCCCAACGCCACCGCCGCCTGGCTGGGCCTGAAGATGGAGAACCAGCGCAGCGACATCTTCCGCTCCGTCATGGAGGGGGTGACCCTCAACCTGAATATTATCCTGGAGTCCTTCCGGGGGAGCATCCCCATTGACGAGCTGCTGATCGTGGGCGGCGGAGCCAAGGGGCGGGTCTGGTGCCAGATGATGGCGGACGTATTCAACGCCAGGATCAAGATCCCGGCCCTCCTGGAGGAGGCCACCAGCATGGGCGCCGCAGTCACCGGCGGCGTGGGCGCGGGGATCTTCAAGGACTTCACCGCCATTGACCAGATGCTGGAGATTCGCCAGGAGCTGACGCCGGACCCGGCGGCCGCCGCTGCCTACGGGCCGGTGAAGGAGACCTTTGAGGCCTGCTATCAGGCGCTGCTGCCGGTATACGAGCGCATCGCCAAAACAAAATAAGGGGGATTATCACTATGAAGAAGGAGCAAGTTCTCTCCAGGCTCTGCCAGTGCGGCCTGGTGGCCGTGGTCCGGGCCAGGGACGCGGAGGACGCCCTGCGCATTGCCGAGGCCTGCATCCGGGGGGGCTGCGCGGGCATCGAGCTGACCTACACCACCCCCGGCGTCAACGACATTATCCAGCGCATGGCGACGGAGTACGCGGGCAGCGATTTTGTCATCGGCGCGGGCACGGTCATGGACCCGGAGACCGCCCGGATGGCCATTCTCGCCGGGGCCCAGTACGTGGTCAGCCCCTACTTCAACGCGGACACTGTCCGCCTGTGCAACCGCTACCGGGTGGCCTGTATGCCCGGGGCCATGAGCATCGCCGAGGTGGTGGCCGGCATGGAGGCCGGGGCGGACATCATCAAGGTGTTCCCCGGGGAGCTCTTCGGGCCCAAGATCCTCAAGGCCATCCACGGCCCCATCCCCCAGGCGGAGCTGATGCCCACCGGGGGCGTGAGCGTGGACAACGCGGCGGAGTGGATCCGGGCCGGCGCGGTGGCCGTGGGCGCAGGCGGGAGCCTGACCGCCGGGGCCAAAACCGGGGACTATGGAAAGATCACGGAGACGGCCCGCTGGTTCATTGAGGAGATCCAGGCCGCCCGGGCCGCGCTGTAAAGGGGGCCGGAGCCTTGAACGCCATTGGAATGCACTACGGCTTCTGGAGCCACAACTGGGATGAGATCGAGTATGCGCCCCTCATCGAGAAGGTTGCCCGGCTGGGGTTCGATGTGTGCGAGGTGGCCTCGGCCACCTTCTGCACCTACAGCGACGAGAAGCTCCGGGAGCTCAAGCGCCGCGCCGACGGACACGGCCTGACCTTCACCTACTCCATTGGCCTGGAGAGGGAGTACGATCTGGCCAGCGACGACCCCGCGGTCCGGGAAAACGGCGTCCGCCACGTGACAGAGATCCTGCGGTCCATGCCCAAGGTGGGGGCCTCTATCCTCAACGGCGTCTCCTACGCCGGCTGGCAGGCCATGCCCGGCCACGGCATCACCATGGAGGAGAAGCGGCGGAAGGAGGCGCTGGCCCTGGAGTCCCTGCGGCGGCTCATGCCCATTGCGGAGGACAACGGCGTCGTCTACTGCTGCGAGGTGGTCAACCGCTTTGAGCAGTACCTGTTGAACACCGCCAGGGAGGGCGCGGCCTTTGTCCGGCAGCTGGAGAGCCCCAGCGCCAGGGTGCTGCTGGACACCTTCCACATGAACATTGAGGAGGACGATCTGGTCCAGGCCATTCTGGAGACAGGCGAGCTGCTGGGCCATTTCCACGTGGGGGAGCGCAACCGCAGGCCCCCCGGGTCCACCAACAGCCTGCCCTGGCAGGATCTGGCCAACGCCCTGAAGCGGATCGGCTATCAGGGCGCGGTGGTGATGGAGCCCTTTGTCCTCATGGGGGGTTCGATCCCCTACGACATCAAGGTCTGGCGGGACCTCAGCGAGGGGGCCTCCGTCCCGGAGCTGGACCGCATGGCCGGCGACGCCTGCAAGTTCCTGCGCAGTCTTTTTGCCTAGGGCATGTTTGAAAATTGTCAACACGCCCAAACAATGGAAAGGAGTTTCACTATGCAGAGCTCAACCCTGTTTACCTTACTGCCGGAGGATCTGGTCTGCACCCCCGACGGAATGGCCATTGACCGGGACGACAACCTGATCCTCTCCTGCCCCAATTTCGCCAATATGGATATGCCCAGCTGCGTGCTGAAGATCGACAAGGACAGGCGGATCCGCAAGTGGTTCGACGTGCCCAGGAACCCCTACACCGGCGAGGCCCGGTCCATGGGCATTGAGTTCGGCCCGGACGGGGACCTCTACATGGTGGACAACCCCGGCTGGACCGACCGCCCGGATCTGGTCTACACAGGCCGCATCCTGCGCCTGCGCCTGAACGAGGAGGGCGTGGTCAAATGCACTGTGGTGGCCGACAACATGGAGCACCCCAACGGCATCCGCATCCGGGGGGACTACATGTATGTCACCCAGAGCTGCATGAACCGGCAGAAGACCGACAGCGGCAAGCTGATGAGCTGCGTCTACCGCTTCCCCCTGGACGCCGAGGGCATCCACTGCACCAACACCCTGGCGGACCCGGACATCTTTCTCACCTTCATCACCGAGAACCCCAAATGCCAGTATGGCGTGGACGGCATTGTCTTTGACCACGACGGCAACCTCTACATCGGCAACTTCGGCGACGGCGCGGTCCACAAGATCACCTTCCAGCCCGATGGCAGCGTGAAGGAGAACATCCTCTGGGCCAAGGACCCGGCCAACCTCAAGTCCACCGACGGCATGAGCATCGACCAGTACGGCAACATCTATGTGGCCGACTTCTCCGCCAACGCCATCGCCCGCATCGCCCCCGACGGCACGGTGCGGCGCATGGCGGTTTCCCCGGACACGGACGGGTTCCAGGGGGAGCTGGATCAGCCCGGCGAGCCCATCGTCTGGGGGGACAAGATCATCGTCTCCTGCTTCGATCTGGTCACCGACGAGGACAAGGTCAACACCGCCCACGAGCTCCCCGCCACCATGGCGATGCTGGACGTGGAGCCCTGAAAACAAGCGCCTGTCCTCCTGGCCGGAGAGGCCGGAGGACGCCGGAGAGGCCCCGCCGCGACTGCGGCGGGGCCTCTTTTCCCGGCCGGGGGAATCGTTAGAACTTGATGATCCCTTTCTTGAGCACCTTCCGGGCCAGCAGCTTGTCGTAGGCCTCCAGGGCCTCGTCAAAGGTGAAGTAATCGGAGATGAAATCCTTGATATTCAGCTGGCCGGAGCGCATCCACTCCACCACCTGGGCGTGGGCCGCGCCCTCCTCCCGCTTCCGGGGCATCTGCTGGTAGATCACCCGCCAGTTGTAGTCGGCCTTGCTGAAGTCAATGGAGACCTCCTCCTTCTCAGGCACGCCGTAGCACAGCATGGTCCCCCGGTCCTTGATGAGGCCCATGCCCTGGGTCACCAGGGCCGGCACACCGGCGGCGTCCAGCACATAGTCCACGCCCTCGGGATAGAGCCTGCGGACCTCGGCGCGAACGTCCTGCTCCTTGCTGTTGATGAGGTGGGCAGCCCCATAGCTGCCGGCCTGGGCCAGCTTCTCGGGGATGATGTCGCAGGCAATGAGGTTTTTCACGCCCAGCAGGCTCATGAACTTGATATAGGTCAGCCCCACCGGGCCGCAGCCAAAGACCACCACCGTGCTCTCCGGCTGGATCCCAAAATAGCGGATGCTGGAGAGCACCTCCCGGAAGGTGACGATCATCACCGCGTCCACCGGGTCCAGATCGTCCTCCAGCACGGTCTGGGCAAAGGCGCAGTCCGGCGCGTTGGGGGCCGCGGGGTCGCAGACCACGGCGTACTCGCTCAGGGCGCCCCAGCCGGAGCCCAGGCCAGGGAGATTCTCCGGGTCAGGGTCCACAAAGGGCAGCAGCACCTTGTCGCCGATCTTGAAGGAGGTGACCTTCGCCCCCACCTCCACCACCTCGCCCACGCCCTCGTGGCCCAGCATGATGGGGTAGACGGACTCGGGGAAGCCCTTGAAGGTGCGGTGGAGCAGTTTGATGTCCGTGCCGCACATGCCGCAGGCGATGGTCTTCACCAGAGCCTGGTACTCACTATAGCGGGGCTTGTTGACCTCCTGGATAGAGAGCTTGCCGTCTTTTGCCACAACCAATGTTTTCATAGCGTAGTTCCTCCTCAGCAGTTAAGTAGATATATAGGAATGTCACTACATAATAGAAAAAGCCAAACAAGGACAGCCAACCTCTTTGTCCTCTTCTGCTATTTACTCTACCACACCCGCCCGCAGAAATCAACCGGAAATTTCCCCGCAAACCATTTTCTACAGCGCCGACGCCTCTGCGCGGCAGAGAATTGCTGCATATGTATGATCTATAGAGCAACATTATCCATCCCGCTTAAGCTTATTATACAATACAACCAGGCAGATTTTGTTGATATTCGCCTAATATAAGTGGGCTCCAGCGAAATGGCTTGACATTTTCGCTGGAGAGAGTATACTGTGATTATGTTGAATGTTACTACATAGCATTAATACAAGCACTACACGATCTCTGGCAGCCACTACCCCCACCGGACAAAATCGGACCGCCTGGGCCGTTTTTGTAGAGAACCTGTTACAATTGTTAAGGAGGAAAACGAACATGAAGAAGAGACTCATCGCGATGCTCCTGTCGCTGTCCATGGTCGGTCTGCTGCTGGCCGGCTGCGGCGGGAATAACGACAAGCCCGCCGCCGACCCCAAGCCTGCGGATCCCGCGCCCTCCGCCCCTGCGGATCCCGCCCCGGCCGCGCCCTCTGCGCCCGCCGGCGACATCGACTACAAGAACTTCACCATCAATCCCTCCCAGATCCCCCAGGAGAAGCTGGACACCACCCTGTATCTGGCCGTCTCCATCCGCGGTCTGGAGAACCCCTACATCGCCACCATCAACGACGGTATGCACATGTTCGCCGAGTATCTGGACAGCATCGGCCAGAAGTATGAGATGCAGGTTCTGGACTCCCAGGGCGACAGCGCCAAGGAAGTCGATAATATGCGCCAGTTCGCCGCCAAGGCCAACGGCAACGCCATCGCCTACTCCGACCCCAACGAGGACGCCATCGCCTACTCCCTGGCCGAGGCCATGGCCGAATCCGGCGGCTATCTGGGCACCGCCTGGAACAAGCCCGCCGACGTGGGTCCCACGGATCTGAATCCCAACTGGGTCATCCACACCTCCCCTGACAACGTCATCGGCGGCTACAACATCGCCAAGGCCCTCTTCGACTCCATGGGCGGCAAGGGCAAGATCTTTGTCTGCCAGGGCCTCCTGGGCAACACCGCCGCCAACGACCGCTATGCTGGCCTCCAGCAGGCCCTCAAGGAGTACCCTGACATCGAGGTGGCCGCTGACGACACCGCCAACTGGAACACCGACGAGGCGCTGGCCCTGGTGGAGACCTGGCTGACCCAGACCCCCGACGTGGGCGGCGTGTGGTGCGCCAACGACAACATGGCCACCGGCGCGCTCCAGGCCCTGGACGCCGCCGGCCTGAAGGGCAAGGTCGGCGTGGTGGGCATTGACGCCAACACCGATATCGTCGAGGCCGTCCGGGACGGCTACGCCACCGCCACCGTCTCCTCCAACGGCTACCTCCAGGGCGGCTACACCCTGGCCATCTGCTACGCCGCCTGGGCCGGCCTCATCAACGTGGAGGACCTGCCCGCCGAGTTCCGCGAGTTCGCCACCCCGGCTCTGCTCATCGACAGCCCCGAGGCCGCCGAGAGCTACCTGACCACGCCGCCCAGCTTCGACTTCAGCCAGATCTACTGGTGCAAGGCGGACTAAACCGCATAACAAAGGACACGGGGGCTGGGATGCACGTCCCAGCCCCCGTTCTAAGGACCTGTATTCACAACCGCTGAACACGGTCTGGCCGGCCCTTTTGCCGCCATACCACGCCGGTGGAAAATCGCCCTGTCCGACAGACAGCACCCCCCGTCCCCCGGTTATGAATACAGGCTCTTCATACGGCCGCCGGAATGAGATTGGAGAGACGCTTATGATAAAATTGAATCCCGCGGCGAGCATTACCGAGGAGTTCGCCGAAAAAGTCCGAAACGAAAACAGAAACGACCGGCTGATGAAGCTGGCGCCCATTTTCGTGCTCATCGCCCTGGTGATGGTATTCACCGCCACCTGCGGCGTCAGCTTTATCAGCGGAGGCAACCTGCTGAACATCCTCAACCAGATGGCCCTGCCCCTGGTGGTGGCCCTGGGGCTGACCTTCGTCATCATGCTGGGGAGCATTGACCTGTCTATTGACGGCACCGTGGGCATGGCCGGGTCCCTCTTCGCCTGCCTGGTGCTCAACAGCGAGTTCGGCACAAATCTGGGCCTCATGGGGGCGGTCATCGCCGTGGGGGCCAGCATGCTGTGCGGCCTGGCCGTGGGCCTGTGCCACGTCTACCTGAAAATTCCCTCCTTCATGGCGTCCTTCGCCTTCATGTACATCTGCAAGGGCATCGGCATGGTCTCCTACCAGGGCCATCCCCCCACCATTCAGGACCCTTTCATCAAGGCCCTGCCCACGGCCTCCTTCCTGGGCATCCCCTTCATCACCTGGGTGGCCATTGCCATGTTCGCCCTGTGCTACTTCATCCAGGAGCGCACCGCCTTCGGCCGCCACATCTACGCCGTGGGGACCAACGAGAGCATTCCCCGCTCCGTGGGCGTGAGCGTGGAGCGGGTGAAGGTGGGCGTGTTCACCCTGGCGGGCTTCCTCTTCGGCGTGGCCGGCGTCATCGGGGCCATCCGCCTGGGCCAGGGCCAGATCGCCATCGGCGCCGGCAAGATGTTCCCCGCCCAGGCCGCCGTGGTGGTGGGCGGAACCAGTCTGGCCGGCGGCAAGGGCGGCGTCACCAACACCATTGTGGGCGTGCTCATCATGACGGTGCTGGACAACGGCCTGCTGGTGCTGGGCGTGAACCCCAACATCCGCACGGGGATCCAGGGCGTCATCATCCTGGTCTCTGTCATCCTGACCGTGGCCCGGGGGGCCAAGGTCATCAGCAAGTAAGGGGGGAGAAGCTATGACAACGCAAGAACGGAACACGCGCCCCCTGCTCTTCAGCGCCAGCGGCATCACCAAGTCCTTTGCCGGCACTCAGGCCCTCAAGGGCGTGGGGCTGGACGTGGCCCCCGGCGAGATCGTGGGGCTGGTGGGGGAGAACGGCGCGGGCAAGTCCACGCTGCTGAAGATCATCATCGGGGCCCAGCCCCAGACCAGCGGCTCCATGACCCTCCACGGCCAGCCCTATGAGCCGAGAACCCCCATGGACGCCAACCGGGCGGGCATCGGCATGGTGTTCCAGGAGCAGTCCCTAATCGTGAACCTGAACGTGGCCCAGAACATCTTCTTCGGCCACGAGAACCTCTTCAAATCCCACGGCATCATCAGCTGGAGCAAAATGAACCGGGCCGCCCAGGAGGTTCTGGCGGCCGTGGACATCACCGACATCAGCCCCTCCACCAAGGTCAGCAATCTCAACTTCGCCACCCGGCAGATGGTGGAGATCGCCAAGGTCATGGACGTGACCAAGCGCTCCGGCGCGGAGCACTGCCTGATATTGCTGGATGAGCCCACCTCGGTGCTCAACGAGGCGGAGGTGGAGAACCTCTATAGGCAGATGCGCAAGATCGCGGACCAGGGCCACGCGGTGATCTTCGTTTCCCACCATCTGGACGAGATCCTCCATATCACGGACCGGATCTATGTCTACAAGGACGGCTCCAGCGTGGGGGACCTGGACACCAGGGACGCCACCGAGGCCCGGCTCTACGAGATGATGGTGGGCAAGGGCACCACCACCGAGTACTACCACCTGGACCGGCAGACCGTCCCCTCAGAGGAGGTGCTGCTGGAGGTGCGGGATCTGGGCATCCACGGCATATTCAAGCACGTGAATTTCCAGCTCCACCGGGGAGAGGTCCTGGGCCTGTGCGGCGTGGTGGGCTCCGGCATTGAGGAGGTCTGCGAGGTCATCTGCGGCGACGAGCGGCCCTCCTTCGGCGAGGTGGTCATCCGGGGGGAGAGCATGCGCTTCTCCTCGCCCCAGCAGGCCCTGGCCAAGGGGGTGCTGATGATCCCCAAGGAGCGGCTCTTTGAGGGCATCGTCTCCAACCTCTCCGTGGAGGAGAACATCGCCCTGTCCAACGCCCACGCCCTCTCCAGGGGGCCCGTGGTCTCCGCCAAGGCGGTGCGCCGGCAGGCGGAGGAGTGGATCAAGAAGCTGCGCATCAAGACCAGCGGCCCCCAGGAGCTGCTGCTCCAGCTCTCCGGCGGAAACCAGCAGAAGGTGGTCTTCTCCCGGGCGCTGGCCAGCGGCGCGGAGATCCTCATCCTCAACCACCCCACTCGGGGCGTGGACGTGGGGGCCAAGGAGGAGATCTACGCCTTCATCCGGAACATGACGGAGGAGGGCAAGGCGGTGATCCTCCTGGGCGACACGGTGGACGAGTATCTGGGGCTGTGCTCCCGGCTGCTGATGATGAAGGACGGCCTGGTGACAGGCGAGTTCGACGCGCCGGCCGACGGGAAGCCCTCCCAGGTGGACGTGGTCAGCCTGATGATGTGAGGAGGTAGAGGCATGTCAACAAAAAATAAAGCGCTGCCGGGAAAGAGAGCGATCCTGGACAACATCATGGAGTACTTCAGCTTCTCCGCCATCATCATTCTGCTCCTGGCCCTGTCTCTGACCCAGGAGAATTTCCTGGGGGAGATCAACCTGAAGAACCTGCTGCGGGACACCGCGCCGCTGATGATTATGGCCGCAGGCATGACCATGGTGCTGCTCTTTGGCTCCATTGACCTCTCCATGGGCGCTGTGTGCTCCGTGTCCAACGTGGCCTTTGTCCACTTTATGCTGGCCTATGGCGAGAGCTTCGGCAATCCCCTGCTGGCCGGTCTGGCGGGGCTGGCCGTGTCCCTGCTCTTCGGCCTGTGCTCGGGCCTGACCCTGGGGTTCATCCATGTGAAGCTGAAGGTCCCCTCCTTCATCGCCTCCCTGGGCTTTATGAGCGTGTGGCAGTCCGTGGCCCTGCTGATTACCCAGGGACCTGAGTCCATGAAGAAGGCCCTCTGGCCGGCCACGGACTGGTACAAGATCTCCTTCGGCGTGGTGGGCCTGCCCCTGGTGCTGGCCATTGTCATCATTCTGCTGGTCTACCTGCTCACCCGGTTCACCGCCTTCGGCAAGGCTGTCTTCGCCATTGGCGGCAACGAGCGGGCCGCCCGGGTGGCGGGCATCCACGTGGACCGGACCAAGATCATGGTCTTTGCCCTCAACGGGGTGCTGGCGGCTCTGGCCGGGGTGTTCCTGGCCGCCAACCTGCGCTCCAGCGCCCCCACCATCGGGGACCCCTTCACCCTGAAGATCGTGGCCGCCTGCGCCCTGGGGGGCACCAGTCTGGCCGGAGGCAAGGGCAGCGAGCTGGGGACCATCCTGGGCGTGTTCACCGTGGCCATCATCGAGAACGGCATGAACTTCATCGGCGTGGACGCCTACTGGCAGAACGTGGTGTTCGGCATCTTCGTGCTGGCGGCCATCGCCCTCACCGTGGACCGGCGGACACGGGGACAGATCATCAAATAACGAAAAGCGGGCGCCGCAGCGCCCAGGAGGATTTTTATGGCAGACGTCAAGCCTTTTGTCTTGGATTTCAACCTGCTGACTGGCCTGTGCGCGAGCGGGAAGGTCCGGCCCACGCTCCGCTATGTGTCCAGCATGGCCGGGCAGTTCGCGGACCAGGAGGCGGCCCGGGCCCTGGCGGCGGGGGAGAACCCCCTGCTCTACGAGTTCTACGGCCTGGACCTGCCGGAGGAGTCCGGCGTGCTCCAGTTCGGCACAACCAAGCTCTACCCCGGCAAGGTGGGGGACGAGTACTTCATGACCAAGGGCCACTTCCACACCATTCTGGACACCTCCGAGGTCTACTACTGCCTCTCCGGCCAGGGCGGGATGCTCATGGAGACCCCGGAGGGGGATGTGGACTGGAGGGAGCTGAAGCCCGGGGACGCCCTGTATGTCCCGGGCCGCTGGGCCCACCGCAGCGTCAACACAGGCAGCGAGCCCCTGGTGATGTTCTACGTCTACCGGGCCGACGCGGGCCACGACTACGGCACCATCGAGGAAAAGGGGTACCGGAAGCTGGTGGTGGAGCGGGACGGGAAGCCGGTTCTGGCGGACAATCCCAAGTGGCAGCAGCGCTGACCCGCCTCCAAAGGGCTCCCAGGCGTTTCCCGTTGCTTTTGACTCCCAGAAGAAAAGAGGGACCGCGTGTCCCAATCATCCGAAATTGTGCATAATTTGAAGGAGGTCTTTCCTATGTCTATGCTGGAACGCTCCACCCGGGCCTACGGCTCTCCCAGCCGGTACATCCAGGGACGCAATGAGCTGGACCATATCCGTGAGCACACGGAGATTTACGGCAAAAAGGTGTTCTTCCTCATCGATGTCTTTTTCTATGAGAATCTGAAGGCCAAGTTTGACGGCCTCTATGCCGGCAGCGGCAGCACTATCCAGTGCGAGCAGTTCGGCGGCCAGTGCACGGAGGACGAGATCCTCCGCTGCACCGCCCTGGCCAAGGAGCTGGCCCCGGAGGTGGTGGTGGGCATCGGCGGCGGCAAGACCATGGATACCGCCAAGGCCGTGGCCGACAACTACAGGGCCGCCACGGTCATTGTCCCCACCACCGCGTCCACCGACGCCCCGGCCATGGGCCTGTCGGTCATCTACACCCCCCAGGGGGAGCACATCGGCGCGCGGCACTACCGGAAGAACCCGGATCTGGTGCTGCTGGACACCGAGATTCTGGCCAAGGCGCCCATCCGCTTCCTGGTGGCCGGCATGGGCGACGCCCTGTCCACCTATCCGGAGTGCCGGGCCAATCTCCAGTCCTCCTCCCCCAACTACGTCAATAGCGGCTACCGGCAGACCATTGCCGGTCTGGCCATCTCCAAGGCCTGCCACGAGACCATCCTCTCCAAGGGCGTCAACGCCAGGAAGGCGGCGGAGCTGGGGCTGTGCACCAGGGACGTGGAGGACGTCATCGAGGCCAACACCCTCCTCTCCGGCCTGGGCGTACAGAACACCTCCTGCGCCGGGGCCCACTCCATTGCCGAGGGCATCACGGTCCTGCCCCCCTGCGCCAAGCTCCTCCACGGCGAGGTGGTGGCGTTTGGCGTACTGGTGCAGCTGATCGTGGAGGGCGCTCCCGCCCAGGAGCTGGATGAGCTCTACGAGTTCTACAATCAGGTGGGCCTGCCCACCACCTTCGCGGACCTGGACATCCCTGACGCCACAGGCGAGGACATCATGCGGGTGGCCGAGGCCTCCATGCACTCCTACTGGGACGTGGAGCCCTTCACGGTGAATCCCCAGATGGTCTACGACGGCATTATGCTGGCCAACGCCCTGGGCGCGGCGAAAAAGAAGTAATCTCTGCCAGTAAATATACAAGGAGGATTTCCTATGAGAGCCATCCAGTACACCGCTGCCCGCCAGTTCTCTGTGGCGGAGCTTGAGAAGCCGGTTCCGGGCCCCTACCAGGTGGTGATTCGGGTGAAGGCCTGCGGCATCTGCAAGACCGATCTGACCATCCACGACGGCAGCTTCCTGGCCAGGTTCCCTCTGGTGAACGGCCACGAGTTCGCCGGGGTCATCGACAGCGTGGGCAGCGAGGTCACCGAGTGGAAGGCCGGGGACCGGGTGACCGCCGACAATACGGAGCTGTGCGGTTACTGCGAGGCCTGCCGGCGGGACGAGCCCCTCTACTGCGAGAACTTCAACTCCCACGGCTGCAACATGCCCGGCGGCTTTGCCGAGTACGTGCTCATCAACCACGACAAGGTCTTCGCCATCAGCGATCAGCTGTCCTTTGAGGAGGCCACCTTCACCGAGCCCACCGCCTGCGCGGTTCACGGCGTGGACCGGATTGCGCCGCGCTTCGGCGACTCCATCCTCATGTTCGGCGCCGGTCCCACGGGTATCATTCTGGCCCAGCTGCTCCGGCGGGCCGGCGGAGGGCGGATGGTCATCGCCGACCCCCACCAGGAGAAGCTGGACATCCTGAGAAAGTACGGCTTCACGGATCTGGTGGTCATGGACAAGTCTGACCCCTCCAAGCACACGGAGGCCATCAAGGCCCTCCAGCCCAAGGGGTTCGATATTGTTATTGACGCCACCGGCGCGGCGTCCGTGTTTGCCGGCTGCTTTAACTTCGTCCATATGGGCAGCAAGATCGTCTCCTACGGCGTCTGCGCCGCCGACGCCAGGGTGCCCGTGAGCCCCTACGAGATTTTCAGCCAGGAGTACACGATTCTGGGCTCCTTCGCCCAGACCCACTGCTTTGGCCGGGCGCTGGAGTATCTGGAGAGCGGAGCGGTGCAGGTCAAGGAGCTCATCTCCCACGAGCTGCCCCTGGAGGAGTACGGCCAGGGCCTCCAGCTGATTATGGATAAGAAGGCCAGGAAGGTGATTATCCGGCCGTGACGGCCAGGGGCGATCCCGATACATAGGCCGCAAAAGAGACCGGAGCAGTTCATGAGAACCGCTCCGGTCTCCTGCGTGTCCGAGTTGTCACCCCCTTTGGGGTGTTTTTTCATTTTCCAAACAACTTTGAAAGATATTTGCCGGTTTCTATATACGGGCACTGGTTTTTGCGGTATACTGGCGGCAGAACGGAAAAGAAATCCGAAAGGAGTGATCCGATCATGAAGACGAGGACAGGGCGGATGCAGCGGCAGCTGGTCATTATGGGGCCGATCCTGGATCCCTCGGAGGTCCTGGCGTGTGTCGAGACGGCGCAGCTCCTGTGCCGCAGCATATGCGACAGGCCGGACCTCCACGAGCGGGGAATGCTGGAGCGGTTCCATGATGTTCTCATGGGGGAGGTGGCGGAGCAGTCCGTCATCAAATGGCTCCGGTCCCAGGGCGTACCGGCGGAATCCGCCGTTGACAAGGCCAGCGAGCAGCCGGATTCGGGCCACGACATCCTGGTGAAGGGGCGGCAGGGAGAGGTCCTGACATGCTCCGTCAAGTCCTCCATATCCGCCTATCACGCGGATATGGACAAAATTCTGGACACATTCTCCATTGCCACAAAGGCCTCGGAGATTTGCAGCATCAACATCCAGGTCTATTTCTGGCTGAATCTGCAGGAGACGCCCCGAGCGGCGGTCCCCTCCGAATCCCATATGGCGATTATCGGCTGGCTGGGGTGCAAGGATTTTTCAGGCCGGAACTTTGTCCAATACGCCACGGAGAAAAGAGAGGTTGCGAATATCAAGCTCCGGGACCTGCGGGCCATGGAGACCCTGCCGGGCTTCCTGTCGCAGCGCCTTGGGGAGTAGGCCCTGTCTGCAAGCCGGCGGAATCGTATGGTGCCCCTTCCCCAGGGGATTTCCATGAATGTTTCCGCTTGCTCCTTGCAAACGCGGGAATATGTGGTATACTATACTCTGTATTTGTGTGTGCAAATCAACTCTCACCACAGAGGAGTATACAATAATGGGTTTAATTACGAAACTTTTCGGCACCTACAGTGAGCGGGAGCTCAAGCAGATCTACCCCATTGTGGAAAGGATCGAGGCCCTGGAGCCGGACTTCCAGGCCATGTCGGACGCCCAGCTCGCCGCCAAGACGCCGGAGTTCAAGTCCCGCCTGGAGCAGGGCGAGACCCTGGACGACCTGCTGCCGGAGGCCTTCGCCGCCGTGCGGGAGGCGGCCCAGCGTGTGCTGGGCCTGCGGCCCTACCGGGTGCAGCTGGTGGGCGGCGTGGTGCTCCACCAGGGCCGTATCGCCGAGATGAAGACCGGCGAGGGCAAGACCCTGGTGGCCACCCTCCCCGCCTACCTCAACGCCCTCACCGGCCGGGGCGTCCACATCGTCACGGTCAACGACTACCTGGCCAAGCGCGACAGCGAGTGGATGGGCAAGGTCTACCGCTTCCTGGGCCTCACTGTGGGCCTCATCGTCCACGGCCTGGACAAGGCCCAGCGTCAGGCCGCCTATGCCGCCGACATCACCTACGGCACCAACAACGAGATGGGCTTTGACTACCTGCGGGACAACATGTCCCTCTACGCCCGGGAGCTGGTCCAGCGGGGCCACAACTTCGCCATTGTGGACGAGGTGGACTCCATCCTCATCGACGAGGCCAGGACCCCCCTGATTATCTCCGGCATGGGGGAGAAGTCCACCCAGATGTACGACATGACGGAGATGTTCGTCCAGGGCCTGAAGAAGCTGGTCATCGCCGAGACCGACGAGAAGGCCGAGGAGGACGTGAACATCGACGCGGACTACGTGGTGGACGAGAAGGCCCGCACCGCCACCCTCACCGCCCGGGGCATCGCCAAGGCGGAGGAGTTCTTCCACGTGGAGAACCTCTCCGACCCGGAGAACGCCACCACCAGCCACCACATCAACCAGGCCATCAAGGCCCACGGCGTCATGAAGCGGGACATTGACTACGTCATCAAGGACGGTCAGGTCATCATTGTGGACGAGTTCACCGGCCGGCTCATGTTCGGCCGCCGCTACAGCGAGGGCCTCCATCAGGCCATCGAGGCCAAGGAGCGGGTGAAGGTGGAGCGGGAGAGCAAGACCCTGGCCACCATCACCTTCCAGAACTACTTCCGCCTGTACAACAAGCTCTCCGGTATGACCGGCACCGCCCTCACCGAGGAGGAGGAGTTCGGCGCCATCTACAAGCTGGACATTGTGGAGATCCCCACCAACCGCCCCCTGGCCCGCGTGGACGACCACGACGTGGTCTACAAGACAGAGGCCGCCAAGTACCGGGCCGTCATCGAGCAGATCAAGGCGTGCCACGCCAAGGGCCAGCCGGTGCTGGTGGGCACGGTGTCCATTGAGAAGAACGAGCATCTCTCTAAGCTCCTGGCCAAGGAGGGCATCAAGCATAACCTCCTCAACGCCAAGAACCACGAGCGGGAGGCGGAGATTGTGGCCCAGGCGGGCAAGCTGGGGGCGGTCACCGTGGCCACCAACATGGCCGGCCGCGGCACCGACATCATGCTGGGGGGCAACGCCGAGTTCATGGCCAAAAACGACCTGCGCAAGGCGGGGCTCTCCGACGAGCTCATCGCCGAGGCCACCGGCTACGCGGAGACGGACAACCAGGAGATTCTGGAAGCCCGGCGCCTCTTTGCCGAGAGCATGGACAAGTACCGCGCCGAGATCGCCGGCGAGGCGGAGCGGGTCCGCGCCGCCGGGGGCCTCTTCATCATCGGCACCGAGCGCCACGACTCCCGCCGCATTGACAACCAGCTCCGGGGCCGCGCCGGCCGCCAGGGGGACCCCGGCGAGACCCGGTTCTACCTGAGCCTGGACGACGATCTCATGCGCCTGTTCGGCGGGGAGCGGATGACCGGCCTTATGGACCGTCTGGACATCGGCGAGGACGTCCCTATTGAAAACCGGATGCTCACCAAGGGCATTGAGAACGCCCAGACCAGCGTGGAGTCCCGGAACTTCCAGTCCCGGAAGAGCACCCTGGAGTACGACGACGTGATGAACAAGCAGCGGGAGATCATCTACGGCCAGCGCAAACAGGTGCTGGACGGCATGGACATCCGGGACGTGATCGTCAACATGATCTCCTCCATTATCACCAGCACCGTGACCACCGCCTTCGGGGACCAGAAGCGGCTGGACGACGAGGGGCGCCGGACCATGCTCTCCTCCCTGGAGGGGACCTTCTTCCCTAGGAACACCTTCCAGCCCACGGATGAGGCGCTGGCCGCCGCCGGCCCAGAGCAGCTCATCGAGATGTTCACCGGCAAGGCCATGGAGTTCTACGCCGCCAAGGAGGCGGAGATCGCCAAGGCCAAGGAGGCCAACCCCAACTTCCCGGACATGCGGGAGCTGGAGCGGGTGGTCATGCTCCAGGTAGTGGACGAGTACTGGATGGAGCACATCGACGCCATGCAGGATCTCCGCCAGGGCATCCGCCTGCGGGCCTACGCCCAGTCCAACCCCGTGGACGCCTACAAGGCCGAGAGCCTCCACATGTTTGAGGAGATGATCTCCGCCATCCAGGAGGAGACGGTGCGCCGGCTCTACTCGGTGCGCATCCGGAGCGACCAGGAGGTCAAGCGCCGGCAGGTGGCGGACCGGATCACCGAGGGGAGAGGCGACGGCACGGTGAAGAAGCAGCCCCGCCGGGTGCAGAAGATCGGCCGCAATGATCCCTGCCCCTGCGGCAGTGGGAAGAAGTACAAGCACTGCTGCGGCCGGAACGGGTAAAATGAGAAACCCTCCCGGGGAAGCATCCGCTTCCCCGGGAGGGTTTTTGCCGCAGCAATGAATTGGAGCCCTCTATTTCATCAGGTAGTTCCGAACCAATATCTGCATCAGCTCATCCCGGTCCACCTTGCGAATCAGGGTCCGGGCCTGATTGTGGTTGGTGATATAGGTGGGGTCCTCGGAGAGGATATAGCCGACGATCTGGTTGACGGGGTTGTAGCCCTTCTCCTCCAGAGCCTGGTACACCGTCAGCATAATCCGGTGGATCTCCGCATCCTGATCGACAACAAAGTCAAATTTCCGGGTAAAATCGTCCATCCCTGCACCACCCTCCTGAAAATGTCTTTTTTAGTATACTCGTTTTTCGCCCTCCTGTAAAGAGAAAAAACTGGAATGTTACAGAGATGTAATATTCGACAAATCTCTCCAGGTCATCAGACGGCCTTCTGGCGCCGGTTTTTGAAGATTTCACGGAAAAAGCCTCTTGTGAAACACATGTTTGTGTGGTATAATAGTACGCCAAGCAATATTTCGCGGGCAGGAGGGCGCTATGGGCGTTCATGACGGACATCGTGAGAGAAAAAAGACGCAGTACCGCCGCTGCGGCAGCGAGCCCTTCGCAGACCACGAGCTGCTGGAGCTGCTGCTGTTCTACGCCATCCCCCGGGTGGACACCAATCCCGCAGCCCACGCCCTCCTGGACCGCTTCGGCAGTCTTCAGGCCGTGTTCGCCGCCTCGGCGGACGAGCTTGCCCACGTGCCCCACATCGGCCCCAACGCCGCCCTGCTCATCAGCCTCATCCCCGCCCTCTACCGCCGGGCCATGGTCTCCGCCGCCAACAGCGAGGTTATCCTGGACACCCGGGCGCGGATGGGGGAGTACTTCCGGGAGCTGCTGTCCACGGAGCCCAAGGAGGTCATGTACCAGCTGTGCCTGGACGCCAAGGGCCGCCGGCGCAACATCTACCGGGTGGGAGAGGGGGATGTGGCCAGCGTGTCCCTCAACACCCGCCAGATCGTGGAGAACGCCATCAACTCCAAGGCCGCCATGGTGGCCCTGGCCCACAACCACCCCAGCGGCGTGCCCTTCCCCTCCCCGGAGGACCGGGACGCCACGCTGCGCATCCGGGACGCCCTGGAAATGATCGACGTGCGGCTGGTGGAGCACGTCATCGTGGCGGACAACGACTACATCTCCATGTGGGATTCCGGAATGATGCGGTGAAACGCCCGCCAATAACCAGCCTGCCGCCCGGCGCGGCGGCGGAAGGAGCAGCCAATGCCAGCATTTGAAGTCGTCTCCAGCTACACCCCCTCCGGCGATCAGCCCCAGGCCATCGAGAAGCTGGCCCGGGGCATTGAGGACGGCCTGCGGGAGCAGGTCCTCCTAGGCGTCACCGGCTCGGGCAAGACCTACACCATGGCCAAGGTCATCGAGGCCGTCCAGCGCCCCACCCTGGTGCTGGCCCACAACAAGATCCTGGCCGCCCAGCTGTGCGAGGAGTTCAAGGAGTTCTTCCCCAACAACGCGGTGGAGTACTTTGTCTCCTACTACGACTACTACCAGCCCGAGGCCTATATCGCCCACACCGACACCTTCATCGAGAAGGACGCCTCGGTCAACGAGGAGATCGACCGGCTGCGCCTGAGCGCCACCGCCTCCCTGCTGGAGCGGCGGGACGTGATCGTGGTGTCCTCGGTCAGCTGCATCTACGGCCTGGGGGAGCCGGACGACTTTGAAAAGATGATGATCTCCCTCCGGGTGGGGGCCAACATGGAGCGGGACGAGCTCCTCCGCCGACTGGTGGACATCCGCTATGAGCGCAACGACATCGCCTTTGAGCGGAACATGTTCCGCGTCCGGGGGGACACGGTGGAGCTCTGGCCCGCCTACTGGAAGGACAGCGCCATCCGGGTGGAGTTCTTCGGCGACGAGATCGACCGGATCAGCGAGATCAACCCCGTCACCGGAACCGTCACCCGCCGCCTCACCAACATCCCCGTCTGGCCCGCCAGCCACTACGTCACCAGCAAGGAAAAGATGGAGCGGGCCATCGGTGAGATCCAGCAGGAGCTGGAGGAGCGGGACCGCTGGTTTACAGAGCAGGGCAAGCTGGTGGAGGCCCAGCGGATCCGCCAGCGCACCAGCTACGATCTGGAGATGATGCGGGAGCTGGGCTACTGCAACGGCATCGAGAACTACAGCCGGGTCATCTCCGGCCGGCCCGTGGGCTCCCCGCCCCTGACCCTTATGGACTACTTCCCCGAGGACTTCATCCTCTTTGTGGACGAGAGCCACGTGACCCTGCCCCAGGTCCGGGCCATGTTCAACGGGGACCGGGCCCGGAAGGAGAGTCTGGTGGAGTACGGCTTCCGCCTGCCCTGCGCCTATGACAACCGGCCCCTGAAATTCGACGAGTTCCAGACCCGGTTCCATCAGGCGGTCTTTGTCTCCGCCACCCCGGCGGACTACGAGCGGGGACAGGCGGACCAGATCGTGGAGCTGGTCATCCGGCCCACGGGCCTGCTGGACCCCCGGGTGGAGGTGCGGCCGGTGGCCGGGCAGATCGACGATCTCATCGGGGAGATCAACGCCCGCAGCGCCCGGAACGAGCGGGTGCTGGTGACCACCCTCACCAAGCGGATGGCCGAGGATCTCACCGCCTACCTCACCAAGGCGGGCGTCAAGGTCCGCTACATGCACCACGACGTGGAGACCATCGAGCGGATGGAGCTGATCCGGGGCCTGCGGCTGGGGGAGTTCGACGTGCTGGTGGGCATCAACCTGCTGCGGGAGGGCCTGGACATGCCGGAGGTCAGTCTGGTGGCTATTCTGGACGCGGACAAGGAGGGCTTTCTGCGCAGCGAGACCAGCCTCATCCAGACCATCGGCCGGGCGGCCAGAAACGCCGACGGCCTTGTGATCCTCTACGCGGACACCGTCACCCGCAGCATGCGCTCCGCCATGGATGAGACGGAGCGGCGGCGGAAGCTCCAGAACGACTTCAACAAGGCCCACGGCATCGTGCCCAAGACGGTCATCAAGTCCGTGCGGGAGAGCCTGGAGCTGAGTGCGCCGGAGACGGAGAGCCAGCGGAAGTCCGGCAGGAAGCTGACCAAGCGGGAGCTGGAGGAGGAGATCGCCCGGACAGAGAAGCAGATGAAGGAGGCGGCGAAGATGATGGAGTTCGAGTACGCCGCCGTGCTCCGGGACCGGCTGATCGAGCTGCGGAAGGACGTGCGCTGATGGTGCAAAAGTACGGCCCCCACCTCTGTATTCTCCTGGGCGGCGCCTGCTGGGGGCTCCTGGGGCTGTTCAACCGGAGTCTGCTGGCCGGGGCCCTGGTCCCCAGGGACGTGGCGCTCATCCGCAATTTTGGGGGACTGCTGGCGCTGCTGGCGATACTCCTGCTGTTTGACCGGAGCGCGCTGAAAATCAACTGGCGGCATCTGCCCTGGTTTTTGGGCACAGGGATTGTCAGCGTTCTGCTGTTCACGCTCCTGTACTTCTCCTGCCAGCAGCAGTGCTCCCTGGCGGTGGCGGCGGTCCTGCTGTACACCGCGCCCACCTTTGTGGTGCTCACCAGCGCGGTATTATGGAAGGAGCCCGTCACCCGGCGGAAGCTGGCGGCCCTGGCGGCGGCGTTTCTGGGCTGCTCCTTTGTCAGCGGCGTCTGGAGCGGGGACGTGACCGTCACTGTCCAAGGGCTGCTCCTGGGCCTGGGCAGCGGCTTCTTTTACGCGATGTACTCCATCTTTGGCCGCTATGCCCTGGCGCACTACCAGCCCATGACAGTCACCTTTTACACCTTTGTGTTTGCGGGGCTGGGCTCCCTCCTGGTCTCCGATCCCCGCCGGCCGGCCGCCGCCCTGACCGCCGACAGCCGCCTGATCTGGCCCGCTCTGGGGCTGGTGGTTGTGTCCACCGTACTGCCCTACATCCTCTACACCAGGGGACTGGCGAGGGTGGAGAGCGGAAAGGCCGCTATCTTAGCCAGCGTGGAGCCCGTTGTGGCGGCTCTGGCCGGCGTGCTCGCCTTTGGCGAGCCGATGAACGTCTGGGTGGTTCTGGGGCTGGGGTGTATTGTGGTATCGGTCTATATTCTGCGGTGAGCGGGCCGCCCTGCTGCGGGGCCGGCTGACCGGGTTCCGGAAGGAAGCTTGTCAGCCACTGACCGGCGGCGGGCTCCCGGGGGGCGGCCAGGGCCATGCCCAGGCGGACCCCCAGGGCGAAGACCTCCATGCCCCAGTCCAGGCGGACGCCGGTGGACAGATCCTGAAGGGACAGCCGGTCCTCTGCGGAGATGGACAGCCCCTCGGCGAAGGCGCGGAGGATGGCCTCCTGGTCCCGCGCCATGTCTTTCAGCTCCGGTGCGGCGTAGCTGTTATATAGCCATTGGTAAATGTCGTTCATGGTAATTTCCTCCTTGACGCAATTTTATTCCGCTATTATTATATACGCAACTTTATTCCGTGTCAATAGGTGAATAGTATGAAGAATAAAAATTTGGTTAAATTTGGCGCCCGGCTCAAAGAATTACGAAATTCTCAGAAAAAAACGCAGGACTTTATGGGAGAATTTCTCGGCTGCACAAAAAGTAACTATCAGAAGATGGAATATGGAAAGGTCAACGTTCCCGCTACAACCTTAATCACCCTGGCCGACTATTTCGGCGTATCCGTGGATTATCTGCTGGGACGGGAGTAATTCAGATGCAGATTTTTGTCGCCCACCGCACCCCCGGTAATGCGTTGTAGGGGCGAGCATTGCTCGCCCGTAATGTCCCGAAGCCCACCGCGTTTTCGTCAAACGGACGCAGCCGCATCCGCCGAACATACCGCTGGCGGTGTACATTGCCTGCGGGCGAGCAGTGCTCGCCCCTACATCGCATTTTCCAAGATTTCCTGTCTAAATACAAAGGGAGGTATCCTGTGGAATTACGGCAGAGGAAGCCGCTCCGGCTAAAGGATCGGGACTACAGCCACGATGGATACTATTTTATTACCATATGCGTCAAGGACCGCTGGCCGATTCTGTGCAGCGGCGAAGCGTATGACCCGGAAACCAATCGGCTCCCGCTGTCGGAGACTGGGGAGCTTGTCAGGCAGCGGCTGGAGACGCTCCCGGCCCATTACCCCGGTACGCGCCTTGAGCAATACGTCATCATGCCCAACCATATCCACCTGATTTTGGTGCTGCACAAAGGGCAGGGGCGCAGCGCCCCGTCTGTATCACAGATGGTACAGATGATGAAGGGGGCCGTCACCAAATCCCTGGGCTATTCCATCTGGCAAAAGAGCTTTCATGACCGCATTATCCGCGATGACACGGAATATCTGCGCATATGGGAATACATTGAGAACAATCCTGCCAAATGGCGGGAAGACTGCTATTATACCGTTAAAAATTCTTGAAAAGCCATTGACATAAAAAATGCATTCCGCTATTCTACAGAGGAACAGCCTCCTCTTCCGATACACTTTTAACAGGAGAACACCCATGCAGGACAAAATCTATATCAAAGGCGCGCGCGAAAACAACCTAAAGAACGTGGACGTGGAGATCCCCCGGGACAAGCTGGTGGTGGTGACGGGCCTGTCCGGGTCCGGCAAGTCCTCCCTGGCCTTCGACACCATCTACGCCGAGGGCCAGCGGCGGTACGTGGAGAGCCTGAGCTCCTACGCCCGGATGTTTCTGGGCCAGATGGAGAAGCCGGACGTGGACTACATCGACGGCCTCTCCCCGGCCATCTCCATTGACCAGAAGACCACCAGCAAGAACCCCCGGTCCACTGTGGGCACGGTGACGGAGATCTACGACTACCTCCGCCTCCTCTGGGCCCGGGTGGGCACCCCCCACTGTCCGGTCTGCGGCAAGGAGATCCGCCAGCAGACCATTGACCAGATCATCGATCAGATCATGGACCTGCCCGAGGGCAGCCGCATCCAGGTCCTCTCCCCTGTGGTCCGGGCCCGGAAAGGGGAGTACGCCAAGGTCTTCGAGGACGCCCGGAAATCCGGCTACGTCCGGGCCCGGGTGGACAACATCCTCTACGAGCTCACCGAGGAGATCAAGCTGGACAAGAACAAGAAGCACAACATTGAGATCGTGGTGGACCGGCTGGTGGTCCGGCCTGACGTGCGCCAGCGGCTCACCGACAGCGTGGAGACCGCCTCCAATCTGGCCGGCGGCTTGGTGACGGTGAACGTGCTGGCGGAGGAGCGGGACATCCTCTTCTCCCAGAACTACGCCTGCGAGGACTGCGGCGTGTCCATTGAGGAGCTGACCCCCCGCATGTTCTCCTTCAACAACCCCTACGGGGCCTGCCCCGCCTGTACGGGCCTGGGCAGCCAGCTGAAGGTGGACCCGGCCCTCATCGTCCCCGACGAGGACAAGTCCATCCTAGAGGGGGCCATCCAGTGCTCCGGGTGGAACAACATCCGGGGGGACGGCATCAGCCGCATGTATTTTGACGCCCTGGCCAAGAAGTACCGCTTCAAGCTCACCACTCCCTGGCGGGACCTGCCGGCGGAGATCCGGGATGTCATCCTCTACGGCACCAAGGGGGAGAACCTGGAGCTCCACTATGACCAGCCCCGGGGCAAGGGGGTGCTGCGGCAGCCCTTTGAGGGCATCTGCAACAATGTGGAGCGCCGCTACCGGGACACCCAGTCCGACGCGGCCCGCCGGGAGCTGGAGGAGGTCATGAGCGACAGCCCCTGTCCCGTGTGCCAAGGCCGGCGGCTGAAGATGGAGAGTCTGGCGGTGACGGTGGGGGGCAGCAGCATCTACGATTTCACCACCCTGCCGGTATCCAAGGCCCTGGCCTTCATGGAGGGGCTGACCCTGACCAGGACCCAGGCCATGATCGCGGACCAGATCCTCAAGGAGATCCGCTCCCGGCTGGGCTTCCTCCGCTCCGTGGGGCTCCAGTACCTGACCCTCAGCCGCTCCGCGGCCACCCTCTCCGGCGGCGAGAGCCAGCGGATCCGGCTGGCCACCCAGATCGGCTCCAGCCTCATGGGGGTGCTGTATATTCTGGACGAGCCCTCCATCGGCCTCCACCAGCGGGACAACGACAAGCTGCTGGAGACCCTGTGCCAGCTGCGGGATCTGGGCAACACCCTGATTGTGGTGGAGCACGACGAGGACACCATGCGGGCAGCGGACTATATCATCGACGTAGGGCCCGGGGCCGGCGTCCACGGCGGACAGATCATCGCCGCCGGCACGCCGGAGGAGGTCTCCGCCAACCCGGCATCCCTGACGGGCCAGTATCTCAGCGGCCGGCGGTCCATCGCCGTGCCGGAGGAGCGGCGGCCGGGCAGCGGCAAGGTCCTCACCATCCGGGGGGCCTCGGAGAACAACCTGCGGGACGTGGACGTGTCCATCCCCCTGGGGACCCTCACCTGCGTCACCGGCGTGTCCGGGTCCGGCAAGAGCTCCCTGGTCAACGAGATTCTCTTCAAGCGGCTGGGAGCGGAGCTCAACCGGATGAAGTGCCGTCCGGGCAAGCACCGGGACATGGAGGGCATCAAGCACCTGGACAAGGTGGTGGGCATTGACCAGAGCCCCATCGGCCGCACCCCCCGGTCCAACCCGGCCACCTACACCGGGGTATTCAACGACATCCGGGATCTGTTCGCCTCCACGCCGGAGGCCAAGGCCCGGGGCTACGGCGCGGGCCGGTTCAGCTTCAACGTCCGTGGGGGCCGGTGCGAGGCCTGCTCCGGGGACGGGCTTTTGAAGATCGAGATGCACTTCCTGCCGGACATCTACGTGCCCTGCGAGGTGTGCAAGGGCAAGCGGTACAATCGGGAGACCCTGGAGGTGCGCTACAAGGGCAAAAACATCTATGAGGTGCTGGAGATGACCGCCGAGGAGGCGAAGGAGTTCTTCAAGCCCCTGCCCAAGATCGCGGTGAAGATGGAGACCCTGTGCGACGTGGGGCTGGGGTATATCAAGGTGGGGCAGGCCTCCACCACCCTCTCCGGCGGCGAGGCCCAGCGGGTGAAGCTGGCCACGGAGCTCTCCCGCCGGAGCACCGGCAGCACCATCTATATTCTGGACGAGCCCACCACAGGCCTCCACACCGACGACGTGGGCAAGCTGCTGGAGGTATTGCAGCGGCTGGTGGCGGCGGGCAACACGGTGGTGGTCATTGAGCACAACCTGGATGTTATCAAGTGCGCGGACCACATCATCGACCTGGGCCCCGAGGGGGGCGACGGCGGCGGCAGTATCGTCTGCACCGGCACGCCGGAGGAGGTGGCCGCCTGCCCGGCCAGCTACACCGGCCAGTATTTGAGAAAGGTCCTGCCCTGACGGGGCGGAAGCGAGGTTAGAAAGAAGAATGGATATCATGCAATGGCTCACCCAGACGCCGGCGGGGGAATTTTGCTTCACCGTCCTGGTCTCCATGATCCCGGTGGTGGAGCTGCGGGGGGGCATCCCCTTCGGCGTGGCCCAGGGTCTGCCGGTGTGGACGGCCTTCCTGGCCGCCGTCATCGGCAACATGCTGCCTGTGCCCTTTATTATCGTGTATATCCGGCGGATCTTCCAGTGGATGCGGCGGCGGCTGCCCTGGCTCAACTCCCTGGTGGACCGGATGGAGCGGAAGGCGCACCTCAAGGGCCGCACGGTGAGCAAATATAAGTATCTTGGCCTGATCCTGTTCGTGGCCGTGCCCCTGCCGGGCACCGGGGCCTGGACCGGGTCCCTGGCCGCCGCCTTCCTGGACATGCCCCTGCGGAAGGCCCTGCCGTCGGTGTTTGTGGGCGTGCTGATCGCCGGCGTGGCCATCAGTATGCTCACCTTCGGCGTGACCAGCCTGTTTTAGTGTTCATTCTTTTTCTTGAAAGAAAAAGAATCAAAAAAAACTTTAGAGGTGTTCAGCCGGCTGCCGGCAGTCTGTCCGAACACCCGTCAGAGTCGCTGGCAGCTGGGATAAGCACCTCTGAAGTTTTTTCTTTTGCTTCTTTTCTTTTGTTCACAAAAGAAAAGAAGAGATCACATCAAGGAGGAGAACCCCTATGCGCGCATATGAGAGACTGCTTGACTATGTCAAGGTGTACACCCAGTCCGCCGACGGCACCGGCGAGACCCCCAGCACCCCCTGTCAGCTGGATCTGACCCGACAGCTGGAGGAGGAGATGCGGGATCTGGGCCTCCAGGAGGTCAAGATCAGCCCCTTTGGCATCGTGACCGGCGTTCTGCCGGCCACGCCGGGCTGCGAGGGCGCTCCGGCCCTTGGGTTCATCGCCCATGTGGACACCGCCCCCGCCTTCTCCGGCAAGGACGTGAACCCCATTCTCCACCCCAGCTACGACGGCGGGGACATCGCCCTGCCCCGGGACGGCCGGGTTATCCGGGCCGCCGACTTCCCTGTGCTGGCGCGGATGAAGGGCCGCACCCTCATCACCGCCGACGGCTCCACCCTCCTGGGCGCGGACGACAAGGCGGGCATTGCGGAGATCATGACCCTGTGCGAGGAGCTCATCCGGGAGAACCTGCCCCACGGCAAAATCTGCGTGGCCTTCACCCCGGACGAGGAGATCGGCGAGGGGGCGGACCACTTTGATGTGGCCGGCTTCGGGGCCCGGTACGCCTACACCGTGGACGGGGACCTGGAGGGGGGCATTGAGTACGAGAACTTCAACGCCGCCGGGGCCCGCATTGATATCACCGGCGTGTCTGTCCATCCCGGCTCCGCCAAGGACGCCATGGAGAACGCCCTGCTCATCGCCGCGGAGATCAACGCCCAGCTGCCCCCGGAGGCCATCCCCGCCCGGACCGAGGGCTATGAGGGCTTCTTCCACCTGGAGAGCCTGACCGGGGACCCGGCCTCCGCCCAGATGGCCTACATCATCCGGGACCACGATCGGGAGAAGTTCCAGGAGAAGAAGGACCTGCTGGAGCAGGCGGTCCGCACCGTCCAGGCCGCCCACCCCAGAGCCCAGCTCCGCCTGGAGCTCCGGGACAGCTACTACAACATGGCCGGCCAGCTGAAGGACTGTATGCACCTGGTGGACAACGCCAGGAGGGCGGCGGAGATGGCGGGCCTCACCCCGGCCGTCCACCCCATCCGGGGCGGCACCGACGGGGCCCGGCTGAGCTACATGGGCCTGCCCTGCCCCAACCTGGGCACCGGCGGGTTCAACTTCCACGGACCCTATGAGTGCGTCAGCGCGGAGGGCATGGACAGCGCGGTGGCGGTGCTGAAAAACATCGTGTCTCTGTATGCGGAGCAGCGCATAGATTCTTAAAGTTAAAGAGCGGCCTGTGTGTTGGCGGGAGGGAAGCAATTATGAAGAGAATCGTCTGCGAGGAGTGCAAAAGGGCCTACGATTTTGAGAGGGACGACTTCTGTCCCCGGTGCGGCGCCTTCAATCCGCCGGTGAAGACCTGGGGCGTGGACGGCCAGGGCAACGTGGTCCGGGTGGACGGCGTCAATGAGGAGAACCACGGGGCCTCCTTCGTCCACAGGGAGGTCCACCGGGAGAAGGCCGTGCGCCGTGCCCTGGGCATGGACTGGAACAAGGCCAAGGGCGTCCGCCGGCCCGCTGCGCCGCCCCGCCGGCAGCCGCCGGGGTCCGGCGCCAAGGGGAGCGGCCAGAACAGGGCTTTGCTCTGGGTGGCGGTCATTGTGGGGTTTTTCAGCTTTGTCCTGCCCCTGCTGGCGGCGCTGCTGGACCTGCTCTTCCCTTTTTGATTCAGGATACATAGGAGGACGCCTGCCGCGCAAGACGGCAGGCGTCCTCTCTTTTGCCGCTACAGGTGCCGGAGGCTGACGCGGTACCGGCGCAGCTCCGCCTCGTCGGCGGTCTCGATGAGATCCGTCAGACAGCGGACCAGCTTCTCCCGGTCCCTGGGCAGGCTGCCCCGGACCTGGATCAGGTTGGACGCGCCGTCCGTCACAAAGCGGGTCTCAATGGTGAGGTGGGCGAGGAGGGCCCTCAGCTCCGCCAGCTTCTCCAGCTCGTCCTCCTCCGACCAGTTCCCCTGCTGGATCTCCCGGTACAGCGCCGACTGGGGGAAAACCGTCAGCATGGAGGAGCCGATCAGGCGGGGGCGGGTCTCATTGAAGACCTCCGCGCTTCTCACCGCCCCCTCTACGCCATGCCCTGCGCCGGAGATACCCGCCAGGTAGAAGAAGTTGTACCCGATCCGGGCCTCGTCCAGCCGGCTGGCCTGGAGGATCACGTCCCGGGCGGCGTAGCCCTTGTTCATGAAGGCCAGGGCACTGTCGTCCCCGGTCTCCACGCCGATGGTGATCCCGTCGTATCCCAGGCGGCCCAGGGCCAGAAGCTCCTCGCCGCTTTTCTGGGCCACGTCCGTCACCCGGGCAAAGCACCCGATGCTCTCGATGGCGGGGAAATACTGGCGGATCCGTCCGGCAATGGCCTCCAGCTTGCGCGGGTGCAGGACAAAGGGGTTGGCCCCCACAAGAAAGGCCCGCCGGAGCCGCTCCTGCGGGGGGAGGCCCTGCAGCCGGGCCGAGATCCGCTCCAGGGGGCCCATGGTCAGGAGCTGCGCCTCCTGGAGATCCGCCTCAATCTCCGCCATGGGGGACATCCGGAATCGGAAGGGCAGATCGTCGTACAGGGTGCAGAATTTGCAGGCGTGATGGGTGCAGCCCGCAGTGACCTGGAGCAGCAGCGAGCCCGCCTCATAGGGCGGACGCCAAATGGTTCCGTTGAAGTGCATGGATCTGATCTCCTCTCAGACAGTTTTTGTGGATGACCTGCTGCCGCCATGGTACAGCCGGAGGGAGGATTTATCAAGTACGCAACTTTTTTAGCGGTAGTATGATTTTGTGTACCATTGTGCGCTCCAAGGGCTGGTTGCTTTTTGTGAGAAAAGGGTGTATACTGCACCAAAACGGCGAGAGGAGGGCGGCTGTGGCTGGGAATAAGTTTCAGAGCGAGGACATGATGGCCCGGTGCGTGCCCATGGCCAGCGTGCAGGCGGTGCTGGGGGGCAAGTGGAAGATCCTGATTTTGTGGTATGTTGCGTTCTACAAGGTCCAGCGGTTCGGACAGCTCATGCGGCGGCTGGACGGGATCACCCAGTCCTCTCTGACCAAGCAGCTGCGGGAGCTGGAGCGGGACGGATTCCTGCACCGGGAGATCTACCCGGAGATCCCGCCCCGGGTGGAGTACTCCCTGACCGAGCTGGGCCGGAGCTTCACCCCGGTCCTGCGGCAGATGCTGCTGTGGAGCGAGGCCCACCTCTGTCCGCCCGGCTATGTCAGCCCCTATGGCGGGGAGGAGCCCGGCGGGGAATGACCCGGCCGGTGTTGAATTTTCTCCAAAATAGTGTATACTGAGAGCACCAAACAACAGGGAGGAAACGCCATGAAGCTGATGATCGCCTCGGACCTCCACGGGTCCGCCTACTATGTACGAAAACTGATGGATGCCTATGCCGCCGAGCAGCCGGACCGGCTGCTGCTGCTGGGTGACCTGCTCTATCACGGGCCCCGCAACCCCCTGCCCAGGGACTACGACTGCATGGCCGTGGCGGAGCTGCTGGCCGGGGCCAGGGACCGGATCGCCGCCGTGCGGGGCAACTGCGACTGCGAGGTGGACCAGATGGTGCTCCCCTTCCCCATTCTGGCGGACTACGCCCTGCTGGAGGCGGACGGGGTTTTGCTCTACGCCACCCACGGCCACATCTGGAACGAGGAGAACCTGCCCCCCATGGCCCCGGGCACGGTGCTGCTCAACGGCCACTTCCACGTGCCCGTCTGCCGGGAGCACGAGGGGTACGTGTACATGAACCCGGGCTCTGTGTCCATCCCCAAGGACGGCAGCGCGGGCAGCTACATGGTGGCGGAGGGAGGGACCTTTCTGTGGAAGGACCTCAGCGGGGAGACCTACCGGACCTACCGCGTGAAGTGAGGGGATATTTTGATCTTTCCGGAAGAAAAAGAAGGGCTGCTCAATAAAATGGGCGTAAAGTTCCATAATATTGTCGAGATTGCAGGTTGAAAAGCGGGCATAATTGTAATACAATAGGCAAGCTGAATTTTTTACCTGTGAAAAGAGGTTCTTATATGAGGAACGAAAAGCTGCGCAACGTGGCCATCATCGCCCACGTGGACCACGGCAAGACCACCCTGGTGGACGAGCTGCTCAAGCAGGGCGGCGCGTACCGGGAGAACCAGGAGGTGGTGGACCGGGTGATGGACTCCGGCGATCTGGAGCGGGAGCGGGGCATCACCATCCTGGCCAAAAACACCGCCATCCAGTACGGCGACACCAAGATCAACATTGTGGACACCCCGGGCCACGCCGACTTCGGCGGCGAGGTGGAGCGGATTCTGAAGATGGTCAACGGCGTCATCCTCCTGGTGGACGCCGCCGAGGGCCCCATGCCCCAGACCCGGTTTGTGCTCTCCAAGGCCCTGGAGCTGGGTCACCGGGTCATCGTGGTGGTCAACAAGATTGACCGCCCGGACCAGCGCATCCACGAGGTCATCGACGAGTGCCTGGAGCTCCTCATGGACCTGGACGCCACGGACGAGCAGCTGGACAGCCCCATGCTCTTCTGCTCCGCCCGCAAGGGCATCTGCGCCTACCACCCCGAGGATCCTCCCGGCGATCTCACCCCCCTCTTTGAGACCATCCTCAACTATATCCCCGCCCCGGAGGCGGACACCGAGGCCCCCTTCCAGATGCTGGTCAGCGCCATCGACTACAACGAGTTCGTGGGCCGCATCGCCGTGGGCCGCATCGAGCGGGGCGTCATCCGGCAGAACCAGGAGATCGCCGTGTGCAACTACCACGCCCCCGACGCCGCCCCCAAGAAGGCCAAGGCGGTGAACATCTACGAGTTTGAGGGCCTGGCCAAGAAGCCGGTGACCGAGTCCTCCGCCGGCAGCATCATCGCCATGAGCGGCATCGGGGACATCACCATCGGCGACACCATCTGCATCGCCGGAGCCCCGGAGCCCCTGCCATTTGTTCAGATTTCCGCCCCCACCATGGAGATGACCTTCTCCATCAACGACTCCCCCTTCTCCGGCCGAGAGGGCAAGTTTGTCACCTCCCGCCAGATCCGGGACCGCCTCTTCCGGGAGACCCTGAAGGACGTGTCCCTGCGGGTGACGGAGATCGAGGGGGCCATGGACGCCTTCAACGTGGCCGGCCGAGGGGAGATGCACCTGAGCATCCTCATCGAGACCATGCGCCGGGAGGGCTACGAGTTCCAGGTCTCTCCGCCCCGCGTCCTCTACCGGGAGATCGACGGGGTCCAGTGCGAGCCCATTGAGCGGCTGGTGGCGGACGTGCCGTCGGACAGCGTGGGCGCGGTGATCGAGAAGCTGGGGTCCCGGAAGGGCGATCTGGTGGAGATGACCCCGGTGGGCGAGCGGATGAAGCTGGAGTTCCTGGTGCCGGCCCGGGGCCTGTTCGGCTACCGCAACGAGTTTCTGACCGACACCCGGGGCGAGGGCATCATGGCATCGGTGTTTGACAGCTACGCCCCCTACAAGGGGGATCTGAGCCGCCGGAACACGGGCAGCCTCATCGCCTTTGAGACCGGCGAGTCCGTCACCTACGGCCTCTACAACGCCCAGGAGCGGGGCGCGCTGTTCATCGGCGCGGGCGTGCCTGTGTACGCAGGCATGGTGGTGGGCGTGAGCCCCAAGCAGGAGGACATCACGGTCAACGTGTGCAAGAAGAAGCAGCTGACCAACATGCGGGCCAGCGGGTCCGACGAGGCCCTGCGGCTGGTGCCCTGCCGCCAGCTGAGCCTGGAGCAGTGCCTGGAGTTCCTGGCGGACGACGAGCTTCTGGAGGTGACCCCCAAGAGCCTGCGCATCCGCAAGCGGATTCTGGACCACGAGAAGCGGATGAAGGCCCTCAAGGGCGGAAAGAAATAGAAGCCAGTGTCCCCGCCGGACTAAAATCCGGCGGGGACCTTGCATTTCCCGTGTACAATGGGTATAATATAGTCAACACACCTGAAAATCGGTAAAGTTCAGCGGTTAAAATAGCGCGGGACGGCGTTGTCGTCTTTGGCGGGCGTCAGCCCGCCTGCATCCTCCGCCTTGTCCTGCGCCATTTTTCCTCGCCTCCTTTTTACCGCTTCTCAAGTGTGTCGACTATATGTTCACAAAACCCCACGGAAAGGACGGACCTCCCATGAAAAAGAACCTTCTTGCCCTGGCCCTCGCCCTGTGCCTGTGTACAGCGCCGGCCCGGGCCGCCTTCTCCGACGTGCCGGCGGGGGCGTACTACAGCGAGGCCGTGGCCTGGGCGGCGGAGCGGTCCATCGCCGGCGGCGAGAACGGGGCCTTCTCCCCGGAGGCCCCCTGCACCACCGCCCAGATTCTCACCTTCCTCTGGCGGGCCAAGGGCTGTCCGGCACCGGAGACCGCCGCCAACCCCTTCTCCGACGTCAGCGAGGCGGATTACTTCTACAAGGCCGCCCTCTGGGCCCGTGAGCAGGGGCTGGTCTCCGGCGGGACCCTCTCCCCCCACGCCCCCTGTACCCGGGCCCAGACGGTCACCTGCCTCTGGCAGCTGGCGGGCCGGCCGGAGCCGGAGGCGGAGGTCCTGACCGCCGGAGAGGGGGAGAGCCGGGTCTGCGGGGTCCTGGGGGACGCCCTGGTCAGCTGCTTTTTCAGCTACAAGGTCCGGGACGCCGCCCTGCTCCCTGACGCCTCCGGAGAGGGGACGGCCCTGCTGGCGGTGGATGTGACGGTGGAGAACGTCCACCATCGGTCCATCCCCATGTACGATTCCGACTTCCAGCTCCAGTGGGGGCCCGAGGACCAGGACTTCGGGTTCCCGGAGGCCGCCTCCACCCTGCCGGCGGAGTACCAGCTGGACCCGGGGGAGAGCGCGTCCGGCCGGCTCCTCTATCGGATTCCTGCGGAGAGCCGGTCCTTTGTCCTGGCCGCCCGGGAGTTCTTTGACGACGGCTCCGCCGGAAACACCTTCTGCTGCGCCTTTGGCCTGGAGAACGGGCGGGCCGTGGCCGGGAGCCCCTTTTGGGACGTGACCCCGGAGGAGGCTCCGGCGGTGCTGTGGGCGGTCCGGGAGGGCGTCGCCTCCGGCACGGGGGAGGGGTTTGACCCCCAGGGCGTGTGCACCCGGGGACAGATCGTCACCCTCCTGTACCGGGCCTACGGCGCCCACGGGGAGGTCAGCGGCGGATGATCTCCAGGGGGCGGCCCTCCCAATCGCCGTAGAGGGAGAAGCTCTCCTCCAGCCCCTCCGTAACGGCAACCGTGTTGTCCTCGCTGATGAGGACGCACTCGAAATCCTCCCGGGTCCGCCAGAAGTCCAGGGCCCGCTCCCGGCCCATGACGAAGAGGGCCGTGGAGAGGCCGTCGCACAGGGTCCCCTCCTCTGCCACAATGGTCACCGACTGGAGGCCGCTGCGGGCCGGGCGGCCCTGGGCGGGGTCAATAATGTGCCAGTAGATCTCCCCGTCCTGCTCAAAGTACCGCTGATAGCCGCCGGAGGTGACCACCGCCCTGTCCACGATCTCCAGCACCCCGGCGTAGCCCCCCTCCGGGGCCTGGAGCGCCACCCGCCAGGGGGAGCCGTCCGGCTTGGCCCCCAGGGCCTGGACGTTGCCCCCCAGCTCCACAATGGCGGAGGCGACGCCCTCCCCCTCCAGAAGGGCCATCAGCTGGTCCCCGGTGTAGCCCTTGGCCACGCCCCCCAGGTCCAGCTCCACCCCCTCCGGCAGGGTGACCCGGTCCCCCTCCAGGGTAGCCTGACGGTAGTCCACCCGCTCCAGCAGGGCCTCCAGCTCCCCGTCATCGGGGACCCGGTATTCGCCGGTGGTGAAGCCCCAGGCCCGGACCACCGGGTACACGGTGACATCCAGGGCCCCGTCTGTCTCCCGGCACAGCGCCAGGGCCCGGTCCAGCAGGGCGGCGGCGTCCGGGGAGAGCTGGGCGGAGCCGGTGTGATTGGCCCTGTAGACATCGCTCCCCTCCCCGGTGACCGACAGCAGGCCCTCCAGCTCCCGGATGCGGTCCATGGCCGCCGCCCCGGCCTGGGGGGCGTTTTCGCCGTAGAGGGTCAGCTTCATGATCGTATCCATGGCCAGAAGCTCCCCCTCCCAGGCCTTCGTCTCCCCCTGGGCGCAGGCGGCCAGCAGCAGCAGACAGGCCGCAGCGGCGGCCAAAACGCATCGTCTCATGGCGTGGTTCCCCCGGTTTCCTCAAATGGTTTCTCTATCATAGCACGGCCGGAGGCGGTTGACAAGGGCGGCAGTCCATGTCGCCGCCGGTATGAAGCAGGGCCGCCCATTGGCTTCACCGCCCGGGCTTTATGTTCTTGTTTTTCAGGTGGTGGAAGCTCCGGGGAGGGGTGCGCCGCGTGTCAACACGCCCCTGTACACCGGCCACCCGCCGGATATAGGACCGTCTAAAGGCATAAAAAGGAGGCAGTCTATGCTCATACGAACAGCGGCGGGAAAGACGCCCGCCATCGCGCCCACCGCCCGGGCGGCGGAGAGCGCGGCTCTCATCGGGGACG
>CANAZG010000006.1 GCA_947365965.1 uncultured Clostridia bacterium
GGGGGTATTTTTTTTAGGTTTTACTGGCGGGTTGGAAAAATTCAGCGTAATCCCAAATACGGGGCCTAGCCTGAGGCGGGGGCGGCGGCCAGCCGCGCCGCCGCCGCCCCAAAGGAGGGGCTTTTTCCAGGCTTTTCGGCAAATCCCGGGAGGAAAAAAAGACGGCGGGCCGGAGGCGTCTCCCTCCGGCCCGCCGGGTCTGCCGCCCCCGGCAGGGGCGGTCACTTCACAAACTGCTCGATAGCCCGGTTGAGCTCGTCAATAGCCGCCCGGTCCTGGGTGCTCATGGCGTCCACAACACAGTGCTCCAGGTGGTCCTTGAGGATGACCTTGCCCGTGTTGTTCAGGGCGCTGCGCACGGCGGAGAGCTGGATCAGGACCTCCGCGCAGTCCCGGCCCTCCTCCACCATGGCTTTTACCCGCTCCAGGTGGCCGATGGCCCGGGCCAGCCGGTTTACCACCGCCCGGGTCTGGGTGTGGGAGTGGGTATGGGGGTGGGGATGGCCGTGATCCGTATGCTGTTCACACATGGGCTTGCGCCCCCTTTCCTCTTGTCGACTTACGCTCCATTGTACCAGACCGGGCCGGGGAGCGCAAGCCCCATCGGGGGATCCAAATGAAGGGGGCGGAGGCGGTCCGGATAGTGAGAAATTTTGTGGAGATCTGGGCGCAAAGGCGGCAGATTTTACGCATTCACGCAAAATCTGCCGCCTTTTATTATTATTCCAGGACGGGATAGCACCCTACGCGATCTGAGCGCCGATCTTCTTCATACGGTTGAGCAGGATGTCCCCCGCGTTGGCCAGATCCTCGGCGGTGAAGGCGAAGCGGAAATTATCTGAGAAGAGGATCTGGGCGCTGGGGGGGAACTCCTCGTCCCCCAGCCACAGCAGCAGCTGGACAAAGAGGCCGGGCATCAGCTCCACCTCCCAGCCGCAGTCGCTGCGCTGGAGGGGCCTGGCGGGCAGCTTCTCCATGATCCGCCTGAGCAGCTCCGGCTTCCCCCCGTAGGAGAAGGCGAAGCGGTTGATGCACCGGCCGGTGAACTGGCGCAGATACACCTCCCCCCAGGGGAACTCCCGGTAGGTGAGATACTGGCCCCCGGGCAGGGCCGCCCGGCCGTCCACCAGATAGCGCAGCAGCAGAATCCGCTCGGCGTTGGTGAGTGGGGAGGGCCCCACCACAGTGAAGTCCGGGTGGGAGACGGTGAACACCTCCCCCAGCAGCCCCATAGTGACCCGGTTCTCCTCCCTGGGCAGGCCGCACCGGGCGGCGGCCTCCTCGATGCCGCAGGTCTGGAACTTTTCCAGGTAGTACTCCAGGGGCTTGCCCTCCTTGTTGTTGACGACGTCCATTGCGCCGGCCTCCTTTTCAGCGTATCAAAAATAGCTGCGCCGCGTGCACTTACGACGGCTCCTCCAGCTCCAGCCCCGGGTTGTGCTTGAGGAGATACCCCACCGGCCACTCGCCGGAGTAGGCGACAAGACTGCGGCCCCGGAAGTCCTCCAGCAGCGCCGCGTCCGCGCACAGGGTCAGATCCTTGGGCTCCACAGGGCTGGCGGCGATGCGGCGCAGGTGGTCATAGGGCAGGCCCGCCATGCGCAGCTCCACCCCGTACTCCGAGCGCATCCGGTACTGGAACACGTCGAATTGCAGGGTGCCCACCACGCCCACGATGACCTCCTCCATGCCCGCGAAGGGGATCTTGAAGATCTGGATGGCGCCCTCCTGGGCGATCTGCTCGGTGCCCTTGATGAACTGCTTGCGCTTCATGGTGTCCATGGGGGAGACCCGCATGAAGTGCTCCGGCTCAAATGTGGGGATGCCCAAAAATTTGAACTTCTTCCCCGGCACAGTCACCGTGTCCCCGATGGAAAACATGCCCGGGTCAAACACGCCGATGATGTCCCCGGCGTAGGCCTCGTCGATGATCTCCCGCTCTGCGGCCAGCATCTGCTGGGGCTGGCTGAGGCGGAGCTTCTTGCCGGACTGCATGTGGAAGACCTCGCTGTCCCGCTGGAACTTGCCGGAGCACACCCGCATGAAGGCGATGCGGTCCCGGTGGGCCTTGTTCATGTTGGCCTGGATCTTGAAGACAAAGGCGGAGAAGTCCGGGGAAAAGGCGTCGATCTCCCCGCTGTCGGTCATCCGGTTCAGGGGCGGGGTGGTCATGCGCAGAAACGCCTCCAGGAAGGGCTCCACGCCGAAGTTGGTGAGGGCGGAGCCGAAGAACACGGGGCTGAGGGTCCCGGCCCGGACGGCCTCCATGTCAAACTCTCGGCCGGCCCCCAGCAGCTCCACCTCGTCCCGCAGGGTCTGCCACCGCTCCTGGCTGCCCAGCAGGTCCGCCGCCGCCGGGTCCTCCAGATCGATCCGGGTGGAGGCGGCCTTCCTGCCGTGGCCCTCGCTGGAGAAAAAGAGGATGCTGCCCTCCGCCCGGTCATAGACCCCCTGAAAGGCCTTGCCGCAGCCGATGGGCCAGTTGACGGCGCAGGTGTCGATGCCCAGCTCCCGCTCCACCTCCTCGCACAGCTCCAGAGGGTCCCGGGTCTCCCGGTCCATCTTGTTGATAAAGGTGAAGATGGGGATATGGCGCATGGCGCAGACCTTGAAGAGCTTCCTCGTCTGGGGCTCCACGCCCTTGGCCCCGTCGATGACCATCACTGCGGAGTCGGCGGCCATGAGGGTGCGGTAGGTGTCCTCGGAGAAGTCCTGGTGGCCGGGGGTGTCCAGGATGTTGATGCAGAAGCCGTTGTGCTGGAACTGCATCACCGAGCTGGTGACGGAGATGCCCCTCTGGCGCTCGATCTCCATCCAGTCGGAGGTGGCGGCCCGGGCCCGCTTGCCCTTGACCTCGCCGGCCTGGGCAATGGCCCCGCCGTAGAGGAGGAATTTTTCAGTCAATGTGGTTTTTCCCGCGTCCGGGTGGGAGATAATGGCAAAGGTTCTTCTTCTGGAAATTTCTTCTCTCAAATCAGCCATGAATCCTACTGATGGCCTCCTTTATTACTCAATTATATACGTCAGCGCGGCTGTAAAAATCTACATGGGACCGTCCTCCTGCGCCGCCTGTCAATTCTGGCCGCAGTAGGGCGCCAGCAGGTCCTCCAGCTCCGCCGGATGGCCGGGCACCAGAACGGCCCCCTGCTCCACCAGCTCCTCCCGGGACCGATAGCCCCAGGGCGCGGCCACCGGCAGCATCCCTGCGGCCCGGGCAAAGGCCATGTCCGTGCCGCTGTCGCCCACGTAGGCCACCGCCCCGGCCTCCAGGCCCATGGCCGCCAGCACCGGCGCGGCCGCCCCCGGGTCCGGCTTCAGGGGCCGGCCCTCCGCCCGGCCCAGCACGCACCGGAAGGCCACGTCTGGGAAGAAGGTCTTCACCACCTGCTGGGCCGTGGCCTCGGTCTTGTTGCTCAGCACCCCCAGCAGGAGGCCCCGCCGGGCCAGGCGGTCCAGCAGCTCCGGGATTCCCGGGTACCACGTGGTCTGCTCCGCGCAGTGGTGGGGGTAGTCGTTCTTGTAGAGGGCCAGGGCCCGGTCAATGAGCTCGTCGCTGCTGTCCGGGGGCAGGGCCCGGCGCACCGCCTCCCGGATGCCCCCGCCCACAAAGCCCCTGCACTCGTCTACCGTGTGGGTGGGCAGGCCGCAGGCAGCCAGGGAGCGGTTGATGGCACCGGTGAGATCGGCGATGGTGTCCAGCAGGGTGCCGTCCAGATCAAAGACAACCGCCTTGATACGCGTCATATGAAAAAAACCTCCCGTCGGTCAAATCATGTCCGGCTGGTATTATATCCTCTGCGCCCCGGTATGTCAATTTTTTCGGAGAAAAAAGATTGATTTTTCCCCCTCCGGCCCCAAATCCCCGTTGCGCCCGGCTGGGAATGTGTGGTAAACTGTACCTGTCGGGTCCCGGGCCGGGGCCCCGGGCCTCTTTTGCGCATACTACCTCCAAGGAGTGTGAAAACCATGGACAAGATATACGTCACAGGACACCGCAACCCGGACACCGATTCCATCGTCTCCGCCATGGCCTATGCCGCCCTGCGAAACGCGGTGGGGGACCGGCAGTACGTGGCCGCCCGGCTGGGCCAGATCAGCGACGAGACCCGGCTCATCCTCAACCGCTTCGGCTTTGAGCCGCCCCTGCTCATCAAGAACATGCGCACCCAGGTGATGGATCTGGAGTACGATGTGCCCCCCATCCTCAACGAGGCTGTCACCGTCAGCCGGGCCTGGTCAGCCATGGAGGACGACAAGCACATCTCCGCCATTCCGGTCACCGACGACGAGGGGCATCTCCGGGGGATGCTCACCGCCGGGGACATCGCCGGCTTTGATATGGAGACCATCGAGGCGGCGGACCTCCGGTCCGTGCCCCTGTTCAACATCCTCAGCGTTCTGGAGGGCCAGCTGCTGGGGGAGACGGAGGAGGTGGTGAACACCATCTCCGGTCAGGTGGTTCTGGCCCTGCCCCAGTCCGGGGAGCTGCCCCCCTTCCGCCAGAGGGAGACGGTCCTCATCTGCGGCAACCAGCCGGACATGCTGCGGGAGGCGGTGGCCTTCGGCGTGGCCTGCGTGGTGCTGTGTCAGGCGGAGCTGCCCGAGGAGATCCGGGCGCAGGTGAAGAACACCTGCATCATCTCCACCCCCTATGACGGCTTCCGGGCCGTGCGCCGGATCTTCCAGGCCATCCCCGTGGGCCGTCTGGCCCAGCAGAAGGAGGTCATCGCCTTCCACCTGGAGGACTATATTGACGACGTGCGGGAGGTGGTGCTCCAGAGCCGCTACCGCAGCTACCCCATTCTGGACCAGCAGGAGCGGGTGGTGGGGTCCCTGTCCCGCTACCACCTCATCAAGCCCCGGCGCAAGCGGGTGGTGCTGGTGGACCACAACGAGGCGGCCCAGTCGGTGCCCGGCCTGGAGCAGGCGGATGTGCTGGCCATCATTGACCACCACCGTCTGGCGGACATCCAGACCAAGAACCCCATCTACTTCCGCAACGAGCCCGTGGGCAGCACCTGCACCATTGTGGCGGGGATGTACCAGGAGCGGGGGATGATGCCCTCGGCCAAGCTGGCGGGGCTGATGGCGGCGGCCATTGTGTCCGACACGGTGATGTTCAAGTCCCCCACCTGCACGAACCGGGACCGGAGGATGGCCGAGCGCATGGCCCATATCGCCAACCTCTCCCTGGACGAGCTGGGCCGGGAGATCTTCTCCGCCTCCACGCCGGAGGACAAGCCGGTGGACCAGCTGCTGTTCACGGACTTCAAGGAGTTCCACATCGCGGGCCACGACTTCGGCGTCAGCCAGATCACCTGCGTGGACTCGGACCGCCAGCTCCGGCGGAAGGACCAGTTTCTGGCCCTCATGGAGCAGACCCGCGCGGAGCACGGCTACAGCATGATGCTGCTGATGCTCACGGACGTGCTCCTGGAGGGCAGCAAGGTGCTGTGCGTAGGCGGGGAGGACACCTTCCAGCAGGCCTTCAACACAGAGCTGCGGGACCACGAGGCCTTTCTGCCCCGGATCATGTCCAGGAAAAAGCAGATCATCCCCATGCTGTCGGCCCTGTGGGGGTAAAAGAAAGCAGAAAAATCGGGAGCGCCCCGCAGGGCGCTCCCGATTTTTCTGCTTTCGTCTTTCCGGAGATAAAGGGATGCGCTGTCCCCGCAGACAGCGCGTCCCGCAATCAATGATTTGTCAACGGTTTCTTTTTCCGGAGCTTTAGCGTTATGCTTCTTCTGTCGGCGATTTCCTGAAATACAGCGGCCACATACCGACATTGCTCCTTCACCGGCAGCGAGGGCAATCGACTGTCTGACTGTATCCGCGTCATGGCCTCCTGTAAATCCGGAAGCTCCAGCAAATTAACAGCCACGCAAAAGAAGTTTTTCCTGCGCCCGTCATTATAGTGAGCGAGCAGATCAGAAAGAATGCGCATTTTTTCCCGTTGCTCCAGATGATACCGTTCAATCCCGATGCGCTGCGCCCGTTCTAAATCTGATTTTTGCCGCTGATGGGTAATAAAGGAATCGTATTCATCAATATGCCGGTATTGTTCGCAGGGATAGCTGCCGCACTCATAGCAGTATTCTATGCCTCCGTGTGCAAGGCTGCACCGCGCAATCCTGCACGATTGATTGCCATTGCCGCAGCCGCCGCAGTAACTGCCTAAAAACATGGGGCATAGTCCGCAGTTCAATCCGCAAAGAGAAAGCAGCTGGCTCTTCCGCTCAAAGCCTTTCATCATATCGTACCCCAGGTCCCTGCGTCCGGCACAGATTTCCGCCCTGTCTCACGCCGACACCTTACAGGTGACCACCAGTCCATCCACGTTGTTGCCGGACACGGACCACTCCCCGCTGTCCGGGACATAGGCCGCGCTGCCGGGGCAGTACCAGGCCTCGTAGGTTCCGGCCGCGCATTCGATGGTCAGGTGCTCCCCGTCATAGGGGTACTGGCGGAGCAGGTCAATGTACTCCTCCAGGCACAGCCCCCGCCGGGCCATCTCCGTGGCGTGGGGGACGCCCACGTACCGGAAGTGCCAGGGCTCGTCCCAGATGCCGGTGAGCGCCTCCTTGCCCTCCTGGTAGCGGACCACCCAGCCGTAGTCCTGGCAGTTCTCGTTGATCCAGGCGTATTCCCCGGAGCCGTTGTAGTCCCCGCTGGACCCGTTGGCGTTGAGGATGGAGAAGTCCACTACCAGCCCCGTGTGGTGCTCGCTGCCCCCGGGCTGGGCCACGTACTTCTCCGCGTGGTCCTGGCCGTTGCGCTGGGCGCTCTGGTCAAAGAGGCGCTGCTGGTAGTCCCGGTCCCGGTATCCGGCCACCACGTTGATGGACTTGCTGCCCCCCTGGGCTCGGAAGGCATCCAGCAGATCGTTGAGGGCCTCCATGGCCACGGGGGAGAGGAACACCTCCATATCCCGGACGTAGTAGCCCTCGCTCTTCTCCTCGTAGATGCTTACCAGCTTCTGCTCCTGGGGAAAGCGGTAGAGAACCTCATTGTTCACCAGGATCAGCTCCCCGGTGTACAGGGCCTCCTCCCCCAGCTCCCGGCGGGAGCAGGGGACGCCGGAGGCGGTGGCCACGCGGCCGCCGGAGAGGGGTGGGTCGGCCCTCTCGTCGGGGAGGGGACGGACGGTGCTGCTCGGGGGAGACAGCGGGCTGACGGGGCGGCGGAGGAAGAAAACGGCGCCTGCCGCCAGGGCCGCCAGGACCAGCAGGGTCAGGGTCAGACTGGGATGCTTCCGCCGCCGTCCGCGGTAATTCTTGCTCATAGGGGAATGGGCCTCCTTATTTTAGCGTTTCTTGTAAGGATTCACAGCCGCTACGGGCTGAGGTGGATTTTTCTGACGCTAGGGATTCCGGTTCCAGTGGAGGGAGCAGCGGCCGCCGCTGTAGGACCAGCACAGCAGGGGGATGTGGACCGGCTGGCCGCTGTAGGAAAAGCTCACCTCTCCCACCGAGCTGTACTCCCCGCCGATCTGCATCCGGGCGTCCACGTCCTCCAGGATGCTCCGGGTGAACTCATTGTACCAGTTGGCGCTGACGCTGTCCATGCCCCAGTAGTCCCGCCACGCGCTGCCAAAGGTGCTGGCGCCCCGGGGACTCCAGACGAGGGAGCCGTCCCTGCCCCAGAGCAGGGAGAAGGCCAGCGCCCGCCCGGACTGGGCGTCCACGGACAGCTCCAGGGAGTAGGGCGGACAGTTGAGGGCCATCCGGTACACCAGGAAGCTCATCTGGGTCTCCCGGTCCACATAGAGGATCTGGCTGCGCTCCACGCACTCCGCAGGGCTCTCCCCGTCCCAGATCAGCGGCAGGGCACCGATCATCTGAAGGGAGCGCACCTCCGCCTGCACGGCAGCGGCCCGCTCCGCCAGCTTGCGCTGCTCCTCCGCGTCCAGCTTCTCCTGCTGGCTGAGGGCGTCCTCCCGCTGGGGGCTCTCCCCGCCGCCCACGGTCAGGCTGTCCAGGCCGCCGGTCCGGAGGAGGATCACCTTCTCCGCCACCGTCAGGCCCACGCTCTCGCCAAAGCCCTCCCGGTCCTCCTGGAGGATATGGGGATCGTCCAGCAGAAGCCGGTCGTTCCACAGGGAGAGCCGGGCCGGGAGGAAGATGGCCGCCGCCGTCAGCAGGGCGGTGAGGGCGGCGGTCAGAAATTTTCGCATACTACTCGACATGGATCCCCTCCAGCTCCACGGTCACCTTGGTGCCCAGGCCCACCTGGCTCTCAAAGCGCAGCTCCCCCCGGTGGAGGGCCGCGATCTCCTTGCACAGAGCCAGCCCCAGCCCCGCGCCTCCCTGGGCCCGGGAGCGGGACTTGTCCACCATGTAGAAGGCCTCTGTGATCTTGTCCAGCTCCTCCTCCGGGATGCCCCGGCCCTGGTCCGTCACCGTGATGCGGTAGCCCGCCTCTGTCCGCTGCCCGTCCAGGGCCACCACCGTATCCGGCTCGGAGGCCTTGCGGGCGTTGTCCAGCAGATTTTGCAGCAGGGTCTGGAGCAGGGAGGGGTCCCCGGGCAGGGAGGCCTCCTCCGCCTGGACCACCAGGTGCAGGTTCTGGGCCGTCATGGCGGGCAGGGCGCTGCGCCCTGCCTGCTGGCACAGAAGGCCCATGTTCACGCTCTTCACCTCCGCCCGGGTGTGGCCCACCACCAGCAGGCTCATGAGGGCCAGGGACAGGTTCTCCAGCCGCTTGCCCTCGGAGAAGATATAGCTGGCGGCCTTGAAGCGCCGGTCCTCGTCCAGGGTGCGGGAGCGGAGCATGTCCGCGTAGCCGATGATGGAGGTGAGGGGGGTCTTCAGCTCGTGGACAAAGCTGCCGGTGAAGTCCTCCTGCCGACGGGCCGCGTCCTCCAGCTCCTGGACATTTTTGGCAATGGCGCCGGCCATGCGGTTGAAGCTGGCGGCCAGCTCGCCGATCTCGTCGTCCCCGGACACCTGGGCCCTGGGGGTGTAGTCCCCCTGGGCCAGCTGGGTGGCCACCCGGCCCAGGGCGCGGATGGGGGTGGTCAGCCAGTAGGCGAAGGCGAAAATCAGCGCCGCGCTGACCCCCACCACCAGCAGGGCCACCCAGCGGTAGACCTGGTAGTGGATCTCCCGGTCGGAGAAGAGGGAGGAGATGTCCCGGACGGTCTCCATGTACAGGGCTCCGTCGGGCAGGGATATGGCCCCGGCGCAGTGGACCAGATGGCGGCCGGTGCGCTGGTCAAAGCGGAGGATGTAGCCCGAGGAGCGCTCGTCGATGCTGTTGAGCAGCTCCTGGTCGCTGGCGGAGGAGAGGGTGGAGTGGACCTGGATCCCCTCCTGGGTGCTGACCCGGAACTGACGGTCCGCAAAGTAGGGGTCCTCCCCCAGCGTGCGCCTGAGGCTGGCGGACTTGCCGTCCAGATTCTCCAGGGTGATGCCCCGGGCGGAGCAGACGGCCTCGTAGGTGATGCGCAGCATCTGCATCTCCTCCCGGGCCACGTCGATCTCCCGCTCCAGGGCGGACTGGAAGGAGAGGGAGATAAGCAGGTAGCTGCCCACGCTGGTGGAGAGCATGAGGATGCACAGCGCGGCCAGGGTCACCTTCCAGGCGAACTTCATTCCCTGACCTCCAGCCGGTAGCCCACCTTGTAGACGGCGGCAATCCGCTCCTGCCAGCCCAGCTTTTTCCGCAGGCGCTGGACGTGGAGGTCCACGGTGCGGCTGTCGCCCATGTACTCGTTCTCCCACACCCGCTCGTAGATGGTCTCCCGGAAGAGGGCGATGTTCTTGTTCTGGAGGAAGAGCATGAGCAGGCTGTACTCCTTGGCCGTGAGGGGGACGGTCTCGCCGCCTTTGGTGACCACCCGGGACTGGGTGTCCACCGCCACGTCGTCCACCACGATGCGGGTGTCGGTCTTGTGGTAGCGGCGCAGGACGGTCTCCACCCGGGCCAGGAGCTCGGCGATCTCAAAGGGCTTGACGATGTAGTCGTCCGCCCCCAGCTTCAGGCCCTTGATCCGGTCCTTCACCGTGCTGCGGGCGGTGATGAAGATGACGGGGATCTCCAGAGGGGCCAAGTACTCCATGAGCTCAAAGCCGTCGATGCCCGGGAGCATCACGTCCAGCAGAATGAGGTCATAGCGCCTGGACTCCACGGCGTCCGCCGCCGCGGCGCCGTTGTCCAGACAGTCGCAGCTGTAGCCGGCGGAGGTGAGGGACATGTCCAGCAGATCCGCGATGGGCTTTTCGTCCTCAACGATCAAAATTCTTATCATGGAAGATACCTCTTTACAGGGAGGCGGGAGAGCGGAATGCCGATCCGGGCCGCGCCCGCCCGCCTGCGCTTCAATATGCCTGTTTTCTTAGAATAACAAATCTCCGCGAAAAATACAACCGTGGGAAAGGGGAAAATTGCGGCGGAGAGGAACAGGGGGAGCGTATTCCTGCGTTTGTTGTGAAGAAGGGCGAGAAACCTCTTGCCGCAGGGGAAAAAGTCTGCTATACTATACGGTGGTTGTTTGCCGGTTGAACGATCCGGCCTCCCAATCAATACAACACGTCAGGCTTTGCTTTTGACAGGAAAGGACGTGAAGCCTATGAACAGTCCCGAACAGCGCCGCAGGCAGCGGATCCTCATCGCCGACGACTCCGAGATGAACCGCTCCATCCTGGCCGACATGCTGGGGGAGGAGTACGATATCCTGGAGGCGGAGGACGGCGTGAAGGCCGTGGCCGCGCTGCAGAAGTACCGCGCAGAGATCGATCTGGTCCTGCTGGACATCGTCATGCCGGAGATGGACGGCTTTGAGGTGCTCACGCTGATGAATCAGCAGGGGTGGATCGAGGACATCCCCGTTATCATGATTACCGCTGAGACCGCTCCCGCCCACGTGGAGCGGGCCTACAACCTGGGAGCCACCGACTTCATCAACCGTCCCTTCAACGCTATTGTGGTCCACCGCAGGGTGGTCAACACCACCCTGCTCTACGCCAAGCAGAAGAAGCTGGTGGGCATGGTTGCCGATCAGATCTATGAGAAGGAGCGCCAGTCCAGCCTCATGATCGACATCCTCAGCCACACCGTGGAGTTCCGCAACGGGGAGAGCGGCCAGCATGTGCTCCATATCCGCACCCTCACGGAGCTGTTTTTGCAGCATCTGGCGCTCAAGACGGACCGCTACCCCCTCACCCAGGCGGACATCCGTCTCATCAGCACCGCCTCCACCCTCCACGACATCGGCAAAATCTCCATCCCCGGCGCGGTCATCAACAAGCCCGGCCGCCTCACCCAGGAGGAGTTCGAGATCATGAAGACCCACACCACCGTGGGCTCCGACATGATGGACAACCTCCCCAGCCACCAGCAGGACCCCCTGGTCAAGGTGGCCAGATCCATCTGCCGCTGGCACCACGAGCGCTGGGACGGCCGGGGCTACCCCGACGGCCTGAAGGGGGACGAGATTCCCATATCCGCCCAGATCGTCGCCCTGGCCGACGTGTACGACGCCCTCACCAGCCCCCGGGTCTACAAGCCCGCCATCCCCCACAGCAAGGCTGTGGAGATGATCCTGGACGGCCAGTGCGGCGTCTTTAACCCCCTGCTCATGGAGTGCCTCACCGAGATGGCGCCCAAGCTGCCCGAGGAGATGGGGGGCGACACCGGCGATCGGGTCAGCCGCATGGAGATGCGATCCGTGGCCGACGAGCTCCACCGCCATGAGGAGCTCTCCGCCTCCGAGCGGACCCTCCAGCTCCTGGAGCACGAGCGGATGAAGTTCAGCTTCTTCGCTGCCATGAGCAAGGAGATTCAGTTTGAATACACCGTCGTCCCCCCCATGATTACCCTCAACACCTGGGGGGCCAACCGGCTGGGCCTGAAGGAGACCGTCATGGACCCCATCCACAGCGAGAGCGTCCTGCACATCATGGACGCCGGGACCATGGCCAGCCTCTCCCAGGCTCTGCAGGCCACCAGCCCCGCCCAGCCCGTGGTCAAGTTCGACTGCCGGACCCGGATCGGCGAGGAGGACCGCTGGACCCGGATTATCGCCCGGGCCACCTGGTCCAGCGACGAGCCCCCCCAGTACACCGGGGCCATCGGCAAGGCCATCGACATCCACGACTCCCGCATGAAGCTGGACACCCTGGAGCGCATGGCCTCCCACGACAACCTCACCGGCCTTCTCAACCACGCCAGCGCCAGGGAGCGGATCATCGCCCGCATGGAGGATGAGCCGGGCAGCCGCTTCGCCATGGCCATCATTGATCTGGACCACTTCAAGTCCGCCAACGACACCTACGGCCACATCTTCGGGGACAACGTGCTCCGGTTCCTGGCCGCCAAGCTGTGCGAGAGCATCCGGGGCGGGGACATCGCCGCGCGGGTGGGCGGGGACGAGTTCCTGCTGTTTCTGGAGTACCGGGGGGACGCGAGGCCCATCATCTCCCGCATCTTCAACGCCCTGACCTCCTGTTCCTTCGAGAACTTCCCCATCTCCATCAGCATGGGCGTGGCCCGCACCGCCGTGGTGGGCACGGATTACGAGACCCTGTTCAACGCCGCAGATCAGGCCCTCTACGCGGTCAAGCGCTCCGGACGGGGACGCTACCGCTTTTATGACGAGGGTATGCGCAAGATGTTTTCCGCCATCTCGCCCATTGACGGCGCGGAGGGCGGCGACGAATACAAAGGAGAGGACGGTATACTGCTATGACCCTTCAGGAGTGCTACGCCGCTCTGGACGGCGACTTCGCCGGCGTCTCCGGACGTCTGCCCAGCGAGAAATTCATCCAGAAGTACGTACTCAAGTTTCTGGACGACGGCAGCTTTGACCTGCTGCTCCAGTCCATGGAGACCGAGAACTGGGAAGAGGCCTTCCGGGCCGCCCACACCATCAAGGGCATGTGTCAGAACCTGGATTTCACCCGGCTCTACCGCTCCAGCAGCGCCCTGAGCGAGGCCCTGCGCCACGGCGTGACGCCCGAGGCCCCCGGCCTGCTGGAGCAGGTGCGCGCGGACTACGGACAGACGGTGGAGGCCATCCGGGCCTTCCGGGAGGGTCTGGGCGCGTGAAAATGATCCCCGAGGCTCCAAGGAGGTGCTGACAGATGAGCAAGCTGAAAATCCAGACCCCCCGGTTTCTGACCGTCAGCCTGATTCTGGCGTCTATCCTGACGGTGTGCATCTTTACCTTCCTGGGCGTATATATGACCCGGCGGAGCGCCAACACCATCGGCGAGGTGGGCAAGTTCTACATGAACGGCATGAGCGAACAGATTTCTCTCCACTTTGCCACCACCATTGACCTGCGCCTGGGCCAGGTGGAGGCCATGGTGCAGACCTATGAGCCGGGCACGGCCAGCCGCCAGAAGCTGGCCAGCGATTTGATCTTCAGCGCCCAGGTCCGGGACTTCAACTGCCTGGGCTACTACAACGGCGAGGGCGGCTTTGAGATGCTCTACGGCGGAGACATCCAGATCACAGACCCGGCACCCTTCCTCTCCTCCCTGCGCGAGGGGGAGAAAAAAGTGGCTGTGGGCACCAGCGTGTCGGGGGAGAAGCTGGTGCTCATGGGCGTACCTGCGGCCTACGACATGGAGGATGGTGAGAAGTCCATCGCCCTGGTGGCGGGCATTCCGGTGGAGTACATCAGCGACACCCTCTCCCTCAACACCACCGACTCCGTGGTCTACTCCTACATCATCCGCAAGGACGGCTCCTTTGTCATCCGCTCCTCGGATGGCTTCCAGGACACCTACTTTGAGCAGATCCGCGCCGTGTTTGAGGAGGCGGGCAGCTCCGGCGGGGAGCGGTACATCCGCGAGCTCCAGGCCAGCATGGACAATAACGAGGACTACTCCACGGTACTGGAGATCGGCAAGGAGCGCCGCCATCTCCACTGCACCCGGCTGGCCTACTCGGAGTGGCATCTGGTCATCGTCATGCCCTACGGCAGCCTGGACGAGGAGATATCCACCCTTACCAGCCAGTGGATCTTCATGACCCTGACAGGCAGCGCCATCATCCTGACCGCGCTGGCGCTGATCTTCGCCAGATACATGAAGATGACCCGGGAGCAGATGGTGGAGCTGGACAACGCCCGGCGGGAGGCCATTCACGCCAACCGGGCCAAGAGCGAGTTCCTCTCCAACATGAGCCACGACATCCGCACCCCCATGAACGCCATCGTGGGCATGACGGCCATCGCCACCGCCAACATCGGCGACATGCAGCAGGTGCAGAACTGTCTGAAAAAGATCTCCCTCTCCGGCAAGCACCTGCTGGGGCTCATCAACGACGTGCTGGACATGAGCAAGATCGAGAGCGGCAAGATGACCCTCAACGAGGATCAGGTCTCCCTGCGGGAGGTGATGGACAGTCTGGTGAGCATTGTCCAGCCCCAGGTGCGCTCCAAGCGGCAGCGGTTTGACGTGTGCATCCACGATATTTCCACGGAGAACGTGCGCTGCGACAGTGTGCGGCTCAATCAGGTGCTGCTGAACATCCTGGGCAACGCGGTGAAGTTCACCCCTGAGGAGGGGGAGATTCACGTGTCCATGTACGAGGAGGACTCGGACAAGGGCGAGGACTATGTGCGCATCCACTTCCGCATCAAGGACTCGGGTATCGGCATGACGCCGGAGTTCAAGGCGAAAATCTTCGAGTCCTTTGTCCGGGAGGACAACGCCCGGGTCCGCCGCACCGAGGGCTCCGGCCTGGGCATGACCATCACCAAGTACATCGTGGACGCCATGGGAGGCTCCATTGAGGTGGAGAGCGAGCTGGGCCAGGGGACGGAGTTCCACGTGTGCGTGGACCTGCTCAAGGCCGTGATCCAGGAGGCGGACATGGTCCTGCCGGACTGGAACATGCTGGTGGTGGACGATGACCAGCAGCTGTGCGAGAGCACGGTGGACTCCCTGAAGGCCATCGGCGTCCACGCGGAGTGGACCATGGACGCCCAGAGTGCCTTCCGGATGGTGGAGGAGCGGCACAACACGCCCGGGGAGTACCAGGTCATCCTGCTGGACTGGAAGCTGCCGGATATGGACGGCATCAAGGCCGCACGGGAGATTCGCCGCCGGTTCGGCAGCGAGGTGCCCATCCTGCTCATCTCGGCCTACGACTGGAGCGAGATCGAGGCGGAGGCCAAGGATGCGGGGATCACCGGCTTCATCTCCAAGCCCCTCTTCAAGTCCACCCTGTTCTACGGCCTGAAGCCCTATCTGGCCCCGGACCAGGATGGCGGGCCCCAGAAGATGGAGACTGCCACGGACTTTACCGGACGGCGGGTCCTGCTGGCGGAGGACAACGAGCTCAACTGGGAGATCGCCGAGGAGCTGCTCAGCAGTCAGGGTCTGGCCCTGGACTGGGCGGAGGACGGCCACGTCTGCGTGGACATGTTCCAGGCCAAGGACCCGGGGTACTACGACGCGGTGCTCATGGATCTGCGGATGCCCATCATGAACGGCTACGAAGCCACGGAGGCCATCCGGGGGCTGGACCGGCCAGACGCCAAGACCATCCCCATCATCGCCATGACCGCCGACGCCTTTGCCGAGGATATCAAGAAGTGCCTGGACTGCGGCATGAACGCCCACGTGGCCAAGCCCATCGATGTGCGGGAGGTATCCCGGCTGCTGCAAAAGTACATGAAGTGATCGAAAGGCCCCGGACCAGAGCTGGTCCGGGGCCTTGGCGCGTGGGGCGCATTTGTTAGAGGGGACGCAGAGGCGAGCGCCGCTTGCCCCCTACATAAAACGGGTCAGCTGAATCTTCCCCTGCCGCAGGCAGGCGGCCAGATCAATTTTCTTGGTCCCAGCCTCCATGAAGGCGATGGTGGCGAAGGTCCCCTTCCGGCCTGTCAGCAGTCCCCGACCGAAGACCTTGTGGGTGACCTCTGTGCCGGGAAGGTAGTCCTTCATCCAGGCGCTGAGCTGCTCTGCGGTGGGGCCCGCCGCCTTTGGGGTCCGGGCCCTGCGCTTCTCCGTGTCCTGACGCTTCTCCGCTGTCTGCCCCCTCTCCTGCGCCTGCCGCTGGTCCCGCTTCTCCGCCGGGGGCGCCTCCCCCAGGAACTGGGACACAAAGGGGAAGGAGACGTCGGCTGGCTCCCCGAACTTCTTCTCGTAGCACAGGAGCTCCAGCTGCTTTCTCGCTCGGGTGGCCCCCACGTAGAAAAGCCGCCGCTCCTCCTCCAGCTCCTCCCCCTCCTCCGCCGAGGGGAGCAGGCCCTCCGACGCGTCGATGAGGATGACGCGGTCATACTCCAGGCCCTTGCTGGCGTGAATGGTGGAGAGGGTCAGCGGGCACTCCGGCCGGAGGGGCATGGCCTCGACGATGCCGCGCAGCTCCCGCAGACGCAGGAGGAACTTGCCCAGAACGGGAGTCTGGTTGGCCAGGGAGAGAAGGATGTCCAATCTGGCCGTGTCGCTGTGCTGATCCTGGAGGTAGTCCCCGTAGCCCATGTACCGCACCAGCCGCTGAATGGCGGCAAAGCTGGTCAGGCCGGGCATCTTGGCGTAGTGGGTCTGCAGGGCCTTCACCTTCCCCATCTGCCAGGGCTCCAGCCGGCCGCTCTCCAGCAGGGTCTCGAAGACGCTCCGGTCCCGGCCTGCGCCGTAGAGCAGACTGGTGAGCACGGCCTTCTTGATCCTCAGATCCAGCTTGTAATAGAAGCGGAGGAACAGGTCCCCGTCTCCGTCGTTAAAGGCGAACTCCAGCATGTCGGTGATGTCCCGCACCAGAGGGCTGGTGAAGAAGAAGGCCTCCCGCTGACGGCAGGAGCAGGGGATGCCCCGCTGGTCCAGCAGGTCCAGGAGGGGCAGGGCGCTGTCGTTGTTGCGGTAGAGGATGGCGGTGGACTCCGTGCAGTTCTCCGCCACCTTCAGGAGGTAGTTGTACTGGCGGTTGTAGTCCTCCAGGGTGATCCTCCGGATGGGGCAGCCCTGCTGGTTCTCCGTGCGCATCCGCTTGGGGCGGCGGTTCTGGTTGCGGCGGATGAAGGCGTCCGCCCGCTCCACAATGGCCCGGGTGGAGCGGTAGTTGGTCTCCAGCTTCAATATCCTTGCGCCGGGAAAGACCTCCTCGAACTCCAGCAGGGCCTGGGGCCACGCGGCTCGGAAGCCGTAGATGCTCTGGTCCTCGTCCCCCACCATGAAGAGGCTCTTCGAGGCCAGCAGGCGGAGGATGGCGTGCTGAATCTTGGAGGTGTCCTGGGCCTCGTCCACGCAGATATAGGGCCACCGGCGGCGGAAGTGGGCCAGGATGTCCGGGTGCTTGCGGAGGATGCGGCAGGTGAAAACCATCTGGTCGTCGTAGTCCATGCGCCGGCTGCGGAGCAGATAGTCTTGGTACTCGAAGTACACCCGGGGGAAGTCCATCCCCTCCACCTTGTGGGCGTAGATCTCCGCTTCGGTGAGCATCATGTTCTTGCAGTAGGTGATGTGGGTGCGGGCGGTCTTTACCAGGAGCTCGCTGGGGAAGGCGGCGCCGGTGCGGACCAGCAGATCCCGGATGACGCCGCTCAGCTGCCGCTCATTGTCCAGCAGGGCAAAGGGCTCCGTGCCCCGCTGCCGGGCGTAGTATCCGATCACCACGGCGCACAGGCCGTTGATGGTGCGGAAGGTGAGCCTCCCAGCCTGCTCCTCCCCGAAGAAGCCTACAAACCGGGCCCTCATGTCCCGGGTGGCGGCCACCGTGTAGGTCACGGTGAGAATCTGCTCCGGAGGGATGCCCCGGCAGCAGAGCATGTACCCCAGCCGGGTGACCAGCACGGTGGTTTTGCCGCTTCCCGGCACAGCCAGCAGCAGAGCGGGCCCCTCCGTCAGGCGGACCGCCTCCTCCTGCTGCGGGTTCAGGGGGATGGGATATTGGGCCCTGAATTCCTCGTACGTCATGGAATATCGCACCATATCTCTGCGGCCACAAAGTCCGCCGGAGCGGAAACGCTCAGACCCAGCGGCGCCTCCCCGTCCTCCAGAAGGATGCTCTCGCCCTGGGCAAGAACCGTCCCCTCCCCCAGGGCGCCCCGGCCGGCGGCGCAGTAGAGAAGGAGAAGGCCGCCCTGGGGAGGCGGGAGCAGAACCGGCCCCTCCAGGCGGAGAGGCCGCAGCCGGCCCCGGCAGCGGCCCTTCCGGAGCATAAGGTTGAAGTCCCGGCAGCGGCCCTGGCTCTCCGTGGCCGCGCCGCCGTCAAAGGCGTGGACCTGATAGGGGTCCAGCCGGAGGGCCGCGCCGCCGTCGTGGCGGAGGAGCAGGGAGCCGTCCAGGAGCATCAGCTGGCGGTCATAGTCCGGCAGGGGGGTGAAGACGCTCTGCTCATCCTCCACCACCGCCGAGCTGATCCGCCAGAGAAAATCCCGCGCGCTGTAGGAGGCGTCTGGAGGGGAGATGGCGATCTGCGTGGTGGTCCCGCCGGACCAGCGGCTGACGGTGTAGTCGGTCTGGGACAGGTGCAGCATGTTCATTACGGTCCTTCCTTGTTGATGACCACCATTTTAACCCATTTGCGCCCCCCTGTCAACGCGGCGGGACAGGGACATTGCCGCGCCCGGGAGGGATCCCGCGATTGCCCGCCTTGCCAAGGGGGCGGCGGTGTGCTATAATAGGCCCGGCGGCTCCCGCCTCGGGAATCGGCGGGGGCCAGACATAAGAAAGGAAACAGAGCCTATGGCGGACCAGAACGAGAACCTCCTGCCCGGTGAGCAGGACACGGTGATGATATATTTTAACCCGGAGCTGATCCAGACCCTGGCGGACCGGACGGCGGAGAAGCGGCAGAACTTCCGGGAGCTCCTCTCCGCCGCCGAGGACGGGGACCTGGACGCGGCCTACCGGCTGGCCCAGAACTACCGCGCCGGCGAGGACGGCGCGCCGGAGGATCCGGAGCAGGCCTTCCGCTGGTTCGCCCGGGCGGCGGAGGGGGACCACGTGGCCGCCCAGTTCGCCCTGGGCCAGTGCTACGCCCGAGGGTTCGGCACGGAGAAGGACGCGGACAGGGCCCTGGAGCTCTTCACCGCCGGGGCGGAGCTGGGCTACCTCCCCGCCGTGTGCGAGCTGGGGCTGTGCTACGAGCTGGGCCAGGGGGTGGAGATGGACAAGCTGCGGGCGGCGGAGCTCTACCGGGAGGCGGCGGAGCAGGACTTCGCCCCTGCCCAGTGCAACCTGGGGTTCTTCTACTACCACGGCATCGGCGTGGAGGAGGACGACGCTCAGGCGGCGGAGTGGTTCGCCAAGGCGGCCCAGCAGGACTACCCCCGGGCCCAGCTGCTCATGGGGGAGTGCTACGAAAACGGCTACGGCGTGGAGCAGGACGGGGAGAAGGCGGTGGCCCTCTACCGGGCCGCCCACCAGCAGGGCTACAGCCCCGCCACCTGCGCCCTGGGCGTGTGCTACGACCGGGGGTTCGGCGTGGAGGAGGACCACCGGCAGGCCGCTGCCCTGTACCGTGAGGCCGCTCAGGACGGCTACCCCCGGGGCCAGTACCTGATGGGCCAGTGCTTCGAGTACGGCCACGGGGTGGACAAGGACGAGACCCAGGCCCAGCAGTTCTACCGGCAGGCCCATGAAAACGACTATCCCCCGGGAACCTGCGCCCTGGGGCTGTGCTACGAGATCGGCATGGGGGTGGAGGAGGACAAGGCCCGGGCGGTGGAGCTCTACCGGGAGGCCGCCCAGCGGGGCCACGTCCCCGCCCAGTGCAACCTGGGGTACTGCTACTACCACGGCATCGGCCTGGAGGTGGACGACAAGCAGGCCGCCTACTGGTTCACCCAGGCGGCGGAGCAGGCCTTCCCCCGGGCCATGAATCTGCTGGGGGAGTGCTACGACTTCGGCGTGGGGGTGGAGAAGGACGTGGACAAGGCGGTGAAGCTCTACGCCGCCGCGGCGGAGAAGGGCCACGCCCCCGCCGTGTGCGCCCTGGGCCTGTGCTACGAGGTGGGCCGTGGGGTGGAGGAGGACAAGGAGCGGGCGGTGGAGCTCTACCGCCAGGCCGCCGACATGGGCAGCGCCCGGGCCCAGTGCAACCTGGGGTACTGCTACTACCGGGGCATCGGTGTGGCGGAGGACGACAGTGAGGCGGTGGAGTGGTTCGCCCGGTCCGCTCAGCAGGACTACCCCCGGGCCCAGTACCTGCTGGGCCAGTGCTGCGAGTACGGCTACGGGGTGGAGCGGGACATCGATCAGGCCGCAGCCCTCTACCAGAAGGCCTGGGAGGGGGGCCACGTGCCGGCGGCCTGCGCCCTGGGGGTGTGCTACGAGACGGGCTCCGGCGTGGAGGAGGACAGGGCCCGGGCCCTGGAGCTCTACCGTCAGGGGGCCGAGGCCGGGGACGCCCGGGCCCAGTGCTGCCTGGGATTCTGTTTCTACCAGGGCATCGGCGTGGAGGAGGACGACGCTCAGGCGGCGGAGTGGTTCGCCAAGGCGGCCCAGCAGGAGTACCCCCGGGCCCTCCACCTGCTGGGGGAGTGCTATGAAAACGGCTATGGCGTGGAGGAGGACGAGGCCCGTGCCTTCCAGCTCTACGAGAAGGCCTGGGAGGGGGGCCACGTGCCTGCGGCCTGCGCCCTGGGGGTGTGCTACGAGAGCGGAACCGGCGTGGAGATGGACGAGGCCCGGGCGGTGGAGTTTTACCGTCTGGCCGCCCAGCGGGGCTACCTCCGTGCCCAGTGCTGTCTGGGGTTCTGCCACTACCGGGGCATCGGCACGCCGGAGGACAACGATCAGGCGGTGGAGTGGTTCGCCAGAGCCGCGGACGGCGGCTACCCCCGTGCCCAGATGCTGCTGGGGGAGTGCTACGAGAACGGCTACGGCGTGGCGGTGGACCTGTCCCACGCCTTCCAGCTCTATGAGTCCGCCCACCAACAGGGCTACGCCCCCGGCACCTGCGCCCTGGGCGTGTGCTACGAGTTCGGCGACGGGGTGGAGATGGACAAGGTCCGGGCGGTGGAGCTCTACCGGCAGGCCGCCCGGCAGGGGATCATCCGCGCCCAGTGCAACCTGGGGTACTGCTACTACCGGGGCATCGGCGTGGAGGAGGACGACGAGGAGGCGGCAAAGTGGTTCACCGAGGCCGCCCGGCGGGGCAGCGCCCGGGCCCGGCATCTGCTGGGGGAGTGCTATGAGAACGGCTACGGCGTGGAGAAGGACCCCGCGCAGGCGGCGTCCTGGTACCGGCAGGCCCACCAGCAGGGCTACGCCCCCGGCACCTGCGCCCTGGGCCTGTGCTATGAGATGGGCGCGGGGGTAGAGGAGGACAAGGGGGAGGCGGCCCGGCTCTACCGTGAGGCGGCGGAGCAGGGCAACGCCCGCGCCCAGTGCAACCTGGGGTTCTTCTACTACCACGGCATCGGCGTGGAGGAGAACGACCGTGAGGCGGCGGCCTGGTTCGCCAAGGCGGCGGAGCAGAACTACCACCGGGCGGAGTTTTTGCTGGGGGAGTGCTACGAGAACGGCTACGGCGTGGAGAAGGACCCGGGGCGTGCGGCGGAGCTGTACGCCAGGAGCAGCGAAGGGGGATACCGGGACGGCACCTGCGCCCTGGGGGCCCTGTATGAGAAGGGCCTGGGGGTGCGCCGGGACAGGGAGCGGGCCCTGGCGCTCTACCGTGAGGCGGCGGAGCAGGGCAGCCAGGAGGCGAAAAAGGCCCTCCAGCGTCTGGAGAGCAAAAAGCCCCGCTGGCCCTGGCGGCGGTGAGGGGGACTGCGATTGCCGCCGCCCGCCTTGCCGGTGAAAACGCATAGGCCCCAGAAATCGCCAGACCGCCTCCGGCACTGCCGGAGGCGGTCTCTACTATTTTTCAGGATTTGGCCCGGGCCTTCCGCTGGGCCGCGAAGATGTTCTGGGTGATCTTCCCCTCGTCCTCCTCGGTCAGCTCCAGGAACCGGCACCCGTACTCGTATTTGGAATCGCCCCGGTCAATCACCCGCAGAACCTGACAGTACATGGCCGACGCCGGGCGGTCCTCCAGCAGCTTCACCTTCAGCAGGAACTTGTCCCCGTGGTGGTGCACGTATTCCGAGCCGATGCAGGCTCCGCCCACGCTGATGTTCAGCAGCTTGCAGGGCTTCTCCCCGATGTTCAGGCCGCTGAAGGTGGTGACGGTGGCGTCCAGATTGGTGTCCAGGCGGAAGAAGGCCCTGTCATTGCCTATGCGGGCCACCGTCAGCTCCTCCACCTGCCAGGTGTGGTGGGGCTGGGGGGAGATGGTGCCCTCCATATAGACCGCCTTCCGGTCCCTGTCGCTGTAGCCCCGGATGCGGACGTGGAGGCTCTCTCCCTCCTCAAACGCGTCGCTCTCCGAGTACTGGTGCAGCTCCGCCTTGTCGTCGTGGAGCCCCAGCAGCTTTGCCACGAAGAGCAGACGGCCCTCCATGGTGGTCACCTCCACGCGCATACCGGAGTAGATGGCCAGCTCCTCCTGCGGCTCCTCGGCCTGGGGAGCGGCCTCCCCCTTGCCCTTGCGGCTGAACAGTTGAAAAATTCCCACAGTTACCCCTCCCAGGCTGTTATTAAGGCTTTTCCCACATCTGGCGCATCTTCTCGTCCGCCCAGACCACCTGATTGCGGCCGTGCTTCTTGGCGTCGTAGAGCATGGTGTCCGCCACCTTGAGGTAGGTGGTGTAGGCGCTCTCCGCCGGGGGCACCACGGTGACTCCGCCCACGCTCACCGTCACATACTGGGACACCGACGGATCGTGGGGGATGTGGAGGTCCTCCACCGCCTGCCTGATCTTCTGGAGGTGGGAGAAGGCCTTCTCGGAGCTGTCGCCGATGAGGAAGGCCACAAACTCCTCGCCGCCGTAGCGGGCAAAGAAGTCCGTGCTCCGCTGGAGGCAGGCGGACGCGGTCTTCGCCGTGGCGGCGATGACCCTGTCCCCGGCGGGGTGTCCGAAGGTGTCGTTGAACTTCTTGAAGTTGTCAATGTCGAACATGCAGATGGAAAAGGGCACCTGCAGCCGGGTGGCCTCGCTCCACTTCACAGCGCTGTAGAGATCGTGCTGGCGGCGGTTGGCCACCCCGGTGAGCTGATCGGTCTTGGACTGATACTCGATCTGCCGCCGGTAGTTGTAGAGCTTGATGTGTGTGTTCACCCGGGCCTTGACGATCAGAGGGCTGAAGGGCTTGGTGATATAGTCCACCGCCCCCAGAATGAGGCCCCGCTGCTCGCTCTCGATGTTGGACAGGCTGGTAATCAGAATCACCGGCACGCTCTGGGTGATGATCTCCTCCTGGAGCTTTTTGAGCAGCGTGAAGCCGTCCATGCCCGGCATCACCACGTCCAGCAGAATGAGAGAGAAGCTCTCCTCGCTGGCCAGGCGCAGCCCGTCCTCCGCTGTCTGGGCGACGGTGACGTCGTAGTCGTCGCTGAGGATGGATTTCAATTGGGCGGCCTGTACAACGCTGTCGTCCACTACCAATATTTTCTCCATATATAACACACTCCTCACGGGGACGGACCGGGAGGCCTCCCCCTGTTTGTATTGAGAATAAATGTTTATTCACGCCGCGCTAAACAGAACTAAACCGCCTTTTCGCAGGAATTCTCCGGCTTCAGATAGCCGCTCAGGCCGGTGGCCAGCAGCTGGAATACGGTCTCCTCCGTCTCCTGATCGGCGGACAGCACGCCCTCCGCCACGTACTTGGCGTACAGGACGGTGGTTGTGAGCACATGGAGCCACAGCAGATCCTGATTCATCCGCCGGATGCCGGGAAACACCTGCCGGAAGGCCCGGACCATGCAGACAAAGGAGCCGAAATAGGGGACATCCCGGTTCCTGTCGTATTCGGGGAAGAGGGCGCTGTCCCGAAACCGATGATAGAAGACGGTCTCGTCGGGATGGGCCACCCAGAACCGGAAATAGGGCAGCCACAGGCCCCTCACCGCCCCCACTGGATTGGAGACAATGGCCAGAGGATCGAAGGCCAGCTGGTCAAAGATGGCTGCAGCCTGCCGGTCCACGTAGGTGAAGCACTCCTCCAGCAGCTGCTCCTTGCTGTCAAAGTAGCGGTACAGCGCTCCGGGGGAGACCCCCGCCAGGGTGCTGACGTTCTGGACGCGTGCGCCCTCCAGGCCGTGCTGCCGCACGGCCCTGATGGCAGCGGAGATGATGCGTGTCCTTGTGTCGTCCAGCTTGACCACTCCTTTAACCGTCTATGGCGGAATGAAAACCTGTACACGGCCCTTTATTATATACCACTCCCCTGCCGTTGGCAATACCCTTTTTCGCAGGTTGGAGCTTTTTGGCGATTTGCCAAAAAGGACAGGTTTCCTGTTGTAGAGAACGCCCCCGGAGGGCCGCTCCTGCGCGGTTCTCCGGGGGCGCTGTTCTCTCGTGCAAAGCGATCTCAGGCCCGCTACGCCTGGAAGGACAGGGCGCTGCCATCGCTGTCGATGCGCACCCGCTGGCCGTCGGAGAGCTGACCGCGGATGAGCATGGCCGCCAGCTCCGTCTCGACAAATTTTTGCAGGTACCGCTTCACCGGCCGGGCCCCGTAGGCGGGGGAGTAGCTGGACCGGGCGATGAAGGCCCGGGCGCTGTCCGTCAGCTCCAGGCGGATGTCCCGGTCCGCCAGCCGCTGGACCAGGGAGGCCATGGAGATGTCGATGATCCCGGCGATCTGGCTCTCTGTCAGGGGGGAGAAGACCACGATGTCGTCCACCCGGTTGATGAACTCCGGCCGGAAGTACTTGTTCAGCTCCCCCCGGACCTGGTCCTTCACCTCCGGATCCACGGACCCGTCGGGCCGGATGCTCTCGGTGAGGTAGGCGGAGCCGATGTTGCTGGTCATGATGACGATGGTGTTTTTGAAGTCCACGGTCCGGCCCTGGTTGTCCGTGAGGCGGCCGTCGTCCAGCAGCTGGAGCAGGAGGTTGAACACATCCGGGTGGGCCTTCTCAATCTCGTCAAAGAGGAGCACGCTGTAGGGTTTGCGCCGCACGGCCTCGGTGAGCTGGCCCCCCTCGTCGTAGCCCACGTAGCCCGGAGGCGCACCCACCAGACGGGACACGGCGTGCTTCTCCATGTACTCCGACATGTCGATGCGGACCATGCTCCGCTCGTCGTCAAAGAGGGCCTGGGCCAGGGTCTTGGCCAGCTCCGTCTTGCCCACGCCGGTGGGGCCCAGGAAGATGAAGGAGCCGATGGGCCGGTTCTCCTCCTTCAGCCCCGCCCGGCCCCGGAGGATGGCCTCGCTGACGGCGGTGACCGCCTCGTCCTGGCCGATGACCCGGCGGTGGAGGATCTCCGGCAGGCGCAGCAGCTTCTCCCGCTCGCTCTCCACCAGCTTGCTTACCGGGATGCCGGTCCACTTGCTGACCACGGCGGCGATCTCCTCCTCCGTGACCTCCTCCTTGAGAAACCGGGTCTCCTTGCCCTGGTCCACCCGCTGCCGCTCCTCCTCCAGCTGCTTCTCCAGCCGGGGGAGGGTGTCGTACTTCAGCCGGGCCATCCGCTCCAGGTCGTAGCTCCGCTCCGCCTCCTCCATCTGATGGCGGGTGTCCTCAATCTCCTGCTTGATCCGCTTCACCCCGGCAATGGACTGCTTCTCCGTCTCCCACTGGGCGCGCATGGCGTCGTTTCTGCTCCGCAGCTCCGCCAGCTCCCCCTCGATGTGGGCCAGCCGGTTTTTGGAGCCAGGGTCCTCCTCCTTGCCCAGGGCCTGCTTCTCGATCTCCAGCTGCATGATCTTGCGGCTGATCTCGTCCAGCTCCCCGGGCAGGCTGTCGATCTCCATGCGGATCTTGCTGGCCGCCTCGTCCATCAGGTCAATGGCCTTGTCCGGCAGGAAGCGGTCCGTGATATAGCGGTCCGACAGGGTGGCGCAGGCGATGAGGGCGCTGTCGGTGATGCGTACGCCGTGGTGGATCTCAAAGCGCTCCTTCAGGCCCCGGAGGATGGACACCGTGTCCTCCACCGTGGGCTGGCCGATGAGCACCTTCTGGAACCGCCGCTCCAGGGCCGCGTCCTTCTCAATATACTTGCGGTACTCGTCCAGGGTGGTGGCCCCGATGCAGTGGAGCTCCCCCCTGGCCAGCTTGGGCTTGAGGAGGTTGCCCGCGTCCATGCTGCCCTCGGTGCGGCCCGCGCCCACGATGTTGTGGAGCTCGTCGATGAACAGCAGGATCCGCCCCTCGCTCTTCTCCACCTCGCTGAGCACCGCCTTCAGCCGCTCCTCAAACTCCCCCCGGTACTTGGCGCCCGCGATAAGGGCGCCCATGTCCAGGGCGAAGATGGTCTTGTCCTTGAGCCCCTCGGGCACGTCGCCGTTGAGGATCCGCTGGGCCAGCCCCTCCACTACGGCGGTCTTGCCCACGCCGGGCTCCCCGATGAGCACGGGGTTGTTCTTGGTCTTGCGGCTGAGGATCTGGATGGTGTGGCGAATCTCCCCGTCCCGGCCGATGACCGGGTCCAGCTTCCCCTGCCGGGCCATCTCCACCAGATCCCGGCCGTACTTCGCCAGGGCCTCGTAGCTCTCCTCCGGGTTCTGGCTGGTGACCCGCTGGCTGCCCCGGACCTTGGTGAGGGCCTGGAGGATCTTCTCATAGTCGATCCCGTACTGGCGGAAGATCCGGGCGCTGGGGGTGTTGGTCTCCTGGGCCAGGGCCAGATACAGGTGCTCCACGGACACGTACTCGTCCTTGAATTGTCCGGCGATCCGTTCCGCTCCATGGAGCAGCTGGGAGAAGCCGCGGCCGGCGTAGAGCTGCCCAGCGCCGCTGCCGGACACCTTTGGCAGCCGGTCAATCTCCCCCTGGACCTCCCCGGCCAGGGTCTCCACGTCCAGGCCCATGTAGGTCAGCAACCGTGGCACCAGCCCCTCCTGCTGGCGCAGCAGGGCCAGGTGAAGGTGCTCACCCTCCAGCTGCTGCTGGCCATTCTCCATGGCAATGGACTGGCAGTCCGCCACCGCCGCCTGGGCGTTCTGGGTGTACTTGTCGAAATTCATGCGCAATGCCTCCTTTGGGCTTAGTATGACCCGGCCGGCGGGTCATACCTCGTGTTTTTTCTTTTCGACAGTGATTGTACACCCGGGGCGGGGAAATGTAAAGAGGAAAATTAGCACTCTCATGAAGAGAGTGCTAATTTTCTGTGAACGGAATGTAAATACTGGGAGGGAAAGAGGGCAGACGCTGGAAAGGGCCTCGTTTCCTTTGGGGGCTGGTCATATCTCCAGCAGCAGCGACGCGATGCCGAAGTAGGTCAGCAGGGAGATGGCGTCCACCAGGGTGGTGATAAACGGGCTGGCCATAACCGCAGGGTCCAGGCCCAGCCCCTTGGCCAGGATGGGCAGGCAGCAGCCCACCGCCTTGGCGGCCACCACCGTCACCGCCAGGGTCAGGCTCACCGTCACCGCCACCGCCGCCGGCACGGCGGTCAGGAGGGTCAGCCGCAGCAGGTTCACCGCCGCCAGAGACGCCCCGCACAGCAGCCCCACCCGCAGCTCCTTCCACAGCACCCGCAGCCAGTCGCCGAAGCGGATCTGGCCCAGGCTCAGCCCACGGATCACCGTGACAGAGGACTGGCTGCCGCAGTTGCCGCCGGTGTCCATGAGCATGGGGATGAAGGCGGTGAGGGCCACCTGGGCAGCCAGAGCGGACTCAAAGCGCTGGATAATGGCCCCGGTGAAGGCCGCCGACAGCATCAGAAGCAGCAGCCAGGGGATGCGGCTGGCAAAGACGCGCCACACCGGCGTGTCCAGGTAGGACCGCTCCCCAAGGGCGGCCCTGTTGGTGTTTTTCATCATCTTTCATTTCCTCCTTGCTTCTCGGGGCTGGGCCCCGGTTTGGCAGGGAGGCCGGACAAATCAGGCCGCGCCGGGACAGACGTGGGCCCGGCCGGCGCTTGTTCTGTTGTCTGGCCCGCCGCCTGCGTCCATCCTCTTCGCCTCCTTCCTCGTTGTCCTGCAAGCAAAAAGCCGCGCACCCGAACGAAAACGGGTGCGCGGCAATACCGCGATGCGCTCCGCCTCCGTTTGAGCTTTAGCTCCCCAGGGCGGTGAAATCGCGTTAGGTCATGCCTTGCATCGACAAGACCTGTTCAAACCAGCGCGGGATGTCTCCATCCCTTTGCGGCAGCGATCCATATCCCGGGGGTAGCCTTACCTACCGGCTGCTTGTACGCTCAGTATACCCCATAGGCCGGGGGATGTCAACCGCTTTTGCCGCCTTTTTCTCTACAGCTGCCGCAGGGCGGCCTCCAAGGCGGTCTTCTGGGTGGTGCCCTCGTCCTTCATCTTGATGACCCGGGCGGGACAGCCGGCCACCACCGCGCCGGCGGGCACGTCCTCGATGACCACCGCCCCGGCGGCCACCACCGCGTTCTCGCCCACGTGAACGCCCTCGATGACCACGGCGTTGGCCCCCACCAGCACGTTGTCCTCCACAATCACCGGCGTGGCGCTGGCTGGCTCGATGACCCCGGCCAGCACGGCCCCCGCGCCGATGTGGCAGTTCCTGCCCACCGTGGCCCGGCCCCCCAGGATGGCCCCCATGTCAATCATGGTGCCCGGGCCGATGACCGCGCCGATGTTGATGACCGCGCCCATCATGATGACCGCGTTGTCCCCGATCTCCACCTGCTCCCGGATGATGGCCCCGGGCTCAATCCTGGCGTTGATCCCCTTCATGTCCAGCAGGGGGATGGCGCTGTTGCGCCGGTCGTTCTCCACCGCCATGTCCGCGATGCGCTCCGCGTTGGCAGCCAGCAGGGGGCCCAGCTCCCGCCAGTCCCCGAACACAACCTTGCTGCGGCCCTCGCCGAAAACCTGGGCGGCGCCGTAGTCGATGGGCTCTCTCTCGTTAATGTACACCTTCACCGGGGTCTTCTTCTCCGCCGCGCCGATGTAGGCGATGATCTCCTGGGCGTTCATCATACCGCAGTTCCTCCAAATAAGATATCCTCCAGGCTGTAGCGGCCCTTGGGCATGTGGACGAGCCGGTGGGCCGCGTGGAGCGCGCCGTTGACAAAGATCTGCCGGGAGGAGGCCCGGTGGGTGATCTCCAGCGCCTCGTCGGGACCGAAGAAGCTCACCGTGTGGGTCCCTGCCTCGGTGCCCCCCCGGAGGGCGTGTACGCCGATCTCCCGCTTGTCCCGGGGCCCGGGCACACCGTGGCGGCCGTAGACCGGGGTGCGCTCATGGCGGGGGTCCACCGCCTCCAGCAGCAGCTTGGCCGTGCCGCTGGGGGCGTCCGCCTTCTGGTTGTGGTGGGTCTCCACGATCTCCACGTCAAAGTCCGAGAGCACCCCGGCCACCTCCGCCAGGGCCCGGCGAAAGACCGCGATGCCCAGGGAGTAGTTGGCGGAGTGGAGCACCGGCGCGGAGCGGCCCAGATCCGTGAAGATCTCCAGCTCCGCCCCGCTCAGGCCCGTCACGCCGGAGAGGAGGGGCGTTCCGGTCTGGCGCACGTACCGGGCCACCGCCGGCAGGGCCGCCGGGGCGGAGAAGTCGATGACCACGTCCGCCACCCGGCCGATGGTCTCCAGGTCCCCCAGGTTGCCCACGTCCAGGATGCCGCCCATCTGGTCCCCCTGGGCCAGGGCGGTGCGCTCGATGAGGTGACCCATGCGGCCATGTCCGATCAGCAGAATTTTCATTGGATCAGCCCCGCCTCTCTGAGAAGTCCCCGGAGCTGCTCCTCCTTGGGCCCGCTCATCTCGCACAGGGGCAGCCGGAAGGGGCCCGCCTCCATGCCCATCAGGTTCAGGGCGGTCTTGACGGGGATGGGGTTCACCTCCAGGAACAGGCCGTTCATCAGCGCCAGATACCGCTTGGCCGCAGCCAGGGCCCGGTCCTGCCGGCCCTCCAGGTAGTCCGTCACCATGTCGTGGCACTGGCGGGGCATGATGTTGGCCCACACGGAGATAACGCCGCTGCCGCCGATGGAGAGCAGGGGGATGGTGATGTCGTCGTTGCCGCACCAGAGGGCGAAGTCCGGGGAGATGCAGTGGGCGATCTTCATGGCGTAGGACATGTCCCCGCTGGCCTCCTTGATACCGCAGATGTTGGGGTGCCTGGAGAGCCGCTCCACGTTCTCCACGGAGATGGAGCAGCCGGTGCGGCCGGGGACGTTGTAGAGGATGCAGGGGATGTTCACCGCGTCGGCCACGGCGGTGAAGTGGCGGCAGATGCCCTCGCCGTTGCCCTTGTTGTAGTAGGGGGTGATGAGCAGCAGGCCGTCGGCCCCCAGCTCCTGGGCCCGCAGGCTCTTCTCCAGCATGGTCTGGGTGGCGTTGGAGCCGGTGCCGGCGATGACCGGAACCCGGCCTGCGGCGGCGGCAATGACGGTTCTGAGCACCGCGTCGTCCTCCTCGTGGGTCATGGTGGAGCTCTCGCCGGTGGTGCCCAGGGCCAGGATGGCGTCGGTGCCGTTCTCGATGTGCCACTCCGTCAGCTCCCGGAGCTTTTCAAAGTTCACGGAGCCGTCGGGGTGGAAGGGGGTCACCAGGGCCACGATGGAGCCCTTGAGATTGCGGATGTCCATAAAGATTTCCTCCTGTTGTTGTATCCTCTTTTTTATTCGCTGCTGCCGGGCTCTGCGTCTGCGGGGAGCCGGATGACGGAATTGCTGTGGATGAAGAACTCCTCCTGGCTGGGCTGGAAGGCCCTCTCCATGGGGGGAAAGTCCCGGTCAAAGTCCTCCGCCGCCTGGGGATCGATCTGGAAGGCCGGGGAGTCGGCGTAGCGGTAGCGTCTGCCGTCGAAGAATCCGGGCGTCAGCTCCCTGACCAGCATGGCCGCGGGGAAGACGTCCCCCTCCAGGCACACATTGTACCGCCGGCAGCTTTTGAAGCCGCTGGAGACGTAGTTGCCCGGGTTCCCGAAGATGACGACAGCCGGGCAGCCGGCGGCCCGGCGGAAGCTCTCCGCCATCAGGCGCTTGCCGACGCCCCGGCGCTGGAGGGCGGGGTCCACGGCCAGAGGGCCGAAGGTGAGGATGTCCACCCGGGTCCCCTGCCGGTCCGTCAGCCAGGACCGGGTGTACATGATGCTGGCCGCCACGCGCCCGTCCACCTCGCACACCAGATCCAGCTCCGGAACAAAGTCCGGGTGGGAGCGCAGCACGTGGGCGATGTAGTGTTCCTGACAGCCGGGGACGTACAGGTTCCAGAAGGCCCGGCGGTGGAGCTCCTCCACGGCCCGGTAGTCGCCGGTCTGCTCCGGCCTGATGAGAAGATGGTCCATAAACGATTCCTCCAAAGAGTGAAAAACAACAAAAGCCGGCGGACGCTTCCACCGGCTTTGACAAGCAGATCTTGCAGTGCAGGCAGATAGCGCAACTGGGAAGCCGAAGGGCTTCGCAGACAGTGGCGGAGATGTTCTCCCCGTCCCCATCCAGCCCCCGCGCCCGGAGGATGGATTCGGCGGATTTGCCCCCGCTGCGGTCCCCGCCTGCCGGCTAGCGCAGCTTCTTCGCGTCCGCGACCTCTATCGTGTGTGCTTACCATATCACATTTTTCCGCCGTTGGCAAGGGGGTAGTTCCGGAAAATGGGGGAGAAATGCGGCCGGGATGGACCGCCATCCCGGCCGCAGTCTCCTCTTTGCCCCGCTATTTCTTTTCCTTCCACCGCCGGGCGGCGTCCAGCTGCTCCTGGGCCTCCTGGGGGGAGATGCCCTGGGCGATCATGGGGTAGGGGTTCTCCATGCCGTTGGTGCGCTGGATCTCATAGGTGCCGTACTTGTTGATTACGTCGTCGTCACCCTCCGGCCATCCGGGCTTCCGCTCCGGGGGCTGGCTCCTGTGGTCCTTCATAAACATCACCTCCGGGACTAGTATGCCCCGGAGGTGATGTTATAACAATCATCAAAATTCCTGGCAAAAGTTCGGGGGTACAAAGCGCACATGGCTGCGTTGTCGTCCTTGGCGGGCGTCAGCCCGTCTGCGTCCTCCGCCTTGCCCTGCACCCTTTGTCCTCCCCTCCTTTTTTGTCATGAATTCTGAGGCTTGCTATAGTTTGCTCTTCTTTGAGAGGAAGGTTGTCCCTCTCTGCGGTTCCTTTTGATTTGTTTTCTTTGAAGGGAGAGAGGGACTACTTCACAAAGGCCCGGATGCTCTCCGCAATCTGGGGCGCGGTGAGGCCGTACTCCTTGAGGACCTCCTTGGCCTTGCCGGACTGGCCGAACCGATCCTGCACGCCGATCTTCTGGAACCCACAGGCCACCTTGCCCATGAGCGCCTCCGCCACCGCGTCCCCCAGGCCGCCGATGACGCTGTGCTCCTCCACCGTCACCACCCGGCCGCACTTCTTCGCGTACTCGGTGACGCAGGCCTCGTCGAGAGGCTTGATGGTGTGTACGTTGATGACCGCCGCGCTGACGCCCTGCTCCTCCAGGAGCTGCGCCGCAGCCAGGGACTCGCTGACCATCAGGCCCGTGGCGAACACCGCCACATCCGTGCCCTCCCGGAGTACGTTGGCCTTGCCGATCTCAAAGGGCTGCTCCTCCTCAAACACGGGGCTGGCCAGACGGGCCAGACGGAGGTACACGGGCCCCTCCATCTCTGCGGCGGCGAACACCGCCCGGCGGGTCTCGTTGGCGTCGGCGGGGCAGATGACGGTCATGCCGGGGATGGCCCGCATGAGGGCCAGATCCTCCACGCACTGGTGGCTGCCCCCGTCCTCCCCCACGCTGACGCCGGCGTGGGTCATGGCCAGCTTCACGTTCAGCCGGGGGTAGGCGATGGAGTTGCGCACCTGCTCATAGGCCCGGCCGGCGCCGAACATGGCAAAGGTGGAGCAGAAGGGCACCAGACCCATGGCGGCCATGCCGGCGGCCATGCCGGTCATGTTGGCCTCGGCGATGCCAGCGTTGAAGTGGCGGTCCGGGAAGGCGTTTTTGAAGGTGACGGTCATGGTGGCGTGGGCCAGATCCGCGTCCAGGGCCACCACCCTGTCGTTCACCGCGCCCAGTTCCGCCAGGGCCTCGCCGTAAGCGGCTCTCGTTGCTTTCTCACTCATTGTCTCTCACCCCTCCAATTCCTGTAATGCCTGCCGGCGCTGGTCCTCGCTGGGGGCCTTGCCGTGCCAGCCCACCTGACCCTCCATGAAGCTCACGCCCCTGCCCTTGCAGGTGTGGGCCAGAATGGCCCTGGGCCGGCCGGGCTGGCCGGGCGTACCGAGGGCGGAGAGGACCTGTTCCAGATCGTTGCCGTCGGAGACCTCGATGGTCTGGAAGCCGAAGGCGCGCAGCTTGGCCGCCATGTCACCCAGGCCCATGACCTCGTCGTTGCTGCCGTCGATCTGAAGGCCGTTGTTGTCCACCACCACGGTCAGGTTGTCCAGCTTGTAGTGGTTGGCGGCCATGAAGGCCTCCCAGACCTGACCCTCCTGGCACTCGCCGTCCCCCAGGACGGTGAACACCTTCGTGTCCTTACCCATGTGCTTGGCCGCCAGGGCCATGCCCACCGCGATGGACACCCCCTGGCCCAGGGAGCCGGTGGAGGCGTCCACGCCGGGCGTCTTCTTCATGTCCGGGTGGCCCTGGAGTATCCCGTGGAGCTGGCGGAAGGTCTCGAACTCCGCCCGGTCAAAGAACCCCAGCTCCGCGAGCACGCCGTAGTAGCAGGGGGCGGCGTGGCCCTTGCTGAGCACGAAGCGGTCCCGGTCCGGATCACGCGGATTTTTGGGGTCAACGCGCATCTGGGTGCAGAAGATGGCGCTGACCAGCTCCACGGCGGACAGGGAGCCGCCGGGGTGGCCGCTGCCCGCGTTTGCCGTCATGTTGATGATATCCCGGCGCACGGCGGTGCAGAAGCTTTGCAGCTGCGCTGTGTTCATGTTCATGTTACCTCCGTTGTAGTATCTGATCTGTATTATAGGATACCGCACTTGGGGGACAAAGTCAATATTTTCGCCCGCTTTCCCCCGCCCCCTCCGGCCCCGGCGGAGCCGCCGCCGGCCGCCGTCAAAGCCCGCCGCTGTCCGCTTGCGGCGGACATGGGCGGGCCGCCGCCCGGCCCGCCGGAGGCGCGGAGAGGACGCATTGTCATATATCCGCAGGGGCCGCCCTGCCCGGGAAAATGGCCCTCAGCGGTTCGGTTTTTGGTGCATTTGTCAAAATAAACGGGGCCTTTTCTGTCAAAACGGACGAAATTGCTCTGAAATATATAAAAATGCGTTCTGACCTGCACGAAAAGCGTGATTTCCAAAATCCGCATATATTTTGCACAAATCAAAGCATTTACAGATATCCTGTCCGCGTATTATAGTTTCACATAGGTTCCGTACAGGCCGTCCGTGGAGGAAGGGGGCGGCCCGGAATATGTTGAAAAAGGAGTGGTGTTATGAAACGATTCCCCCGCATGATGGCGGCCGCGCTGGCGATGACGCTGCTGCTGTCCATCACCGGCTGCGGTTCAGCCGACGGCAAAACCCACCTGACCTTCCAGATCTGGGACGTGGCCCAGCGAGAGAGCATGGAGGCCATCTGTGACGCCTACACCGCCCAGCACCCCGATGTGGAGATCGAGGTGCAGGTCACCAACTGGACCGAATACTGGACCAAGCTGGAGGCCGCCGCAGAGTCCAACACCATGCCGGACATCTTCTGGATGCACACCAACCAGATCCTCTACTATGCCGACTTCGGCATGCTGGCGGACGTGACGGATCTCTACGCCGGCGAGGACCCCAACTACTACCAGAACCATTTCTCCGAAATCTCCATCGGCAACGCCAGCGGCTCCGACGGCCGCTTGTATGGCGTGCCCAAGGACAAGGACAACCTGGTCCTGGTCTACAACAAGGAGATGTTTGACGCCGCCGGCGTGTCCTACCCCACGGACCAGTGGACCTGGGACGATCTGACCGACGCGTCCCAGAAAATCTATGACAAGACCGGCAAGTACGGCTTCATGGCCTACAACGACGACCAGATGGGCTACTGGAGCTTTGTCTATCAGGCCGGCGGCTGCATCCTCACCGAGGACAAGACCCGGGCCGGCTTTGACCAGCCCGCCACCAGAAGGGGCATGGAGTTCTATGTGGGTCTCCAGGACTACGACTGGTGCCCCAAGCAGGCCTACTTTGCCGAGACCGCTCCCGGCACGGCCTTCTTCTCCGAGATCGGCTCCATGTATGTGGAGGGCAACTGGGAGCTGATGAACAAGTGCGTCAGCTTCCCCAATATGGACGGCAAGTGGGACATCGCCCCCATGCCCAAGTGCCCCGATCCCGCCAGCGGCGACGGCCGGGCCACCATCTCCAACGGCCTCTGCTACTCCACCGCCGCCAAGGGCAAGACCCGGGACATCGCCCTGGACGTCATCAAGTTCTTCGGCACCGAGGAGGCCCAGCTGCTGGCCAGCTCCTACGGCGCGGCCATCTCCGCCTATAACGGCACCGAGCAGCCCTACTTCGACGCCTTTGACAAGGCCGGCTATGACATCAACGTGGAGGTGCTCATGGACCAGTTTGCCTACGGCGTGCAGAACGTGAACAACGCGGCCAAGCCCAAGTGGAAGAGCCCTGTGCTGGATGAGCTCAACAAGGTCTACAGCGGCCAGCAGAGCCTGGACAGCGCCCTGGACAACATGCAGAAAATCATCGACACCGAGACCGCCAAGAAATTGGCGGATAACTGAAAGGAGGGCTCTCTGTGAACATGAAACTGTCCGCCGCCGCCCGGCGGGAGGAGAACTGGGGCTGGTTCATGGTGGCGCCTACCATCATTGGCCTGGTGGTGCTGAATATCTGGCCCTTTATCCAGACCATCTACACCAGCTTCTGTGAGCATCAGGGCTTCGGCCACTACCGCTTCATCGGCCTGGGGAACTACATTGAGATGTTCGGGAACATCGAGTTCTGGAAGGCCACCTGGAACACCATCTTCTTCTGTATCCTCACCGTGCCCGTGGGCGTGGCGCTGGCCCTCTTTGTGGCCATCCTGCTCAACGCCAAGGTGAAGTTCAAGGGCGGCTTCCGCACCCTATTCTTCCTGCCTCTGGTGTGCGCCCCCGCCGCCGTGGCCATGGTGTGGCGGTGGATCTTCAACGGCGAGTACGGCATCCTCAACCAGATGCTGGGCCAGAATATCCAGTGGATCACCAACCCCAAAACCGCTGTGATCGCCGTGGCCATTGTCTCCATCTGGAGCAGCGTGGGCTATGACGCGGTGCTGCTGCTGGCGGGCCTCCAGAACATCCCCAAAACCCTCTACGAGGCCAACAGCATCGACGGCGCGGGCAAGGTCCGCCAGTTCTTCACCATCACCCTGCCCATGGTCTCCCCCACCATGTTCTCCGTGCTCATCATGCGCCTGATGGCCTCCATGAAGATCTACGACCTCATCTACATGATGGCCGACGAGACCAACCCCGCACTGACGGATATGCAGAGCCTGATGTACCTCTTCTACCGCTCCTCCTTCGTGGCCGGAGAGCGGGGTTACGGCTCCGCCATTGTCGTGTGGACCGTGAGCCTCATTCTTCTCGTCACCCTGATCCAGTTCTGGGGCCAGAAGAAGTGGGTCACCTACGACATTTAAGGAGGGATGGACATGAAAAGTACGGATTCTCTGAGACGCTCCTACGCAATGGCCAAGTTCTTTACTTACTTCTTCCTGATCCTGGGCGCGATCATCATGGTCTTCCCCTTTGCCTGGATGATCCTCACCAGCTCCAAGACCGTGCCCGAGAGCATGCTCATCCCGCCCACCATCTTCCCCGCCAAGTGGATGCTGGACAACTTCAAGGAGGCTGTCACCTCCCTGCCCTTCAGCCACCTCTACTGGAACACCACCCTGATGGTCTTTTTCCGGGTGATCTGCGCGGTCCTGTTCAGCTCCATGGCCGGCTACGCCTTTGCCAAGCTGAAGTTCCGGGGCAAGAACATCCTCTTCGGTCTGGTGCTGGTCCAGATGTCCCTGCCCAGCCAGATCTTCATCATCCCCCAGTACCAGATGGTGGCCAAGATGGGCATGGCCAACACCATTTTCGCCCTGGTCTTCCCCGGCTTGGTCAGCGCCTTCGGCGTGTTCTTCCTGCGCCAGACCTACATGAGCATCCCCGACGAGGTGGGCGAGGCCGCCTATCTGGACGGGTGCAACCAGTGGCAGACCTTCTATAAGGTCATGTTCCCCCTGACGGGCACCTCCGTGGCCGCCCTGACCATCTTCACCGCCGTGTTTGCCTACGGCGATCTGATGTGGCCCCTGGTGGTCAACTCCGACCTGAAGATGATGACCCTCTCCTCCGGCCTCTCCACCCTGAAGGGCCAGTTCTCCACCAACTTCCCCGTGCTGATGGCCGGCTCCCTGCTGGCCATGCTGCCCATGGTGGTCCTCTACCTCATCTTCCAGCGCCAGTTCGTGGAGGGCATCGCCGGCACAGGCGGAAAGTAACCCCTTTATTTTGCGTTCCTCTCCTTCTCTCTTAGACAGCCCCGGTGACAAGTATTTGCTGCCGGGGCTGTCACACTAAACATTTCTTGACGACAAGGTGATTACCCTATGATTGTTTACGATAAGCGGAGCGGGACATTTACCCTGCACACCGGAAGCACCACCTACCAGATGAAGGCGGACCGCCGCGGCGTCCTCCTCCACCTCTACTACGGCCCCCGGCTGGGGGACGGGGATCTGGGCTACCTCCTCCAGTACGCGGACCGGGGCTTCTCCCCCAACCCCAGCGGCTCCGGGGCGGACCGGGTCTACTCCCTGGACACCCTGCCCCAGGAGTACTCCACCTGCGGCGTGGGGGACTACCGGCTCAGCGGGGCGGAGGTGGAGCAGAGCGACGGCAGCCTCCTGCTGGATCTCCGGTACGCGGACCACGAGATTTGCCCGGAGAAGTACGCGCTGGAGGGCCTGCCCGCCTTCCACGGCCAGGGCTGGGAGACGCTGCGGGTGGTCCTCCGGGACCCCAGCTCCGGTGTGGAGGTGGAGCTCCTCTACGGCGTGTGCGAGGAGGACGATCTCATCACCCGGGCCGCCCGGCTGACCAACCGGGGGAGCGGGCCCGTGAAGCTCCACCAGGCCATGAGCCTGTGCCTGGACCTCACCCGGGCGGACCTGGATCTCATCACCTTTGACGGCGGCCACGTCCGGGAGCGGAACCTGGACCGGGCCCCCCTGCGCCCCGGCGTGCAGGGGGTGGGCAGCGTCCGGGGGACCTCCAGCCACCAGCACAACCCCTTTGTGATCCTCTGCGAGCATGACGCGGGGGAGGACCACGGCCTGTGCTACGGCGCGGCCCTGCTCTACAGCGGCAACTTCATCGCCCAGGCGGAGCGGAGCCAGTTCGCGGACACACGGCTGGTCATGGGCGTCCACCCCCACCACTTCCTCTGGACCCTGGGCCCCGGGGAGACCTTCACCACCCCGGAGGCCGCCCTGGTCTGCTCCCCCTGCGGCCTCACCCCCCTGACCCACCGCTTCCACCGGGCCATCCGGCGGCGACTGATCCGGGACCCCTACCAGGGGCGGCGGCGGCCGGTGCTCATCAACAACTGGGAGGCCACGGAGTTCGACTTTGACGCGGATAAGCTGGTGGAGATCGCCCGGGAGGCTGCGGAGCTGGGCATGGAGCTGTTCGTCATGGACGACGGCTGGTTCGGCGCCCGGGACAGCGACATGAGCGGCCTGGGGGACTGGACCGTCAACGAAAAGAAGCTGCCCGGGGGCCTGGAGGCCCTGGCGCCCCGGATCCGGGCCCTGGGCCTGGACTTCGGGCTGTGGATCGAGCCGGAGATGGTCAGCGAGAACAGCGGCCTCTACCGGGCCCACCCGGACTGGGCCCTGGGGGCCCCGGGCCGTCCCCAGGCCGTAGGCCGGAGCCAGCTGGTGCTGGACTTCTCCCGCCGGGAGGTCCGGGACCACATCTACGCAGCCATGGCCCGTCTGCTGGACAGCGCGGAGATCTCCTACCTTAAGTGGGACATGAACCGCTCCCTCACCGACGTGTGGTCCGCCGCCCTGCCGGCGGACCGGCAGGGGGAGACCTACCACCGCTACGTGCTGGGGGTGTACGATCTGCTGGAGCGGCTCCACCGGGACTATCCGGACCTGCTCATCGAGGGGTGCAGCGGCGGCGGCGGCCGGTTCGATGCCGGGATGCTCTACTATACCCCCCAGATCTGGTGCAGCGACAACACCGACGCCATTGACCGGCTGCGCATCCAGTGCGGCACCAGCTTCTGCTATCCGGTGAGCGCCATTGGCGCCCACGTCTCCGCAGTACCCAACGGCCAGACCAGCCGGTCCACCCCCATGGAGACCCGGGGGGTGGTGGCAATGTGCGGCACCTTTGGCTACGAGATGGACCTGGGGAAGTGCACGGCAGAGGAGAAGGCGGTGGTGCGGGAGCAGGTCCGCACCTTCAAGGAGCGCTGCCGCCTCATCCAGGAGGGGGACTACTACCGGCTCACGGACCCCTTCCGCAACCGGGACTACACCGCGTGGCAGCACGTGTCCCCGGACCGGCGGGAGGCCCTGGTCTCCCTGGTCACCGGCAGCACCTGGGCGGCCAAGCCCTTCCTGACCCTGCGCCTGAAGGGGCTGGACCCGGAGGCCTTCTACCGGGTCAACGGCGGCGGGGAGCGCTACAGCGGGGCCCAGCTGATGTACGCCGGATACCCCATCCCGCCCCAGCGGGGGGACTACCAGGCGGTGCAGCTGTACCTGGAGGCGGAGTAGCCGACGGCAGGTGCGCATGGGACAGAGAAAAGCCCTCCGCAGCAGTTTCGCGCCCGCAGGCGCGAAATAAATTCAGATCGTTTTTCTCGCGGCGTGTACGTGACGTTAGGCCGCCTTCAGCGGCCCCAGCCCTAAGGCCAGCCCCAGGCTGGCCCACGGGGAAAAACACTTTCCACGGAGCGAGCGTCGAGCTGTACGCCTTTGGCGTACAGCGAGGCGCAGAGCGGAGTGAAACCCCACTCAAAAAAGTGGCGAAGCCACTTTTTTGACACGCGGAAAAGACCTGACCGCAAAACGGTCAGGTCTTTTTCATGGGATTGCTCTTGACGCGCTGGTTGGCCTTCCGCCACTCCCGGGGCGGCAGGCCGTAGCGCTTTTTGAAGGCCTGGGAGAAGTGGAGCTGGTTGGGGTAGCCGCAGCGCACGGCGATGTCCCCAATGGAGGCGCTGGTGGTCTTCATCTGCTCCGCCGCCTCGCTCAGGCGGAGGTTGATGAGGAACTCCTGGGGCGTGGAGCCGATGATCTCCTTGAAGAGCTTGCTGAAATAGCTGCGGTTGAGCTTGCAGGCGTTGGCGATCTCTTCCACCGTAATGGGGTAGGGGTAGTTCTGCTTGATATAGCACACCGCCTCCTGGATGTAGAAGTCCCGCAGCTGGCCCCCCCGGACCTCCCGCTGGGTGGCGGAGGAGGAGATCAGCTGGTCCAGAAACAGGCACAGCTGTCCGATGAGGTGCAGGGGCGAGGCGTCGGCGTGGTCCGCGATGTACAGAAGCTTTTCCCCCACCCGGTCCCCCAGCTGGGGCTCCCGGGGCGCGTACACCGGCTGGTTCACCGAGAGGCCGGCGGCCTCCAGGTACTCCGCCGCCCGCAGGCCGTCGAACTCCACCCAGGTGTACTTCCAGGGGGCCTTTTCGTCGGCGCTGTAGGTGTTCACCTGACCGGGGCAGATGAGGAACCCCTGGCCAGCCCCCAGGTGGTAGTGGTGGGTCACGCCGTCGCCGTCGTCGGAGTGGAGAACCCCCTTGCCGGAGAGAATGTAGTGGAAGAGGTAGTGGTTGCGGACAAAGGGACCGAAGGAGTGGAGGGGCGCGCACTGCTCCCACCCGTACTGGTAGAGGCGCAGATCCAGGAAGTTGTCATTGGGGAAGATGGAGAAGGATATGTTTTCCATCACGATCCCCCCGCCCCGGCGCGGCGCTTGAGGATCCGCTCAATGGTTTTCAGCAGGGCGGGGATGTCGATGGGCTTGGTGAGATGGGCCTCCATGCCGCTGTCCAGGGATTTGTTGATGTCGCTCTGGAAGACGTTGGCGGACAGGGCCACAATGGGGATGGACGCCAGGGCGGGGTTAGCCAGACCGCGGATGGCCTGGGCGGCCTGCCAGCCGTCCATCACCGGCATCTGGATATCCATGAGGATGAGATCGTACTCTCCGGGGGCGGAGGCGCGGACCTTCTCCACGGCAATGGCGCCGTTGACCGCCTCGTCGATGGTGAAGCCCACGTCCTGGAGGAGCTCGGTCTCGATCTCCCGGTTGATCTCGTTGTCCTCCACCAGCAGGATCCTTCTCCCCTCCCCCAGGGAGGGGAGTCCCTCTCCGCCGGGCCCGGCGGCCGCCTGACGGGCCTGCCGGCGCAGGTGGAGGGTGGCGGTGAAGGTGCTGCCCTGGCCGGGCTCGCTCCTCACCTCCAGGGCGCCGCCCATCCGGTCCACAATGCTCTTGGCAATGGTCAGGCCCAGGCCGATGCCGTGGATGCCGCTGAGGGTGGTGTTCTGCTCCCGGGAGAAGGGCTCGAAGATCCGCTCCAGGAAGGACTTGCTGATGCCGATGCCCGTGTCCCGGATCACCAGCTGGTATACGCCCCGCTCCCCGGGCATGTCGCCCCGCTCCTGGGCAGTCACCGACACCTGCCCGCCGGGCTTGGTGTAGGTCACGGCGTTGTTGGCCAGATACATCACCAGCCTGTGGAGCAGATCCTGATCGCTGAACACCTCGTCGTGCTCCACCCCGGCGAGGTCCACGGTGAACGCGATGCCCTTTTCCTCCGCCTGGGGCTGAAGGAAGTCGCAGATCTCCTGGACAATGGACTTCAGGCTGCACGGCGCCTCAGCGGCGGGGGCCTCATTGGTCTCCAGCCAGGTGGTCTCCAGCACCTTGTCGATGAGATCCAGCAGCTGCTGGCTGGCGGCCTCCACCTGGCTGAGGTAGTTCTCCACCGCCTGCCGGTCCCCCAGGTTCCGCCTGGCCAGGGCCGTGAAGCCGGAGATGGCGTTGAGAGGGGTGCGCATGTCGTGGGATATGTTGGAGAGGAAGGTGTTCTTCGCCCGCACCGCCAGATTGGCGTTGACCAGGGCTTGGGAGAGGGTCTGCTTCTGCTCCATCTCCTGCCGGACCTCCTCGTCCACCCGGCGGTAGCCCATGACCAGCTGGGAGGCCTGCCCGCCCACGTTGACGAAGCGGAGCTGGAGGAACTGCAGCTCCCCCCGGCAGATCACCCGGTAGTTGATGTAGAAGGTCTTCTCCCGGGAGAGCCTCTCCCGGATCCGCTCCACGCTGGTCTCCCGGGCCACCATCTCCCGGTCCTCCGGGTGGACCCACACGGCGGTGTAGTCCGCCATATACCACTGGAAGGACAGGGGCTGGAGCTTCTCCTGGAACTGCACCCTGGTCCGCTCGCTGAGGCGGTAGGGCTGGATGGAGTCCCTGTCCAGATCCACGTAGAGGATGGACTCGTAGTTGATGCTCAGCCCCTCGATGACCTCCAGGCGGCGGCGGTTCTCCTGGTAGATCTGTTCCCGCTCCAGGTCCAGCCGGTCCCGCTTCTCCGTGGCGTCCCCCAGAAATACGTAGAAGATGCCCCCGGCGGAGGGGATGTTGGCAAAGTGGCCGTAGTCCTCGATCCAGCGCACGGTCCCGTCCCGCCGGATGACCCGGTACTCCACGTAGTCCAGATCGTAGTGGCTGGCGGAGATCTGCCGGGCAATGCTCTCCTCTACCTGCTCCAGGTCGTCGGGGTGGACCAGCCCCCGGAAGGAGTTTCCGGTCATTTCCCGGAACTGGGCCATGTCCTCGCACTGGAGCAGCCGCAGCAGGCCCCGGTTGGCGTAGAGAATCTCCTCGTCCCCGTCGGCCCGATAGATGAGAAAGCCGCCGGGCATGGCGTCCATAAAGGCGATGGCCTCCCGGGCCAGCCGCTCCTCCTGGGGCTCCATCGCCAGCTCCGGCTGGATGGCTCCGGCCACGAACTGCTCCAAATCCACGCGGTTGCGGCGGAGGAGGTCCATCAGTGACAGGGCGTGTTCAATTAGGCGGTGCTCCCGATCCGTCTCCCTCATAGGCTCTGTCCCCCCCGAACTTCTTTTATGAATCAAAGTGTAACACAAAACCGGGGGTTTGTCATTAATTAAGCCAAAAATTTTTCTGCAAAAAAATTCCGCCTCCTATCTCCGGTCTGGGAGAGAGGAGGCGGAATGGGAGGTCTAAGCTGTTTCCTCCGCCGCCGGCGCCTCCCGGCACAGCAGGAGGAACACGCTCAGCAGCAGGGCGCAGCCGGCATAGAGCAGCAGAAGCCCCGGGCTGGAGAGGCTGTCGGCCAGGGCGGCCAGACACAGGAGGACCGCGCAGTCCGCCGTCCACACGAAGCGCCGGGCGCTGCTCTCCCGGCGCAGGAACCCGGCCAGCAGGGAGAAGGCGTAGGCGGTCATAGACGCGGCCAGCACCGGCAGATAGTACCGGGCCAGCACCGGGTCCGTCCCGGCGGGCAGGTACACGGCGAGCACGAAGAACACCGAGAAGAACATGGCCGGCAGCAGGGGCAGGACCCCCGCCGCTCTGCCGGCGCGGAGCTGCCGCGCCAGCAGCAGAAATCCTCCGCCGGCGGCTACCGCCAGGACCCCTGCGGCCATGGCCGCCGCCCCCCGGGCCGGCAGGGCGGAGACCAGCAGCAGCGCGCCCCCCGCCGCCAGCAGGAAGCTCCCCGCCACCAGACAGGGCGTCTCCCGCCCCGGCGGGGCGAACTGGGCCTCAAAGGGGGCCTTCTCCCCCGGCAGGCGGCGGCAGAGGACCAGCTCCGCAGCGGCGCACACCGCCAGGAGCGCGGCCAGCAGCGTCCCCGGCAGGGAGGCCAGGGCCAGCCCGGTCTCGCTGTCAAAGCCGGTGCGCAGCTGGGCCAGCCGCAGGGCGAACAGGAGAATCCCCTGAGCCCACAGCCGGGGCCCCCGGAACCAGAATGTACTCATCATCGCAAACACCCCTTCTGGGAAGAATCTGTCGCCTGCCAGTATAGCACAGGACGGGCAGTTTGTCATCATTTTTTGGACAAGCGGCGCATAAGCTATTTTCATAAGCCGGCGGCCGGACAGGCCGGGAGAGGATGGGGGACCCCATGGGGAAACATATCGGAGTATCGGTTGTGCTGATTTTTCTGCTCTTTTTCCTGCCCTGGCTGTGGGGCGAGCCCTCCCAGGCCGCGCCGGCGGAGCCGCCGGACCTGCCGGAGGACGCTCAGGACCCGCCGCCGGACCAGACCCCACCGCCGGATCCCCCGGACCCGCCGGCGGCGTCCATTGACGAAAAAACCTCCCTGAACGTGCTGGTGGAGGGGACGCTCCAGTCCATGGACATGGGGACCTACCTGCTGGGGGTGGTGCGGGCGGAGATGCCCGCCTCCTTTGAGGCGGAGGCGCTGAAGGCCCAGGCCGTGGCCGCCCGAACCTACACCCTCTACAAGATGGCCAACGGCGGCGCGCCCAGCCACCCGGAGGCGGACGCCTGCGACGACATCACCTGCTGTCAGGCCTACAAGACCTACGCCAGTGCCGCCGCCGGCTGGGGGGACGAGGCCGCCGCCTATGAGGCCAAGGTCCGCGCCGCCGTGGAGGCAACGGACGGCCGGTGCATCCTCTACGAGGGCCGGCCGGTGCTGGCGGTGTTCCACTCCTCCTCCGCCGGGGCCACCCAGGACGCGTCGGACGTGTGGAGCGCCAGCCTGCCCTATCTGCGCAGCGTGGAGACGCCGGAGGACGAGGCGGCGGTGCCGGGCTACCGCTCCACCGCCGTCTTCCAGGCCGCCCGGCTCAAGGAGCTTCTCCAGGCCGCCCTGCCGGAGGCGGCGCTGGGGGGCAGCCCCTCCAACTGGTTCACCAATATCCGCCAGCAGCCCAACGGAACTGTCACCGCCCTCACCGTGGGGGGCGTGGAGGTGGGGGGCAACCAGCTGCGCACCATCCTGGATCTCCGCAGCGCCTGCTTCACCATGGCCTTTGACGGGGATCAGGTCACCTTCTCCGTCACCGGCTACGGCCACGGCGTGGGCATGAGCCAGTACGGGGCCAACGTGCTGGCCCAGGGGGGGATGACCTATGACGAGATTCTGCGCTGGTACTACACCGGGGCGGAGGTGGGGCCCTATGAGCGGCCGTGAGGCCGCCTTTGCCGGTACCGGGCCGTGAGAACCTCCAGAGCCCGGTCAAAGATCAGGCACACCCCTACCCCCAGAGCCAGCAGAACGGCGGCCATGGGGGCTGCGTACCCGGAGAGCTCCGCCGCCTCCAGCCGGAGGACGTACCTGGCCAGGGCGTACATAGCTGTCAGATCCAGCGCGAAGAGGCCGGCCTTTACCGCCGCCCGGAGGGGGCGGGGCAGAGGGGACAGCCGTGGACGGAGGGCGGGGTACCACCCCAGAAAGGCGTAGAACAGGGCCAGCTCCTTGTCCGCGCACAGCAGGAGGGCCGGGAGGGCCGTGCCGGCGTAGAGCAGCAGGGCGGTCCCGGCCCCGTACTCCATCAGGACCGGCAGCAGGCAGACCATAGCCAGCAGGGGCGCGGCGAAGGTGGCCAGGGGAATCACGCTGCCCAGGCTCAGCAGGACCATGGCCAGGGCAGCCAGCAGGCCGCACAGGGCGGCCCGGCGGCTGTGGCGGCGGAATCCCACGCTAAAACCGCTCCTGGAGGATCCGCCGGGCCTCCTCGCTGCCCCCGGCGGCGGCTGTCTCCAGCCACTGGCGGGCCTTCTTGGGGTTTCTGGTCTCCGCCCGGCCCTGGCAGTACATGCACCCGCATTTGAGCTGGGCCTCCAGGGACCCCTGCCGGGCCGCCTGCTCATACCAGCTCAGGGCCCGCTTCAGATTCATCTGGGTCCCCAGTCCCTGTTCGTACATGGCGCCGCAGGCCAGCTGGGCCTCCAGATGGCCCTGCTTGGCCGCCCGCCGGTACCAGGTCAGGGCCAGCTTCTCCCGGCCCTCGGCCTGAACCCACTGCTGGTAGATCCTGCCGCAGAGGTACTGGGCCTCCCGGTAGCCCTGGTCCCCGGCCCGGAGCAGGGCCTCCAGGGCCTTCTCCGGCTGCCGCTCCGCCCAGAACTGGCGGCCGGCCAGGAAGTCGGCCTGTCCCGGTTCACCGCCCGCCGCCGGGGCCTCGGGCTCCGCCGGGGTCTCCTCCGGGACCTGCTCCGGCGTCTCCTCCGAGTCCTGGAGCAGGTCCGCCTCCAGGGTCTCCTCCAAATCCTCCGGCAGGACGGCGGCCTCGCCGGCCTCCTCCGGACGGACGGACGGCGTTTCCGCCGCCGGGCGCTCGTGCCTGCCCCGCACCGGAGGCCGCCAGCCCAGAATCTGTGGTAATTTCAGCATGGTTTTCCCACCTCTCCAAAGGACGCGTATTTTCTCTCGGTTCTATCTGTATTTCATGCAGAAAGGAAGCCGCCACCGTGCCGGGTGGCGGCTGTGGCATATAGACGGATGATTCCGATCAGCCGAACACGGAGAAGCCCTTGCTCTCCTGCTGGTCCTGCTGCTGGGTATCGGCCTGCTCCTGGGCAGCGGTGACGGTGCGGGTGGTGCCGCCGGAGATATAGGACTTGCCGCACTCAGGGCAGATGTCGGAGTGGAGGGTTACGCTCTGGCTGACCACCCGCCGGTCCTCCCGCCGGGCCTTATCCTGCTCCCGGACCACGTGCTCCTGCTCGTGGCCCCGGACCGCGGAGGCCGCCTGCTCGGGGGCGATGCGGGTGGGGGTCTGGAAGGACACGCCCATGTCGTCAGACCCGTCCTGGTACTTGCGCTTCTCGCACGTCTCGCACTTGCCCTCCTCCAGCGCCTCCTGGGCGCTCTCCACGCCGGCGGCCTGGTTGCCCTCCAGGGCCTTCTCCGGAGCGTTCGCCGCGCCCGCCTCCTCATAGGGGCGGATGCGCATGCGCACGGCCATCTCCGCCGGGTCCGCCCCCTCCCGGAGCACGGGACCCAGGCGGATGGGCTGGGAGGCCTCCTGATCGCTCACCGGCCGCACCGGGGACACCGGCTGCACCGGCGTGTCCGGTCCAGCGCTGTGATGGGCCGCCCAGACCCCGCCGGTCTGTCCGGCCGCGCCGGCCTGACGGGTCAGACCCGCCTGCTGGGCATTCTGAGCCTGCTCCGCCCCGGCCAGGGGGAGCCGGTTATACATAAAGCTGTAGCTGGGCTGCATCATGGATATGCCGCCGATCATACTGCTCACCTCTCCTGCTGATGTTGCTTATAGCATACCATATTTTTTCCCGGTTGGCAAGACCTAAGCGGCTGTATTCATCATCGGGGGATGCGGGATGGGTGAGATATGAAAAGTCTCTCAGGCGGACGGCGGCCCTGCAAGCCGCAGATAGCGGTCAATGTCCTTTCGCAGCTGCGAACGCTTTCCGGTTCCGGTGAAAAGCTGCTTAAGGGGCTCAACAATCAGCAGGCCGCCGTTTACCGTCTCATAGGACAGTCTGATGTGGAAGTAATTGATCTGTTCTATGATTGCCATGCAATACAGAAAAAGGCCGGCAATGATTCCGGATAAAGGCTCCCCTGCAAGAGCGGCTGTCACCACCACCGGCAGATAAGCCGCCAGCAAAAGGACATTGATCCATTTTAGTCTATAATAGATCCGGCCGATCTCCATCCGGCTGAAGGCCCTCTGCCGCTTTATCCTTCTCAGCTGATTGCGCCAATAGAAGCTGCCCTCCAGGACGATGGCAGAGAATACCAGCAACGGATAAAAGGAAACCCAGCGCAGCCGAAACGCCTTTTCCCCAAGGTCCATATCCAGTATAAACTTTGTCGCAAAATACAGCCCCGCCGCCATGAGCGCGCCGTACAGCTCAAATCTGGCCAGGAATTGCAGCTCCTGTTGAATCGGTCTTTTCTTTAACTGCTTTGACATTGGGCTTTGGCTCCTTTCGACGCTGGATTTGTCCGTCTGAATGATAGCCCAGGATTACCGCCGCATCAGCCTGCTTTTCTGAAAATCGCCCCTCTCCCTGCCGGGCTTGCGCCGGGGCGGCCCCTGTGGTACAATAGACGGCAAATCCCCACGATAAGGAGGAACGGCGCATGCTGCGGCCAAAGGAAGTCATATGCAGGTGGGTGGACGCCTTTAACGCCCACGATGTGGAGGCGATTGCGGGCCTGTACCACGAGGAGGCGGTCAACCATCAGGTGGCCAACGAGCCGGTCTGCGGGCTGGCGGCCATCCTGGAGATGTTCACGGCGGAATTTGCCGCCGCGGAGATGACCGCCATTGTAGAAAACCTGTTTGAGGACGGACAGTGGGCAATCCTGGAGTGGAGGGACCCCCTGGGCCTGCGGGGCTGCGGGTTTTTCCAGGTGGTCAATGGGAAAATCCTGCTCCAGCGGGGGTACTGGGACAAGCTGTCCTTCTTAAAGCAGCACAACCTGCCTGTTGAATAGCCCCTCCTCCGTCAACCGGGCGGCTGCCGTCATGGCAGCCGCCCGGTTGCGTATATCTGTCCCGACGCCGCCTATCCGTTCTGGGCGGAGCCGCCGTGGGCCTTGAGCACCACGTCGTGGTACCCGCCCTCCACAATGGAGGTGGAGGAAACCAGGGTCAGCCGGGCCTTCTCCTGGAGCTCCGGGATGCTGATAACGCCGCAGTTGCACATGGTGGACTTTACCTTGTAAAGGCTCTTGGCCACGTTGTCCTTCAGGGGGCCGGCGTAGGTGACGTAGGAGTCCACCCCCTCCTCAAAGGCCAGACCCCGGCCGCCGCCCAGATCGTAGCGCTGCCAGTTCCGGGCCCGATTGGAGCCCTCGCCCCAGTACTCCTTCATGTACTGGCCGTTGACCAGCACCCGGTTGGTGGGGCTCTCGTCAAAGCGGGCGAAGTACCGGCCCAGCATGATGAAGTCCGCGCCCATGGCCAGGGCCAGGGTCATGTGGTAGTCGTGGACAATGCCGCCGTCGGAGCAGATGGGCACGTACACGCCGGTCTCCCGGAAATACTCGTCCCGGGCCGCCGCCACCTCGATGAGGGCCGTGGCCTGCCCCCGGCCGATGCCCTTGGTCTCCCGGGTGATGCAGATGGAGCCGCCGCCGATGCCCACCTTTACAAAGTCCGCCCCGGCCTGGGCCAGGAACCGGAACCCGTCTTTGTCCACCACGTTGCCCGCGCCAACCTTCACCGTGTCGCCGTACCTCTCCCGGATAAAGGCCAGGGTCTGCGCCTGCCAGCAGGAGTAGCCCTCGGAGGAGTCGATGCACAGCACGTCCGCCCCGGCCTCGATGAGGGCCGGCACCCGCTGGGCGTAGTCCTTGGTGTTGATGCCCGCGCCCACCATGTACCGCTTCTGGCCGTCCAGCATCTCGCCGGGGTTCTCCTTGTGCTGCTCGTAGTCCTTGCGGAACACGAAGTAGAGCAGCCGCCCCTCAGCGCTGACAATGGGCAGGGAGTTGAGCTTGTGGTCCCAGATGATGTCGTTGGCCTCCTTGAGGGTGGTGCCCTCGGGGGCGGTGACCAGGCGCTCATAGGGGGTCATGAACTCGCTCACCGGCGTGGCCGGGTCCATGCGGCTCACCCGGTAGTCCCGGCTGGTGACGATGCCCAGCAGGCGGCCCTGGTTGGTGCCGTCGGCGGTGATGGCCACGGTGGAGTGGCCGTTGCGGGCCTTCAGATCCAGCACGTCCTGGAGGGTGGCCTGGGGGGAGAGATTGGAGTCGCTGGGCACGAAGCCGGCCTTGTACCCCTTCACCCGGGCCACCATGGCCGCCTCGCTCTCAATGGACTGGGACCCGTAGATGAAGCTGAGCCCGCCCTCCTTGGCCAGGGCCACGGCCAGGGTGTCGTTGGACACCGACTGCATGATGGCGGAGACCAGGGGGATGGAGAGGCTCATGGGACACTCCTCCTGCCCCCTGCGGAACTTCACCAGGGGCGTGCGCAGGGAGACGTTGGCGGGGACGCACTCAGGGGAGGTGTAGCCGGGCACCAGCAGGTACTCGCTGAAGGTGTGGGAGGGCTCGGTGTAGTAGAAGGCCATAACCAGATCGCTCCTTATCAAATATAGTGGATATTTAGATTGTTCAACATGGTAACACGGTCCGGCCGGTTTGTAAATACGGAAAACAGCCCAAACTTCGCCCTGCTTCCCCCCGGAGGCCCCGCCATTCCGACTATATCGTCAAATAACTTGAAAAACAGCGCCGCTGTTTTTCAGGCGTGCAAAGCCCGCCAGCGTGTGGAACACGCTGTATTTGACGATGAAATCCAAACCAAGGCCGCGAAAGCGGCCTGCCCAGGCTTTCAGTCTGGGCGCTTGAAAAGAAGCAGAGCTTCTTTTCAAGTTGTTTGATTATAAGCTTGGCCCCTTCTCGTGGAGCTCGGGCAGCAGGGGGCCGGTCTGGACGCCGCCCCGGGCCAGCCGCCACCGCAGGCCGCTGTAGCGGCGCTGCTGGCGGTCGTTGGCGGCCATGCGGGCCAGGGCCTCGTCGTCCCCCACCACCACCAGCAGCTCCCGGGCCCGGGTGACGCCGGTGTACAGCACCCCCCGGACCATCAGCGCCGGCGCCGCCGGCAGGGCTGTCAGCACTACCGCCCGGTACTCGCTGCCCTGGCTCTTATGTACCGTCATGGCGTAGGCCAGCTCCAGCTCCATGAGCATGTCCGAGACGTAGGTGGCGGTGCGGTCGTCAAAGAGGACGGTCATCAGCTCCCCGGCGGCGTCGATGTCCTCCACAGTACCCACGTCCCCGTTGAAGATGCCGGAACCCTGGAGACCGTCGGCGCGGACCCAGAGGGCGTCATAGTTGTTCCGGGTCTGCATCACCCGGTCCCCCACCCGGAAGACCTTGTCCCCCCAGACCATCTGGGCCTTGCCCTTGGCCGGAGGATTGAGGGCGGCCTGGAGGGCCTCATTGAGGGCGGCGGTGCCCCAGGCCCCCCGCCGGGTGGGGCACAGGACCTGGATCTGGCCCGAGGGGATGCCCATGCCGCCGGGCAGCCGCCGGCCGCACAGATCCACCACCAGATCCACTACCTCCCGTGGATCCCGGCGGCGGAGGAAGAAGAAATCGCTGTCCGAGGAGTTGCGCAGCGCCGGCAGCTGTCCGCTGTTCACCGCGTGGGCGGTGCGGACGATGGCGGAGGCCTGGGCCTGACGGAAAATCTCCGTCAGGTTCACCCGGCTCACCCGGCCGCTGCGGATGAGATCGCTGAACACGTTCCCCGGCCCCACCGAGGGTAGCTGGTCCGGATCCCCCACCATAATCAGGCGGCAGTCGTCCCGCAGGGCGGAGAGCAGGGCGCTCATGAGGGGCAGATCCACCATGCTCATCTCGTCCACAATCACCGCCTCCGCCTCCAGGGGGTCCTTGGCGCTCTTCTGGAAGGATACCTCCCGGGTGTCCTCCTGCCACGTCATGCCCAGGGCACGGTGGATGGTCTGGGCCTCCCGGGAGCACAGCTCCCCCAGCCGCTTGGCCGCCCGGCCCGTGGGGGCCATGAGCATGGAGGCGCAGCCCATCCGGTCCAGGGCGGCCAGAATGGCCCGCACGGAGGTGGTCTTGCCGGTGCCCGGCCCGCCGGTGAGCAGCACCACCCCCTGCCGGGCCGCCAGCTCCACCGCCTGCCGCTGGGCGGGGGCGTAGGTGATGCCCTGCTCCGCCTCGATCTGGCCGATGATCTCCTCCACCCGGCCTGTCACGTACTCCGGCCGGTCCGCCTGACAGGAGAGCATCCGACCCAGCTTCTCTGTTACGCACACCTCCGCCTCGTAGAGCCGGCGGAGATAGAAGGCGTCCACCCGGGCCACGGGCTCGCAGCAGACGGCCCCCCGGGTCAGCAGCGCCCCCAGGGCGGCCTCCGCCTGCTCCGGCTGGCAGTCGATGAGCTGGATGACCGCGCCGATGAGCTTATCCCGGGGGAGAAAGACGTGGCCGTTGTGGAGGTTGTGGGAGAGCTCGAAGAGCACGGCCGCCTCCACCCGGTTCCGGCTGTCCCGCTCCACGCCCATGGACAGGGCGATCTCGTCCATAACGGAGAAGCTGACGCCGTAGAGCTCGTCCACCAGCAGGTAGGGGTTGTGGCGCACCGCCTCCAGGGCGTCCGTGCCGTACTGGTGGTAGAGCCGCAGCGCCGTGGCCAGGGGCAGGCCGTTCTTCCGGAAAAACTCCAGCAGCTGCCGCAGCCCGGTGAGATAGCGGTAGCTTTTTCCGATCTCCTGGGCCTTCCGGGCGGTGATGCCCTTGATGACCGCCAGATCCTCCGGCCGCTCCTCCATGACCTCCAGGGTTCTCACGCCGTAGCGCTGCACCAGCCGGTCCGCCAGGCCGGGGCCTATGCCCTTGATGACGCCGGAGCTGAGATAGGCCAGAATCTCGTCCTCCGTGGAGGGCATGTGGCGCTCCACCTGCTGGGCCTGAATCTGGTCCCCGTGGACGGGGTGGCTGACCCAGCTGCCGGTGACGATCAGGTTCTCCCCTGGGGCGGCGCAGGGGATGGCGCCCACCACGGTCACCGCCTCCCCGTCCGCCGTCACCATGCGCAGCACCGTGTAGCCGTTGTCCGGATTCTGGAAAATCAGCTGCGCAACCGTCCCGTCGATGGTGCAGTGCCCGTTCATACCATTGCCTCCTGTTTTCTTCAATATCTGTCCGGGCGGCCTACTGGAGGTAGCCGCCGATCTCCTCCCGGGCGCATACCGCCACCCAGCGCCGGTCCCGGGCCAGCAGCCGGGCCAGACGCAGCCCCTCCTCGGTGAGGCCGCAGTCCACCAGCAGCGCCGTGCTCACCAGGGCCTGCTCCTTCCGCAGCCGCTCCATGGTCCGCACCTGCTCCTCCAGGCCGTCCCCGTCCCCCTGGGCGGGGATGAGGGCCACCGCACCGGGCCGCCGCCACTCCAGGGGCGCGTACAGCACCGCCTTTACCACCACCCACATCATCGACGCAAGGCCAATGGCGGCCAGCATGGCCACCAGTCCATCCTGCAACAGCTGCATAAGCTCCTCCGTTCCGCCGCCAGCGCGGCTTTCAATCGCTTATGCCAGTCTATGCGGGGCCGGGGCCCTTTGACAGACCTAGTACTCGATCCCCTCCCGGGCGGGAACGCCCCGCTGGAAGGGGTGCTTGATGAGCTTCATCTCCGTGACGTAGTCCGCCGCGTCCAGAAGGGCCTGGGAGGGCCCCCGGCCCGTCATCACCACCTCCAGCTCCGGCTTCCGTCCGGCCAGCAGCTCCAGGAGCCGGGCCTCGCCGATCATGCCGGTGGAGAGGGCGCTCATGGCCTCGTCCAGCACCAGCAGGTCAAAGTCCCCGGAACGGGCAAAGGCCTCCTCCAGGAGGCCCGCGTAGTAGGCCCGGGCCTCCGCCTTCTCCCCCTCGCTGAGGGTCCAGCTGAAGCCGAAGGAGCGGGTCTGGGGGATGACGCGGATGCCGGGCACGTGCTCCAGGGCGGCGAACTCCGAGCTCCTGCCGTCCTTGAAGAACTGGAGCAGCAGCGCCCGCCGGCCGCTGCCGGCGCACCGCACCGCCAGTCCCAGGGCGGCGGTGGTCTTGCCCTTGCCGTCTCCGCAGTAGATATGGGTCAGTCCTGCCATAGTCTGTGTAATCTCCGTTTCCATGAAATTTTATGGTCGCCTTAGAACCTGTTCAGCGGTTGTGAATACAGATTCTTACATCCAGATGGAGAAAACCTTGAGAATCTTCTCCATCCCTCTCCGCAGCCAGGACCGCTTCTCCCAGGCCTCCGCCTCCACCTGGACAGACCGGGCCATGATCTCCTCCATGTCCGCGATCAGCTCCCGGATGCAGGGGACGCCGTAGAGGGCCACGCCGCACTCGCAGTGGAGCTGGAAGCTGCGGTAGTCCATGTTTACCGTGCCCACCAGGGCCATCTCCCCGTCGGCGGTGAGGCTCTTGGCGTGGAGGAACCCGGGGGTGAAGCGGTAGATCTTCACCCCGTGGCGCAGGAGCCGCTCAAAGTAGGACCCGGCCACGATGTCCGTGTACTGGTGGTCCGGGATGCCCGGCAGCATCAGGCGCACGTCCACGCCGCTGCCGGCGGCGATGCACAGGGCCTGGACCACGCTGTCCTCCACGGCGAAGTAGGGGGTGGTCATCCAAAGGGAGGTCTGGGCGCTGGTGATGCAGCGCAGGTACAGGTCCTCCGCCGGGTTGTCCGGGTTGTTCATGGGCCCGTCGGAGAAGGGCTGGCAGAAGCCGGCGCTCTCCCCGGTCCGGTCCGAACAGGCGGCGGCGTGACAGCGGTAGTAGTCGTGCTCCCGGTGCATCCGGCCAGAGAGCATCTCCCACATGTGGATGAACTGGGCTGTGAGCCCCCAGGCCCCGGGCCCCTCCAGCAGCACGCCCCCGTCCTTCCACTCCCCGAACCGGCGCACGATGCCCACGTACTCGTCCGCCACGTTCACCCCGCCGGTGTAGGCGTACTGCCCGTCCACGCAGAGGATCTTCCGGTGGTCCCGGTAGTTGAAGTAGAGCCGGTTGACGTACTGGTGGACCGGGTTGAAGATGCGCACCTCCATGCCGTCGGCCTGCATCCGCTCGATGGTCTCCCCCCGCATACGGGTGATGTTGCCGAAGTCGTCGAAGATGATCTTGATCTCCACCCCCTGCCGTGCGCGCTCCGTGAGCACCTCCAGCATCCGGTCCCACAGCTGGCCCTCCGCCAGGATGAAGTACTCCAGGAGGATGAACCGCTCCGCCTTCTCCATCTTTTCGATGGCGTCGGCGAAGAAGTCCCTGCCTGTGGGGAAGTAGGCCGTGCGGGTGTCCTGATAGAGGAGGAAGTCCTGCCGGCGCAGCAGCTGGGCGGCCCGCCGCCAGTTGGGCAGCAGCCGGTTGAGCCGCTCCTGGCTGAGGTCCGACTGCCGCCGCTCGCTCTCCCTGCTCTGGGGCGGGGGCGTGGGCAGCAGGTTGAGCCGCTTGCTCTGGATGTTCCCGCCCCACAGGACATACAAAACCATCCCCGCCACCGGCAGGGCCACCACCAGCAGCGTCCAGGCCAGCTTGTAGCTGGCGGACACGGGGCTGGACTGGATGTTCACCGCCACGGCGATGGCGATGATCTCCAATATGGCGAAGGCGATGGCCGCGTGGACCTGCAAAAAGGAGGTCAGCAGGATCACCGAGGCGATGTTCAGCAGCAGCAGGATCACCGCCATGGCTATGCGCAGGGTGGCGGAGACCCGCCGCTCCGTGGTCTGTTTCACTGGATGTTTTTTCACCTGGACCTCCTTTTCGGTTGTGGGTTCTTTTGTTGTCTACTGCGGGACGCCCAGGGCCCGGAGCCGCTCCGCGGCCTCCGTGTGGCCCTGGCGGGCGGCCCTCCGGTACCAGAGGGCCGCCTGCTCCATGTCGCGGGCCAGGGCGGTCCCCTCCTCATAGAAGCAGCCCAGGTTGAACTGTGCGTCCCGGTCTCCGTGCTCCGCCGCCCGGCGGGTCCAGAGAAGGGACCTGTCCAAATCCCGCTCCACGCCCAGCCCCTGGGCGTAAAAGTATCCCACCTGGCACTCCGCCAGGGGGTACCCCTGCTCAGCCAGCGGGAGGAGGCCGGAGAAGATCCTGCCGTACTCCCCGGCCTCCCAGTATTGGTTAAAAAGGCTGTCGCAGATCTCCAGCTCCCGGCAGGGGGCGTAATACCGGCTCATAAGGTCTCCCTTCTATCCGTTCTGCTCCAGCAGGCCGTGCTTCACGTTCCACAGCTTCTGGGACAGGTCCACGTAGTACTTGTGGGGGTTGTCGAAGCGCTTGACCTCCTCCCAGAGGGTGTCCACCTGCTGGAGGCAGTAGGCGCGGATCTGCGGCAGGGAGGGCAGGTCATACACCAGCTCCCCGCCCCGGAACACCGGCACCTGGAGCTCCCGGGCGGTGAAGTCGTAGACCTCCTTCTTCTTCCACGTGGCGTCGGGATCAAAGATGGTCAGAGGCCGGGAGTCGTCCACGGTCTCGTCGTGGACGGTCATATAGTCGGCGATGGCCTTGCCGGTGTCATTGCCGTAGAAGCGGTAGAGCTTCTTGTAGTGGGGGGTGGTGATCTTGGCCACGTTCTCGCTGATCTTGATCTTGGGCCGGATGGTCCCGTCCTTGTCCTCCACCGCCGCCAGCTTGTACACGCACCCGAACACGGGCTCGCTGCGGGCGGTAATCAGCCGCTCGCCCACGCCGAAGCAGTCGATCCTGGCCCCCTGGAGGAGCAGGTCCGTGATGAGGTTCTCGTCCAGGGCGTTGGACGCGGAGATGGTGCAGCTCTGCCAGCCCGCCTCATCCAGCATCTTCCGGGCCTCCTTGGTGAGGTAGGCGATGTCGCCGGAGTCCAGGCGGATGCCGCACTTGGTGATTCCCCGGGGCTTGAGCACCTCGTTGAAGGCCCGGATGGCGTCGGGCACGCCGCTTTTGAGGGTGTTGTAGGTGTCCACCAGCAGCACGGCGTTGGTGGGATAGATCTCGCAGTAGGTCTTGAAGGCCTCGTACTGGGTGTCGAACATCTGGACCCAGGAGTGGGCCATGGTGCCGGCGGCGGGCACGCCGTAGAGCTGATCGCTGATGGCGCAGGCGGTGCCGTGGACGCCGCCGATGTAGGCGGCCCTGGCCCCCACGATGGCCCCGTCGGCCCCCTGGGCCCGGCGGGAGCCGAACTCCAGCACCGTGCGGCCCTGGGCGGCCCGGACCACCCGGTTGGCCTTGGTGGCGATCAGGCTCTGGTGGTTGATGGCCAGCAGGGCGTAGGTCTCGATGAGCTGGGCCTGGCTGGCGGGGGCCCGCACCGTCACCAGAGGCTCGCCGGGGAAAACCGGGGTCCCCTCGGGCACGGCCCAGATGTCGCCGGTGAAGCGGAAGCGGCGCAGGTAGCCCAGGAAGTCCTCCCCAAAGAGGTTTTTGCTGCGCAGGTAGGCGATGTCCTCCTCGTCGAAGCGGAGGTCCCGGATATAGTCCACCAGCTGCTCCAGGCCGGCGGCGATGGCGAATCCTCCTCCGTCGGGCACCCGGCGGAAGAACACGTCAAAGTAGGTCACCCGGTCCTGCATCCCCAGGCGGAAGTAGCCGCCGGACATGGTCATCTCGTAGAAGTCAAACAGCATGGAAAGGTTTCGTCTCTCCTGGCGATCCATAATAGCGTTCCTCGGTTCTTTTGTAGTGGCCGGCGGCGGGGCCGCCCGCTCTCCCCCTATAGTATAACTTTTTTCCAGGTTTTGCAACGATAGAATTGACAATTCTTTCTCCATCCATTAAGATGAGGGGGCCGGTTCGCGCTCTGGCGCGGCCGGATGAGAAACCATACCGGAGGAAGCTTTTGCCATGTCCATTATTTTGGGAATCGACATCGGAGGGTCCACCACGAAGATCGTGGGCCTGGGGTCCGACGGCGCCGTCATCGCCATGCACCGGGTCAGCGCCCAGGACCCCATCACGTCCCTGTACGGGGCCATGGGAAACTTCCTGTTCACCAATGGCCTGGAGCTGGGGGACGTGTCCCGCATCGCCCTGACGGGGGTGGGCGCGTCCTACGTGGAGGGGGACATCTACGGCATCGCCACGGAGAAGGTGGAGGAGTTCACCGCCGTGGGCGTGGGGGGGCTGTACCTGAGCGGCCAGGAGCGGGCCGTGGTGGTGAGCATGGGCACCGGCACCGCCTTCATCTGGGCGGAGAAGGGCGCGCCTGTGCGGCACCTGTGCGGCTCCGGCGTGGGGGGCGGCACCCTGGCGGGGCTGTGCTCCCGGCTGTGCGGGGCCAGCCAGTACAAGCAGATCGTGAAGCTGGCCGGGGGAGGGGACGTGAGCCGCATTGACCTGACTGTGGGCGATCTCACCCGCAACAGCCACCCCTCCCTGCCCCTGGACATCACCGCCGCCAACTTTGGCAGCGTCGCCGACGACGCCACCCCCGCCGACTTTGCCGCCGGGGTGGTGAACATGGTCCTCCAGTCCATCGGCACCACCGCCGTGATGGCCTGCCGGGCCTGCAAGTGCGAGACCGTGGTGCTCACCGGGTTCATGTCCAGCCTGCCCCAGGCGCGGTCCTGCTGCGATCTGTTCACCCGGCTTCACGGGGTGGACTTCATTATCCCGGAGAACGCCACCCACGCCACCTCTATCGGGGCCGCGCTGTCGATCTGACCGGGGGGCTATTTCGCCAGCAGGCCCCGGGGACGAACGTCCAGATAGGCGCTCCCGCCCATCGGACGCAGCCGCGCTCCGTTTATTCAGATTCTTTTTCCGACAGAAAGGAACCGCCATGAATGAGATTATTCTGCTGAAGCTGGGCGAGGTGGTCCTCAAGGGCCTCAACCGCCGCTCCTTTGAGGACAAGCTGACCAGCAACGTCCGCCGCCGCCTGACCCACTACGGCAGCTTCCGGGTCTACTCCAAGCAGAGCACCATCTACGTGGAGCCCCAGGAGGAGGACTGCGATCTGGACGGGGCCTACGCAGCCTGCCGGCAGGTGTTCGGCATTGTGGCCGCCACCCGGGCCCGCTCCTGCCCCAAGGACAAGGACGCCGTCTTCCACTGCGCCAGAAACTACCTGGGCGCACAGCTTCAGGCGGCCCGGACCTTCAAGGTGGAGACCAAGCGGGCGGACAAGAAGTTCCCCATGAACAGCATGGAGATCAGCCAGTACGTGGGCGGCCTGCTCCACGATGAGTACCCCCATCTGAAGGTGGACGTCCACGCGCCGGAGCTGTGTGTCCACGTGGAGATCCGGGAGAAGGCGGCCTACGTCCACGGCCCCAGCGAGAGCGGGGCCGGCGGCCTGCCCATCGGCATGGGCGGCACGGCCGTCAGCCTCCTCTCCGGCGGCATCGACAGCCCGGCGGCCTCCTATATGATCGCCAAGCGGGGAGTGAAGCTGGAGCTGGTCCACTTCTACTCCCCCCCCTACACCTCCCCCCAGGCCCTGGACAAGGTCCTCCGCCTGGCCCGGGAGCTGACCCCCTGGTGCGGCCGGATGACCATGCACATCATCCCCTTTACGGAGATCCAGGAGGCCATCCGGGCGGGCTGCCCGGAGGACCACTTCACCCTCATCATGCGCCGGTTCATGATGCGTCTGGCCCAGGCCGTGGCGGCCCGGACCGGGGCGAAGGCCCTGGTCACCGGCGAGAGCCTGGGTCAGGTGGCCAGCCAGACTATGGACGCGCTGGCCGTGTCCGACGCGGTGTGCTCCCTCCCCGTGCTCCGGCCAGTCATCGGCATGGACAAGACGGAGATTATCGCCATTGCCCGGAGGATCGGCACCTTTGACACCTCCATCCTCCCCTACGAGGACTGCTGCACCGTCTTCACCCCCCGCCACCCCAAGACCCACCCCCACCTGGACGAGGTGGCGGCGTACGAGAGGGCCCTGGATATCGAGGGCCTGACAGCTCGGGCCCTGGAGGGCACGGAGCGGCGGACGGTGTCCATGGGGGACGACTGACCGCGGAGGGTCTGCCGCCGGATTGCGCAAACCGCCGCGCCGTAGGGGCGCGGCAACCACCAAAAGGAGGAATCCCATGATTGCGGAACTGATTGCCGTCGGCACGGAGCTGCTGCTGGGCAGCATCGCCAACACGGACGCCCAGATGATCTCCCAGCACCTGAGCGCCATGGGCATCACGGTCCTCCACCACACCGTGGTGGGCGACAACCCCCAGCGTCTGGCCCAGGCCCTGGAGACCGCCCGGGACCGGGCGGACATCATCATCACCACCGGCGGCCTGGGGCCCACCTATGACGATCTCACCAAGCAGACCATCTGTCAGGTCTTTGGCCGGGAGCTGGAGCTCCACGAGGACATTCTGGAGGAGATCCGCGCCTGGTTTCAGACCAAGATGGGCAAGGCCATGCCGGAGAACAACGTCCAGCAGGCCCTGCTGCCGGTGAACTGCACGGTGTTCGACAACCCCGTGGGCACCGCGCCGGGCTGCGCCTTTGAGGAGAACGGGGTCCACGTGCTCATGCTCCCCGGCCCCCCCTTCGAGTGCCGGTACATGTTTGAGAACCGGGCGGCCCGGTACCTGGAGAAGCTCACCGACGGCGTGATCGTCAGCCATGAGATCAAAATTTTCGGCATGGGGGAGAGCAGCGTGGAGGAGGCCCTGCGCGTGCCCATGACCACCCTCGCCAACCCCACCCTGGCCCCCTACGCCAAGCTCAACGAGTGCATGGTCCGGGCCACCGCCAAGGCGGAGACCCGGGAGGCGGCGGAGGACATGCTGAGGCCCCTGATGGCCCAGGTGCTGGACACCCTGGGGGACGTGGTCTACGGCGTGGACGTGGACAGCCTGGAGGCGGTGGTCTCCGGCCTGCTCCTGGACCGGGGCCTCACCCTCTCCGCCGCCGAGAGCTGCACCGGCGGGCTCATCGCCAAGCGCATGACCGATCTGCCCGGCGCGTCCAAGGTGTTCCGGGGCGGCGTGGTCAGCTATACAAACGGCGTAAAGGAGGGCCTGCTGGGGGTGGACGGGGACCTGCTGGAGCGGTGCGGCGCGGTGAGCGAGGAGACCGCCCGGGCCATGGCCGAGGGCTGCCGGCGGGTCTGCGGCAGCGATCTGGCGGTATCCGTCACCGGCGTGGCCGGGCCGGACACCGATGACCGGGGCAACGAGGTGGGCACGGTGTACATCGCCCTGGCCGCCCGGGAGGGAACCATCTGCAAGAAGCTGGCCTGCGGCAGGGGCCGCGGGCGGGACCGGGTCCGCTCCGCCGCCGCCAGCAACGCCTTTGACCTTATCCGCCGGTCCCTGCTGGGGCTGCCGGTATAAGAGCCTGTTTAGCATCTCCCCGTGCCTGTCTTGGCGGCGTATTTTCCGCCCTGACTGCGTTAAAAATCCTTGCCATCCGTCAGATTCTGCACGGGCGCATCGAGCGCCCGTGCAGAATAATCGTGCATGACCCCTCGATGGGGTCATTGCACGATATGGATGCCTGCGGATTTTTGCCTTACAGGGCAAAAAATCCTCTCGCCAATCCAAACACGTTGAGATGCTAAACAGGCTCTAAGCTCTGTTAAGAATACGGGCGGAACTGCAAGGCGCGGTTGGTGGAATATTCGCCGTGGATCCTCTATACTGAGGGCATATTCCAAAGGAAAGAGGTGTCATGGATGAATTTGGGAAACCATCTGTTTCAGGCGCGGAAGAAGCGGGGCCTCTCCCAGGAGGAGGTGGCGGAGAAACTGGGGGTGAGCCGGCAGACCATCTCCAAGTGGGAGACCGACGAGACCCTGCCCGACATCCGCCAGTCCAAACGGCTGGCTCTGCTCTACGGAGTGTCCCTGGACGAGCTGATCGACTTTGATCTGGACGTCAGGGAGGTGGAGCAGGCCATCGAGCGGAGCACCCCCGCCCTGGAGGAGAAGATCGACTGGACCAAGGCCTGGGGGAAGAAATACCCGATCCTGCTCACCTACACCCGGGACGTGAACGTGGAGAACTACGCCGTCCGGCTGGGGGCGATGATCGGGGAGCTGCGGGCCGAATACGGGTACAGCGAGCTGGATGCGTTCTTGGTCCTGAAGGATATTCTGGCCTCCGTGTGGAAGGCCGGAAAGAAAAAGAAGACGTAGCCCCGGCGCAACAGCGGGCTGCCTGCGCCAGGGCCGGCGGGTGTGGCAAGATGTCAGGCTCGGAGCGCACAGGGAGACCTGCGGCGGATATACGGCCGAAAACCCCGTTGGTTTTGTCTCGAGCTGTTGGCGGATCGCCGCCTTGACAGCAGGGGAGAGACAAAACCAACGGGGTTTTCCCATATTGTCTGTCTCTTTGCTGCGCTCTCCCCCTTGGATTTTTCTCAAAACCGTGGTATACTAACCAACTGGAGCCATCCACATTTTGAGAAGGGGAAGCAAGCCATGACCAAGAGAAGAAGACGGAGACGCCGCTGGCTGCCCAGGCTGCTGGCGCTGGCGGCGCTGTGTGCCCTGCTGGTCTGGTGGAGCAACCGCTCCCTCCAGACACAGCGTTTTACCTACGCCTCCCCCCGCCTGCCGGAGGGGTTTGACGGCTGCGTGATCGTGCAGCTCTCGGACCTCCACGGCGCCCATTTCGGGGAGGACAACCAGGACCTGCTCTCCCGGGTCCGGGAGGAGAAGCCGGACTACATCTTTCTCACCGGCGATCTGCTGGACCAGTACCGCAAAACGCCCCACAGCTATGCCGC
>CANAZG010000007.1 GCA_947365965.1 uncultured Clostridia bacterium
CCATTGAGGCCAAGGGCGGCGAGGACAAATCAGCCCCTTCCTTCAAGCGGTATATTGCTGAAAAGCAGCCGGAACACGCTCTGCGATTCTCTAAGCGTGGCTACCGGAAGGATGGGTATATTACCAATCTTCCGCTATATCTGGCTAAAAAAACAAGGGAACTGCTTTAGCGGCTATACTTTAGAGAAAAAAGAGGACATCCAATCATATGACCAATGAAAAAGTATTCCAAATGGATTTTGGGAAAGTCTACGAACTTCTTTTGAATAAGGCAGTCAAGAAGGGGCGTACACAAACGGAGGTTGATGAAGTTATCTGCTGGCTGACAGGATACAATACAGAAAGTTTGGAAAAGGCCCTTACATCCTCGGTCTGCTACGGAGACTTTTTCCGCAACGCACCCGCCCCCAATCCCAATCGGACGCTGATAAAGGGTGCGGTCTGCGGCATACGGGTGGAGGAAATCGAAGACCCTCTTATGCGAGAAATCCGGTACTTGGATAAGCTCATCGACGAGCTTGCCAAGGGCAAGCCTATGGAAAAGATTCTGCGGAAACAGGAGGAACCAACCATGTGGGTATGCCCCCAATGCGGCCGGTCATTTCGCAGAAAAGAGCAGGATCATTATTGTGGGAAAGCGCCGGAGACGATCGAGGAATACATCCTCAGCCAGCCGGAAGATGTACAGCCTTATCTGTGCCAGGTCAATGACGCAATCAAAGCCAGCATCCCGGACCCAAAGGAAAAAATCTCCTGGAGTATGCCCACCTATTGGAAGGGCCGCAACCTGATCCAGTTTGCGGCATTCAAGAAGCATATCGGACTGTACCCCCGCCCGGAGGCTGTGGAAGCGTTCGCCGACAGATTGACGGACTATAAGACCAGCAAAGGAGCCATTCAGATCCCCTACAGCAAGCCGCTCCCGTTGGAGTTGATTGGAGAGATCGCGGCGTGGTGCTGGGCAAATAACCAGAAATAGGGCCTTGTCCGCACTTTTTCCTGCCCACTGAAAAAGTCTTGAATCCATTGCGGCTCTAGGGCTGAACGCCCGTTACTTAAATTGATAACTTCGGCGAGGGTCTCCGTCTAGCTAAGGACCGCCTTGGCCAGAAGAACGTCTACTTCACCAATCCCTCCTTTGACAAATAATCCGACCACAAGAATGCCCCACGGCGAAATCCGCCGTGGGGCTCTTTCTCATCTGTGCGACATGCAATCTGCTGCGGCCCTACTTCAACGCCGCCCGGTGGAACACCTTTTTCCCCTTCTTGATAATCACGCCCTCGCCGGCAAACAGCTCCTGGGCCAGCATAGCGTTGACATCCGCCACCTTCTCGTCGTTCACCGACACGCCGCCCTGCTGAACCAGCCGGCGGGCCTCGCCCTTCGAGGGCGCAAGGCCGCAGGCCACCAGCAGATTCAGAACGCCGATCTGTCCATCCTCAAACTGCTCCGCCGCCAGCTCCGTGGAGGGCATGCTGGCCTTGTCCCCACCGCCGCCGAAGAGGGCGCGGGCCGCCGCTTGGGCTTTGTCCGCCTCCTCCTGGCCGTGAACCAGACTGGTCAGCTCCCAGGCAAGAATCTCCTTGGCCTGATTGAGCTGGCTCCCCTGCCAGCCGTCCATCTCCCGGATCTGCTCTATGGGCAGGAACGTGAGCATACGAACGCACTTCATCACGTCGTTGTCCTCCACGTTCCGCCAGTACTGGTAGAAATCGTAGGGGCTGGTCTTGTTGGGATCCAGCCACACGGCGTTTCCGGCGGTCTTGCCCATCTTGTTGCCCTGGGAGTCGGTGAGCAGAGTGATGGTCATGCAGTGGGCGTCCTTACCCAGCTTGCGGCGGATGAGCTCCGTGCCGCCCAGCATGTTGCTCCACTGATCGTTGCCGCCGAACTGCATGTTGCAGCCGTAGTGCTGGAACAGGTGGTAGAAGTCGTAGGACTGCATAATCATATAGTTGAACTCCAGGAAGCTCAGCCCCTTCTCCATGCGCTGCTTGTAGCACTCCGCCCGCAGCATGTTGTTCACAGAGAAGCAGGCCCCCACCTCCCGCAGAAGTTCCACATAGTTCAGGCCCAGCAGCCAGTCCGCGTTGTTCACCATCTGGGCCTTGCCCTCGCCAAACTCAATAAAACGCTCCATCTGCTTTTTGAAGCAGGCGGCGTTGTGGTCAATGTCCTCCTTGGTGAGCATCTTTCTCATGTCCGTGCGGCCGGAGGGGTCCCCGATCATGGTTGTGCCGCCGCCGATAAGGGCAATGGGCCGGTTACCCGCCATTTGCAGACGCTTCATCAGCGTCAGCGCCATGAAGTGGCCGGCGGTCAGACTGTCGGCGGTGCAGTCAAAGCCAATGTAGAAGGTGGCCTTGCCCGCGTTAATCATCTCTCGTATCTCGTCTTCATCGGTGACCTGGGCAATCAGCCCCCGGGCCACCAACTCCTCGTATAACTGCATTTTTTTAACTCCTTTGTTTTTCTCTTCTTTTCTTTTGAAAAAGAAAAGAAGCAAAAGAAAACTTTAGCCGCCTTCGGCCCGCTCTATCGTGGGTACATGATATTTTCCGCGGACCATTGCTGCATAGAAAAACACCCCCTGTCCTTCCCCGCTTAGGCGGGATATGGGACAGAGGGCGATCATGTCGCTGTACCACCTCTGATTCGCCGCCCCCTCGCGGGGCGCGGCCTCAGAAAGTCCTGCCGGACTTTCGCGCTGTATCGGGCGCACCCGGCGGAGCCTACGGCAGGTACTGCCCTCAGTCCGCTGCTCAGGGATGTATTCCCGCCGTCTCCCTCTCCCCTTTCCACCAGCCAGGGGCTCTCTTTGCAGGGCAAAACGGCGCTACTTCTTCCCGTCATTGCGTTGTCAGAGGGTAGTATATCCGGAAATCCGGGTTTTGTCAATGCTTATTTTATGCAGAGGCTCCCGCTCTTTTGTGTTGCAGCTTTTTAGCTTATGTTTTGTATGCTATCAGAGTCTACGCAAATTGTCCCCTAAATGGTAAAATATATAATGCAGATATTTATCAACATGAAGGGTAAAGATCAGGGAATTGTGATGCGTGTAATGCGATTCAAGGGAAAGAAAAATCTTATCCATATGCAATTACAGCTCATGCGCGTCCGCCGTAATCTTTCTCAGAGTGAGCTGGCGGCACAGATGCAGATATTGGGCACAAATATTGATCAGCAGGCCATCAGCAGCATTGAAAACAACAAGCGGGTTGTCACCGACTTTGAGCTGGCCTGTTTTTGCAAGGCTCTGTGCTGTACAGAGCGGGAACTCCTTCAGGATTACTACAAGAAATATGACCTCTAGGTACGGAGAATAATTTTGTGAAAAGATTAATCCCATGTAGGGGCGAGCATTGCTCGCCCGCATGTAACATATACCGCCGCGTTTCCATCAGAAGGACGCGACTGCGGCCGCCGAATGGTGCCGCTGGAGGCCTTCGTGAGAAAACGGGCGAGCAATGCTCGCCCCTACACAGATTTCTGCCTACTGCAACAAAATTTCAATGAATACAAAACCACACGATCCGTAAAAGATCGTGTGGTTTTGTTTGTCCTGACCTGTATGCGCAAGGCGCTAAAACAGCGTGATCTGACTGGTGTCCGCCATGCCCGCGAAGGCCCCCAGGGCCTTGAGCTGGTCAATGTGGGTCTTGGAGAGCTTATTGCAGCACAGGGAAAACTCCTCAATAGAGATGAACTCCTTCCCCTGCCGCTTCTCCACCGTGTCCGCCGCCGCCGTCTCCCCCAGGCCCCGCACGGCGGTGAAGGGGGGAATGAGAGCGTCGTCCCCCTTCACCGCAAACCGGGTGGCCTGGGACTCGTAGATGCTGATGGGCTCAAACCGGAACCCCCGGAGGTAGAATTCGTAGCACACCTCCAGGGTCACCGCCAGATCCTGCTCCACCGCCGAGGCGTCCTTGTTGTTCCAGATCTCCAGCAGCTTCCGCTTCACCGCGTCCAGGCCCGCGCAGCAGTACTCCGCGTCAAAGGCCTTGGCGCGGATGGAGAAGAAGGTGGCATAGAAGGCCAGGGGCCGGTGGACCTTGAACCAGGCGATGCGGAAAGCCATCATCACGTAGGCCACTGCGTGGGCCTTGGGGAACAGATAGCCGATCTTGGCCAGGGATTCGATGTACCACGCCGGCACGTCGTGCTCCTCCATGGCCTCCTTCCAGCCCTCCTCAAAGCCCCCCTTCTTCACCTTACCCTTTCGTACCGACTCCATGATCTTGAAGCTCATCTTGGGGTCCAGACCCTTGGAGATGAGGTAGAGCATGATATCGTCACGGCACCCCACCGTCTCCAGAACCGTGGCCGTGCCGCTGGTAATCAGGTCCTTGGCGTTGCCCAGCCACACGTCGGTGCCGTGGGAGAAGCCGGACAGGCGCAGCAGGGTGTTGAAGTCCTTGGGCTGGGTGTCCACCAGCATCTGCCGGGTGAACTTGGTGTTGAACTCCGGGATGGCCACGGCCCCGGTGGGGCCCAGCAGCTCATCGTCCTCAAAGCCCAGGGCCCGGCTGGAGGTGAAGAGGCTCATGGTGTCCTGATCGTCTAAGGGGATCTTCCGGGCGTTGACCCCGGTGAGGTCCTCCAGCATCCGGACCATGGAGGGGTCGTCGTGGCCCAGCATGTCCAGCTTCAGGAGGTTGTCCTCCATGCAGTGGTATTCAAAGTGGGTGGTGATGATGTCGCTGTCCGCCGCGTCCGCCGGGTGCTGGACCGGGCAGAAGTCCTCCACGTCCAGATCGTCCGGCACCACCACCAGTCCCCCCGGATGCTGGCCGGTGGTGCGCTTCACCCCCACACAGCCCAGGGCCAGCCGGCTCTCCTCCGCGTGGCCCGGCGTGAGGCCCCGGGCCTCCAGGTACTTCTTCACATACCCGTAGGCGGTTTTCTCCGCCACGGTGCCGATGGTGCCGGCCCGGAACACCTGGGTCTCCCCGAACATCTCAATGGCGTGGCGGTGGGCCCGGGCCTGGTACTCGCCGGAGAAGTTCAGGTCAATGTCCGGCACCTTGCCGCCGCCAAAGCCCAGGAAGGTCTCAAAAGGGATGTCAAAGCCGTCCTTCACATACCGGGTCCCGCACAGGGGGCAGTCCTTGTCCGGCATGTCCGCCCCGCAGCCGAAGGAGCCGTCGGTGATGAACTCACTGTTCCTGCACTTGGGACAGCGGTAGTGGGGCGGCAGGGCGTTGACCTCGGTGATGCCGGACATGTAGGCCACCAGACTGGACCCCACGGATCCCCGGGAGCCCACCAGATAGCCGTTTTCCAGGGACCGCTGGACCAGCTTCTGGGCGGACATGTACACCACGTCGTACTTGCCCAGAATGCCCCCCAGCTCCACGTTCAGCCGGTCCACGATGAGCTCCGGCGGGTCCTCCCCGTAGAGCTCGTGGACCTTGTCCCACACCAGCCGGTTCAGATCCTCCTCCGAGTTCTCCAGCCGGGGCGGGAACAGCTTCCCCTTGGGCAGCAGGTCAAAGGTCTCCACCTGGTCCGCAATAGCCCGTGTGTTGGTGACCACCACCTCCATGGCCTTCTCCGGCCCCAGGTAGGCAAACTCCTCCAGCATCTCGTCGGTGGTGCGGAAGTAGATGGGCATGGGGGCGTCGCAGTCGGCAAACTTCTTGGTGTCCAGGAGGATGTGGCGATAGATCTCGTCCTCCGGGTCCAGGAAGTGAACGTCTCCGGTGGCGCACACCGGCTTGCCCAGCTCCTCCCCCAGCCGGACCACGGTGCGGTTGAACTCCCGCAGCTCCTCCTCGTCCTTGGCCTTGCCGTCCCGGAGCATGAAGGCGTTGTTGCACAGGGGCTGGATCTCCAGATAGTCGTAGAAGGAGGCGATCCGCTTCAGCTCCGCCCAGTCCTTGTACTCGATCACCGCCTGGAACAGCTCCCCTGCCTCACAGGCCGCGCCCACGATCAACCCCTCCCGGTGGGCGACGAGCTCATGCTTGGGGATGATGGGGTTGCGCTTGAAGTACTTGAGGTTGGACGCGCTCACCAGCTGGTAAAGATTTTTCAGACCCACCTTGTTTTTCGCCAGCAGGATGATGTGCCGGGGCCTCCGGCTGGCGGTCCCCTGCCTGCGCAGCTCGGGCATGGCGGGATTGATGGCCTGGAGGGAGTGGACGTCCAGCTTCTCCTCCAGCTTCTTGAAGAAGTGGGGCAGGAAGAGGCCACAGGTGGCGGCGTCGTCGCTGGCCCGGTGGTGCTGGAAGGCGGGAAGCCTCAGGTGCTCGGCCACAATGTCCAGCTTGAACTTGTGCAGCTCCGGCAGCAGGTTCTGGGCCAGAATCAGCGTGTCCACATAGGTGGGGTCAAAGGGCAGCCCCGCGGCCCGGCACCCGGCCCGGATGAAGCCGATGTCAAATTCCGCATTGTGGGCCACCAGAGGCCGGTCCCCCACAAAGGCCAGAAAATCCGCCAGGGCCTTGGCTGGCTTGGGCGCGCCCTGGAGCATCCGGTCGGTGATGCCGGTGAGGGCGATGATCTCCGGGGTCAGGTGGCGGCCCGGGTCCACGAAGGTCTGGAAGCGGTCGACGATCTCCCCCTTCCGGATAATCACCGCGCCGATCTCGGTGATGGCCTCTTGGGTCACCTTCAGGCCGCTGGTCTCGATGTCAAAGGCCACGTACTCGTCGTCAAAGGACGCGTCCCGGTCCCCATGGACGGCGATGCGGTCGTCTAAGTTGTTGACAAAGTAGCCCTCCATGCCGTAGATGATTTTGATGTCCCTGGCGGAGTGCCATGCGTCGGGGAACCCCTGGACCACGCCGTGGTCCGTGATGGCGATAGCCGGGTGGCCCCAGGCCTCCGCCCGCTTGACCAGATTCCCGTCCGGACCGGCCTTGGGGCTGAGGGACGAGAGGGCGTCCATGTTGGAGAAGGTGGTGTGGGCGTGGAGCTCCACCCGCTTCACCTCCGCCCGGTCTTGGCGGGTCTCGTGGGAGTAGGTGACGATATGTACGGGGCTGATGACCACGTCCGTGCCGTCACGGTCCAGCTTCACATAGCCCTGGACCTTCAGCCACATCCCCGGCTTGATGTCCTTTTTCAGCTTGGAGAGCTCCTCCTTGTCCATGACCTTGCACACCCGCACCGAGGCGCTCAGGTCGGTCATGTCAAAGCTCATAAAATAGACCCCCGGCCGCCGGGTCTCCCGCAGGTCGGAGGCGAACACCTTCCCCGCCACCACCACGCTGCCCATCTTGGGGTTGAGCCCGGCCATGGGCTGGACCGCTCCCCGGATGGCGCTGCCCATGATGACCTCCCCGCCGGCGGAGGGCCCCTTCCCTCCCGCTGGCGCCTGGGGTGCGGAGACGGTCTGAATGATCGACACGTCCTCCAGTCCGTAGGCCTGGGTCACAGCGGCGGAGAGCTGGCTCATCCGCTCCCCCATGTCGGCGCGGACTGTGAGGGCTATGTGCATGGTCCTCCGCCCTCGATCCACCTCCGCAGCGGTGAGGTAGGCCCCGTCCAGAGCCACACGGGTCTCCCGGTCCAGGGGCAGAGTGGAAAAGAGTTCAAAAAATGGTATCTTCTGCGACATTCTCCACGTCCTTCTTCATCTGAATCACAGCTTGTCGATCTCCTCCATCAGCGCGTCCACCAGCTGCTCCTGGGGCACCTTCCGCAGAATGACGCCCTTTGCGAAAAGGAGGCCCTCCCCCTTCCCGCCGGCAATGCCCACATCGGCGGCGGCAGCCTCTCCGGGGCCGTTGACCGCGCACCCCATCACCGCCACGGTGATGGGCTTCGTGCAGCCGGCCAGCCGCCGCTCCACCTCCTGGGCCATGGGGATGAGGTCAATATTCGTGCGCCCGCAGGTGGGGCAGGAGATGAGGTTGGGCCCCTCCTGCCGCAGTCCGGCGGCCAGCAGGATCTTCTTGGCCGCCCCGATCTCCTCCACCGGGTCCGCAGTCAGGGTCACCCGCAGGGTGTCCCCGATGCCCAGGCACAGGAGGCCCCCGATGCCCATGGCGGACTTGATGACCCCCATGCCCGGCGTGCCCGCCTCCGTGACCCCCAGGTGGAGGGGGTAGGGACACCGCTGGCTGAGCAGCTGGTAGGCCCCCATGGTCACGGGCACGGAGGAGCACTTGACGGAGATGCAGATATCCGTGAAGTCGAACTTCTCCAGCAGCGCCGCGTGGCCCAGCGCACTCTCCGCCAGGGCCTCGCTGGTTGCGCCGCCGTACTTTTTCAGCAGCTCCTTCTCCAGGGACCCGCCGTTGACGCCGATGCGGATGGGGATCCCTGCCCGGCGGCAGGCCTCCGCCACGGCCTGTACCCGGTCCTCCCCGCCGATGTTGCCGGGGTTGATGCGGATCTTGTCAATGCCCTGGGCCACGCACTCCAGGGCCAGCTTGTAGTCAAAGTGGATGTCCGCCACCAGTGGGATGTGGATGCGGCTCTTGATCGGGCCCACGGCCCGGGCCGCCGCCATGTCCGGCACAGCCACCCGCACGATCTCGCACCCCGCCTCCTCCAGCCGGAGGATCTGGTCCACTGTGGCGGACACATCGTCCGTCTTGGTGCTGCACATGGACTGGATGGACACCGGCGCACCGCCGCCCACCAGCACCGCGCCCACCATAATCTTCTTTGTCATGTCAACTCACCAGCTTTATCACGTCGTTAAAGGTTACAAAGAGCATCAGCCCCATCAGCAGGGCGAAGAACACCATGTTGATGGCCGCCTCGTACTTCATGGGCATCTTGCGGCCGAAGAGCTTCTCCGACAGGGTGGACACCAGCAGAAACAGGATATGTCCCCCGTCCAGGGCGGGAATGGGCAGCAGGTTCATCACCGCCAGATTCACCGCGATCATGGCCCCGAAGTAGGCGATGTTCTCCAGGGCCGCCTTGACGCTGGCGCTCTGGGCCCCCACCTCGTTGATGGTGGAGACGATGCCCACCGGGCCGCTCAGATCGCTGACCCCCGCGCTGCCTGTCACCAGCATCTTCAGGCTGTACCAGACAATGCGCACAAAGTCCACCGCGTTGTACCAGGTGTACTTCAGCTTCAACCCCAGGGTGGCCTCCTGGACCAGGGCGGTGCGGGTGAAGCCGTAGCCCTGGTAGGTGTCCCCGTCGGGGCTTGTATAGGTCCCCACGGCCAGATTCTCGAACGCCACCTTCTCCCCATTTCGCAGCACCACCAGATCAATGGGCCGCCGGTCCGCCAATTGCAGCAGCAGGTCAATGTCGCTGGCCAGATACACCCGGGAGCCGTTGATGGAGTAAAACACGTCCCCCTCCTCCAGGGCCGCGCCGTTCACCTGCTCGAACTCCGGCGCACCGCCCTGAATCACCGGCAGCAGGAAGCCCTTGGCCCCCATGTTCAGCGCCAGCAGGATCGCCACGCCCACCAGGAAGTTCATGGCCGCCCCGGCGGCGAACACGGCCACCTTCTTCCAGAACCCCTGGTTGCCCAGGCTGTGGGGGTCGTCGGACTCCTCCTCCTCCCCTTCCATGGCGCAGAAGCCGCCGATGGGCAGAGCCCGGATGGTGTACTGGGTGTCCTTCTTCCCCTGCTTCTTCCACACCACCGGCCCCATGCCGATGGCAAACTCGTGGACCGTTACGCCGCACAGCCGGGCCGCAATGAAGTGGCCCCACTCGTGGGCCGCGATCAGGATGCCGAAGAGCAGTATTGCCAGGATGATATACATAAGCGATGAACCTTCCTACAGGTAATCATACTTTTTCTTTCAAGAAAAAGTATCAAAAAGAACTTTTAGACCCTGTAATCATAACAGGAGGATGCGGGGCGGCAAAAAGGCCGGAGAGGCCGTGCTCAGCGGTTGTGAATACAGGTGCTTACATCGGATTTACACGAAAAACAGAATAATCCCCAGCAGCATGGCCGCCCCACCGCTGATCCGGCCCACGGCAAGAGCCGCCTCAGAGGGCTCCGCGTCCTTGTACCGCCAGCCGTGACTGAGATACCATGCGGCCTTGGGGACCAGTGCGTTAAAGGCCCCCACCGCCAGCAGCATAAGTCCCAGCAGCGGGTTTCCGCTCCGCTCTCCCGCCCATCCCGCAGAACCAGAGGCTGATTTCAGCGCATTCATCAGCTCCCCCGGCCCCGCAGCCTCCTGCCAGTCCTCGCTCCAGCCGCCGTGGCCTATTCCACCGGACTGCTGCCAGTAAGCTATCGCTCCATTGGGTGCGGTAAACGTTACCTTTCCGCCGCCATCGGTACTGTAGGCGCAGACCACGCCGTCAAAGGAGATGGTCTGATTCTCCTGGTCCACCTCGTAGGTCCTTCCGCCGTACTCCACGGTGCGGAGCCGGCTGTCCGCCCGCTCCCCGCAGGCGCAGAGCAGGGCCACCGTCGCCGCCAAGGCAAGGACCAGTCTTCTCATGCCATTCCTCCCACCGCCCGGGCCACATAGTCCCGGGCCAGCCGGTCTGCTTCCAGTATATCCTCCAGGGATGGATTTGATTTCATCAAAATTGCATTCAGCGCCCCCTCCACCAGCTCCGGGATCCGTCCGAAGGGGATTTCCTCCCGGAGAAACAGCGCCACCGCCGCCTCGTTGGCCCCGTTGAGCACGGCGCAGCTGGTGCCGCCGGTTCTGGCGCAGTCCATAGCCAGCCTCAGGCATGGAAACGCCTCCAGGTCCGGCGGCGCGAAGGTCAGGGGCGGACAGGAGAGAAGATCCAGGGCCGGCAGGTCCGAGGCCCCCCGGCGGGGATAGGTCAGGGCGTACCGGATGGGCAGGCGCATGTCCGGTGTCCCCAGCTGGGCCAGCACCGCCCCGTCCCGGAACTCCACCATGGAGTGGATGATGCTCTGGCGGTGGATCACCACGCTCACTTGGTCCGGGGGCATGGCGAACAGGTGCATGGCCTCAATAAACTCCAGCCCCTTGTTCATGAGGCTGGCGCAGTCCACAGTAATCTTCTCCCCCATGGTCCAGTTGGGGTGGCGCAGGGCGTCGGCGCGGGTTTTGCCGGCGGTCTCCGTCCGGCTCATGCCGTAGAAGGGGCCGCCGGAGCAGGTGAGGACCACCCGCCGGACCTCCCCGCCGGTATCCGGCCCATGACCGTCCTCCGGCCGCCGGTCCCGGCAGCCCTGGAGGCATTGGAAGATGGCGGAGTGCTCGCTGTCCACGGGGATGATCTCCGCGCCGTACTTCTTCGCCGCCGCCATCACCAGCTCCCCGGCGCACACCAGGGTCTCCTTGTTGGCCAGGGCCACCCGCTTGCCCTGTTCAATGGCCGCCAGGGTGGGAAACAGCCCTGCCATGCCCACCACGGCGGTGACCACCGTGTCGCTCTCCGCCAGGGAGGCCGCCCGGCGCAGGCCGTCCACCCCGTAGGCCACCTCAATGGGCAGCCCCTCCAGCCGACGGGCCAGCTCCAGGGCCGGCTCCAGCTCGGACACCGCCGCCAGCTGGGGGCGAAACTCCCTGGCCTGCTCCTCCAGAAGGTCGATATTCCGGCCCGCCGTCAGGGCCGCCACCCGGACCCCCAGCTCCCGGCACACCTCCAGGGTCTGCCGGCCGATGGAGCCGGTGGAGCCCAGGAGGGAAATCGTCTTTGTCATAAGCTCTCTCCCCTTTTGTCTATAGGCGCTTGAACAGTCTGGCGCTCCACAGCTCCATGCCCAGCTCCTCCACGTAGAAGCGCAGGAGCGCCCGGTAATTCTTTGACACCGCGCTCAGGGTGATGTAGGCCGCCTCTTGCCCAACCTGCTCCTGGGCATAGCGGAACAGGGCCGCGCCGAGCCCCGCCGAGCGGCGCTCCGGCCGCACGTACAGCTCCTCCACCTCAAAGCAGGGCGTGTTCTCCGGCATGATGGAGCGCATGCTCTGGGACTTCTCCACCGTGCCCAGAAGATAGCCCGTCAGGGCGCCGTCCTCAAAGGCTCCGAATATCCGCCGCCCCGCCAGATCGGAGGGGCCGTTTTTCCGGTAGCCGTAGCAGCTGTTCTCCTCCTCCCACTGGGCAGAGAGCTTCAGCAGCTCTTGGGCCTCACAGCTATCTGGCGCAATCTCCCGCAGCGCTGCGCTATCCATGGCTCTGCACCAGCCCCGCCAGATGGATCAGCACCTCCAGGGCCGGGGCCACGAAGAGCACACTGTCAAACCGGTCCAGCACGCCGCCGTGCTCCAAAAAGATGCGGCCATAGTCCTTGATCCCGAACTCCCGCTTGATGAGGGAGAAGCTCAAGTCCCCCAGCTGGGCCACCACGCTGCACGCCAGCCCCACCAAGGCAATGGCCAGATAGGGGATATCGTAGTCAAGGGCCCCGTTCATCACCAGGGCAAAGAGCGCCCCCGCCAGGGCGTTGGCCGCCAGACCGCCCAGAGATCCCTCCACGGTCTTGTGGGGGCTGACCTGGGGGGCCAGCTTGTGCTTGCCCAGGGCCCGGCCCGCGAAAAAGGCCCCCGTGTCGCTGGCAAAGGAGAACAGCAGGGGCAGCAGCAGAAAGGCCCGGTGGAGCCCCAGCCCGCTCAGGCGCAGGAAGGACGAGAAGGCGTAGGGGATGGCCGACACGGCAAAGAAGCCCGCCATGATGTGGTGGAACTTCACCTCCCCGGCCCGCCGCACCGCCGCGCCAAAGGACAAGAGGCAGTACAGGATCAGCAGCGGCAGCAGCCACGCGGGCCTTGCCCACTGGACGAAAACCGCCCCCAGGGCCCAGGCCACCGTCAGCCAGCACAGCGGCCCGCCGGCGCCCGTGGCCCCCGCGCACTTCATCAGCTCATAGGCCGCGACGCCGGACAGCGCCGCCAGGGCCCAGGCCAACGCCCACACAGGCGCCCACAGGGTCAGCCAGAAAATCAGCGGTACGCCCACAGCGGCCACCAGTAATCTCGATTTCATAGGGAAACGCCTTCCTCTCTTCTCTCGTTTGCTGGGTTCCTACCGCTTCACCCCGCCAAAGCGCCGGTCCCGGTGCTGGTAGGAGGCAATGGCCCGGTGGAGCTCCTCCTTGGAGAAGTCCGGCCACAGAACATCCGTGACATAGATCTCCGTATAGGCGCACTGCCAGAGCAGAAAATTGCTCAGCCGCAGCTCTCCGCCCGGCCGGATGAGCAGATCCGGGCTGGGAATGCCGGCGGAGTAGAGGTACTTCTCGAACATCTCCTCTGTCAGGTCCTCCGGCTTTACAGTCCCTGCGGCACAGTCTCTGGCAAATGCCTGCGCCCCGTGGACGATCTCCGCCCGACCGCCGTAGTTGATGCAGATGCTGCAAAGGCAGCCGGTGAGGCGGTCCGAGATGGCGTTGCACCGATCCACCAGCTCCCGCAGCTCCCCGCTCAGGGGCGTCATGTCCCCCATGAACCGCAGGCGCACGTTGTCCCGCTCCATGGTGTCGATGGCCTCCAGGAGATACCGCTTCAATAGGGCCATGATGGTGTCCACCTCATCCTGGGGCCGCCTCCAGTTCTCGGTGGAGAAGGCGTAGACCGTCAGATACTCGATGCCGATATCCCGGCAGTAGGTGGCGATGGTACGGAAGGTCTCCGAGCCCACCTTGTGTCCCGCCGTGCGGGGCAGGCCCCGCCGCTGGGCCCAGCGGCCGTTGCCGTCCAAGATAACAGCGATGTGGCGGGGCAGACGGCCAAAATCCACCTGCCCCGCCGTATCATCGTTTTTCTTCCAAAATGCCAGCTTCATGCACTCACAAAAGGGCTCCGGCGGATCAGACCGCCAGCAGCTCCTGCTCCTTCTTCGCCAACAGCTCGTCGATCTCCTTGCACATGTCGTCGGTCATCTTCTGGATGTCCTTCTCCGCGATCTTCATGTCGTCCTCAGTGATCTCGCTGTTCTTCTTCCGGGCCTTGAAGGTCTCCACCGCGTCCCGGCGGATGTTGCGGATGGCCACCTTGCCCCCCTCGGCGTACTTGGCAATCTGCTTGACCAGCTCCTTGCGCCGCTCCTCGGTGAGCTGGGGGAAGGCCAGACGGATAATCTTGCCGTCGTTCTGGGGGTTGATGCCCAGATCGGACTCCTGGATGGCCTTGCAGATCAGCTTCACCGCGCCCGCGTCCCAGGGCTGGATGGTGAGGGTCCGGGGATCCGGGGAGCCGATGGAGGCAATCTGGTGAATGGGGGTGGGGGTGCCGTAGTAGTCCACCATAATCCGGTCCAGCACGGAGGCGTTGGCCCGGCCCGCCCGGACAGCGGCAAAGTCCGCCGCCACGGAGTTGATGGATTTGCGCATTCTTTCCTCAAATTCTTTATACTCGGTTTTCATTTCGTGATATCCTCCTTCACAATTGTACCGATCTTCTCGCCCTTCAGTGCGCGGATAATATTGTAGGGGTCCTTCAGGGCAAACAGCAGCACGGGGATGCGGTTGTCCATGGACAGGCTGGTGGCGGTGGCGTCCATGACCGCCAGATGCTGGGAGAGCACGTCGTCGTAGGAGATGGCGTCGTACTTCACCGCGCTGGGATCCTTCACCGGGTCCGCGCTGTACACGCCGTCCACGTTCTTGGCCAGCAAAATCACGTCCGCCTCAATCTCCGCGGCCCGCAGCACAGCGGCGGTGTCCGTGGAGAAGAAGGGACTGCCGGTGCCGCAGCCGAAGATGACCACCCTCCCCTTCTCCAGGTGGTGAATGGCCCGGCCCCGGACGTAGGGCTCCGCCACGGCGCGCATCTCCACAGCGGTCTGCACCCGGGCGGCCACGCCGCGGCTCTCCAGCACATCCGCCACAGCCAGGGCGTTCATCACTGTGGCCATCATACCCATGTGGTCCGCCCTGGTGCGCTCCATCCGGCCGCCGCCGTCCTTCACGCCCCGCCAGAAGTTGCCGCCGCCCACCACGACGCCCACCTGGACGCCCATGTCCACGGCCTCCTTGACAGCGTCGCACACACGGCCGATCACATCGAAATCCAGGCCGAAATGGCGCTCTCCCGCCAGGGCCTCGCCGCTGATCTTCAGCAGCACTCTCTTATATCTTGGTTCCTCCATAGGCTTCTCCTCCACTCTCTTTTTCTTCGCCATACGCTGTTCCCTATTCTAATATATTTTCGTCTGTTTGAAAAGTAGTATTTGTAAATTTTTTGGAGATTGGCCCGTCCGCCCTGGGAAAAGAGGGAAACTTCTCCCTGCTCGCCGGTCCGGCAGTAGATTTTTCCCGCCGGATACGGTATAATGGCAGCACACACTCTATTGACAAAGGAGGACCGCCATGGTTATCATCGATCCCGCCCGCTGCACCGGCTGCGGCCAGTGCGCCAAAAACTGCGCCGTCCACGCCATCGTCCGAGAGGAGGACGGGACCTACCGCTGCAGCGGCAGCTGGTGCTTCGCCTGCGGCCAGTGCGTTGCCCTTTGCCCCGCAGGGGCGGCGTCCATGCCGGAGCTGGAGGCGCCTCTCCCCTACGAGAGCGCCGCCTTTGACCTGGACCCCCGGGCGCTGCTCAACGCCATGCGCTTTCGCCGCAGCATCCGGCAGTTCACCGGCGAAAAGGTCACCCGGGAGGAGCTGGAGCTGCTGCTGGAGGCCGGGCGCTGCGCCCCCACCAGCTCCAACAGCCAGTCCGTGGGCTTCACGGTGCTGGACCAGGAGTTTGAGACCCTGCGGCCCCGGATTTGGAAGAGCTTCGCCCGCCTGGCCCGGGAGGGGGGCCGCAAGCTGCTGCTGCGCCGGTACGAGAGCTATCTGGCCCATCCGGAGGAGCCGGACACTCTGTTCTACGGCGGCACCCAGATGATCGCAGTCACCTCCGAGCCCCCCATAGACGGTGCGCTGGCTCTCGCCAACATGGAGCTGATGGCCCACGCCCTGGGTCTGGGGGCTCTCTACTGCGGCTTCGCCGTGCGGGCCATTGACGGAGATCCGGACCTGCGGGCCTATTTCGGCATCACGGAGAAGCGGAAGCTGGACGGCTGCCTCATCGTCGGCCGCACGGACCTGCGATTCCACCGCACCGCCCCCCGCAATCCACCCCGTGTCGCCTGGAAATAAGAACCTGTCTTCATAACCGGGGGATGCCGGATGGACGAGGATTTTTCACGTCAGACAAGGAGATTTCCCCTGCAATCCTGACGAATTGCAGGGGAAATCGGCGAAGTATAGCGGGAAAAAGCCGGCCAGACGGCGTACAACGGTTGTGAATACAGGTTCTAACATACCGCCGGAGGATTTCAGGGGCTTGCGGGCGAGCGGCCCTTCCAGTAGAGATTTCGCCCCCTCTCTTGACACGCTTCGACAGTGCGCCTATACTGGTCAGTGAAAATACAAAAAAGGAGTGCGCCATGAAAAAGCTGAGATACATCCTCCCCGTCCTGATCTCCCTCCTGCTCACCGCCACGGCCCATGGGGCCTTCTCCGACCTGCCCCCCTCCGGCTGGGCCAGGGAGGCGGTCACCGCCGCCTGCGGCTACGGCCTCATGGACGGCATGGATGCGGACCACTTCGGCGTGGGCAAAACCATGAGCCGGGCCCAGTTCGTCACTGTCCTCACCCGGATGCTCGGCTGGGAGACCCCAGCGCCGGACGCCTTCTCCGATCTCTCCGGCCACTGGGCCCGGGAGGCCGTCAACGCCGCCGCTGCCGCCGGCGCGGTGGTCGCCGGCGGCGCCTTCCGCCCGGACGAGGCCATCACCCGCCGGGAGATGGCGGTCATGCTGGTGCGGGCCCTGGGATATGACCATCTGGCCCAGAACGCCTACCCCCTCCCCTTCTCCGACGTGTCCGCAGACCGGGGGTACATCGCCGTGGCCTATGACCTTGGCATCATCAACGGCAACGCCCCCGCCTCCTTCTCCCCGGACAGCTCCGCCACCCGGGAGCAGGCTGCGGCCATGCTGGTGCGGGTCTACGACAAGCTCCACTCCTCCACGGAGTGGACCCACGCTTTCTACGCCATCTCCTCCTACAGCCAGATCCAGCTGGCCAAATCCTTTGACGCGGTCAGCCTGGGCTGGAGCCGGATGACCTGGACCGCCGATGGCGGGGCCTCGCTCAACACCACCGCCCAGGGCGGCAACGAGTTCCGCGTCCCCGAGGGCTATGCCTCCGCCATTCAGGAGCTCCAGAGCGCCGGGGTCAGGCTCCATCTGAGCGTATATATGGATACCGCCTCCGGACTTACGGACCTGCTCTCCAGACCCGAGGGCCGCGCCCAGGCGGTGGAGGCGATCATGGCGGAGGTGGGCCGGCCCTATGACGGCCTGGACGCCAACCCCTACCAGGGCGTGACCATTGACTTTGAGGGGCTCCGCGCCCCCCAGCGGGAGAGCTTCACCCAGTTTCTCACCGCCCTGGACGCGGCCCTGGAGGCCCGTAATCTGACGCTCTACGTGGCCGTGATGCCCGCCACCGCCGACGGCGTGTACTATGACGGCTACGACTGCCGGGCCATTGGGGAGCTGGCGGACAAGGTCATTCTGATGGCCCACGACTACCATGCCAAGGACCTCTCCGGCTTCCTCCGCTCCACCTACTACCAGAACACGGCCCTGACCCCCATCTCCTCCGTCTACTACTCCCTGCGCACGGCCCTGGACCCGGACAAGGGCGTGCAGGACACGGACAAGCTGGTTCTGGCCATCAGCTGCGCCTCCATCGCCTGGGAGACCGATGAGCAGGGTCTGCTGATTTCCGAGACGCCCCTCTACCCCACAGCGGAGACCATCCGCACCCGCATGCTGGGCGGCGCGGATCGGGGCTGGTCCGAGACCTACCACAACCCCTATCTGCGCTACGCCACCCCGGAGGGACAGCACGTCTTTCTCTGGTATGAGAACGGCCGCAGCGTGGGCGAAAAGGTCTCTCTGGCCCGGATGTTCGGCGTGAAAAACGTGTCCGTGTGGCGGCTGGGCCTCATCCCCAGCTACCAGGACCAGGGGCTGGACTTTGACGTGATGGCCGCTCTGAAATAGGAGCTCTTCCAGAATTTACGCCTTGCCTTTTGGGCGAAGCGTCCCTTATACTGTTTGCCGGGAGCCATATGGTCCCCACAAACAGGAAAGGAGCGATTCCCCTATGAAATGAAAGTCCCTGATCTGTCTGGCCCTGGCCCTTCTCACCCTGGACCAGTCCGCCCGGGCCCTCACCGTCACAGTGGACGGCGAGCCCCTGCCCGGCGAGAGCTTTGCTGAGGACGGCGTCACCTATGTTCCCCTGGCCCCCCTTCTGGAGGCCCTGGGCGGCTGGGAGACGGCCTGGGACGCCCATCAGCGCACCGCCTGGGCGGAGACGGAGCTCTTCTCTCTGACCGTGCCCGTCCAGCGCAGCCACGTGCTGGCCGACGGCTACCTCTATGATATCAGCGCCGACACCCTGGTCCACTCCGGCAGTACATACGTGCCTCTGCGGTCCCTGGCGGACCTGCTGGGGGCCCGGGTGGAGTTCGTGGACTGGAGCAGCCCCGTGGCCGTCCACTCAGGACAGGCCCCGGCCTACACGGAGGACGATCTCTACTGGCTCAGCCGCATCATCAGCGCGGAGAGCAAGGGGGAGTCCCTGCTGGGGCAGGTGGCGGTGGGCAACGTGATCCTCAACCGGGTGGCGTCGGATGTGTTTCCGGACACCATCCGCGACGTGATCTTTGACCGCAAAAACGCCGTGCAGTTCGAGCCCGTGACCAACCGGACCATCTACGATGAGCCCACGGCCCAGAGCGTGCTGGCCGCACGGCTGGCCCTCAACGGCACCAACGTGGTTGGCGGCTGCCTGTACTTCTTCAATCCCAGTCTCTCCAAGGGATTGTGGATCCGGCAGAACCGGGCATACTTCGGCTCCATCGGCTGTCACGCCTTTTATACGTAACGCATATGCGCCCTCCGATGATCGGAGGGCGCTTTTCACGATTGATTTGACTTTTTCGCCCGCAGGCGGTACAATGAGGAGAAAATGCAACGATATAAGGAGGGCTGCTCCATGCTGTATTCCGATCACCCCCGCGTTCACTACGAAAAGGCCCAGCTGGCGGAGGTCATCTGCCAGTTCCGCTTCCCCCCTATCCTGTCCATCGGTGCGCGGGAGCCCGTGGACTTTCAGGAGGCCGTCCGCTCCCTCCTCCCCCGCTACGCTGTCAAGGAGGACCGGCCCGCCCCCAAGATCACCGGCCTGGGTACGCCCAACGCCAAGCTGGAGCAGTCCAAACCCGTGGTCAATCACAGCTTTATCTCCGCCGATGGCCTGTGGAAGCTGAATCTCACCAATTACTTCATCTCCCTGAGCACCATCGCCTATCCCGGCTGGGAGAGCTTTGGCAAGCACTTTGATCTGCCCCTGGCCCAGTTCATCCGCATCTACCAGCCCGCCTACTTTGAGCGCATCGGCCTGCGGTACATGAACATCTTCTCCCGCGCGGCTCTGGAGCTGACCGACGAGCCCTGGCGGGAGCTTATCGCCGCCCCCTACCTGGGCGTTCTGGCGGAGGAGGACGTGGAGGAGAGCCGGGCCCGCAAGTGCTCCGTGGACGTGGAGCTGAGCCTGGACGGCAGCTGCGGCGCCAAGGTCCACGCCGGCCCCGGCATGGTCAAGAAGAACTTGCCCAACGCCCCCCAGGACCCGGAGGTAAAGTTCATTCTCGACATGGACCTCTTCATGTCCGGCCAGCTGGACCCCCGTCTGGCCGCCGCCGGCCTGGAGACCCTCCACGGCCACTCAACCCCCCTGTTCCAGGGGGCCATCACGGACCGGCTCCACACCGCCCTGGAGCCCCGGTAGATCTCCCTTCCCGCTGCCGCCCCCCGGATTCCCCTTGACAAGGGGCCCGCTCCTATGGTATAGATTGGTAGGGAAATCCGGCCGGGCGGCAAGCCGCCCGTGGACATATCTATATCTACACAGAAGGGATTGCACACATGGGAAATATAGCCATTGTCACCGACAGCAACAGCGGGATCACGCAGGCTGCGGCCAGAGAACTGGGCGTGCGCGTGCTCCCCATGCCATTCTACATCAATGAGGAGCTCTTTTTCGAGGATGTCACCCTCACCCAGGAGGCCTTCTACCGCCGTCTGGCCGAGGACGCCGACATCTCCACCTCCCAGCCCGCCCCCGGGGACGTGACCGGACTGTGGGACGAGCTGCTGGACAGCTATGACCAGATCGTCTACATCCCCATGTCCAGCGGCCTCTCCAACTCCTGCGAGACCGCCATGATGCTGGCCGCGGACTACCGGGACAAGGTCTTTGTGGTGGACAACCAGCGCATCTCCATCACCCAGCGCCAGTCGGTGCTGGACGCTCTGGAGCTGGCCCGCCACGGACTGGACGCCCGGCGGATCCACGACGTGCTCATGACCCAGCGCCTGGAGGCCAGCATCTACATCACTGTGGACACGCTGAAGTACCTGAAAAAGGGCGGCAGGGTCACCGCCGCCGGCGCGGCCATCGGCACTGTGCTGGGCATCAAGCCCGTGCTCCAGATCCAGGGGGAGAAGCTGGACGCCTTCGCCAAGGCCCGGGGCTGGAAGTCCGCCAAGAAGATCATGCTGGACGCTATGGAGCGGGACCTGACGGAGCGCTTTGCCGGCAGGGAAGTCCACCTGGGGGCCGCCTACACGTGCAGCGACGAGGAGGCCCAGGCCTGGAAGCAGGAGATCCAGGAGCGCTTCCCCGGCCACAGCATCCACATGGACCGGCTGTCCCTGAGCGTATCCTGCCACATCGGGCCCGGGTCCATGGCTATCACCTGCTCTCAAAAAATCATTCTCTGAGGACGGACCACATAAGACGCGGCGCGGAGCAAAATACTCCGCGCCGCGTCCTGCTTTTCAGGAAGTATTTTCCTGCCCCTCAGCGGGTATCCTCCCATGGGGCCCACGAATTTCCCGGCAGAATCTTCTTAATAAATTCTTATACATTTCCCTGCTTTCATTTTAATCCCAATCGCGCTACAATAGAGCCACACCCGATGGGAGAGGAGGTCCGGTATGCGGGAGCAGAATCGGTCACTGACGCTGAGACAAAAGAGATGGATCGCGGGCACGGGCATTGTCCTGTTTCTGGTGCTTTCGGTCCTGGCGTGCTGGTTCGCCGGCAGGCCCCTGATCCAGTTCGCACGGGAGCCGGAGAGGTTCCGGGGCTGGGTGGACCAGCAGGGCCCCTGGGGTCCCCTGCTCTTTATGGGCATGATCGTCCTCCAGATCGTGGTGGCCGTCATCCCCGGCGAGCCCCTGGAGATCGTGGCGGGCTACGCCTTCGGCGCACTGGAGGGCACCCTCTGGTGTCTGCTGGGGGCCTTCGTGGGGAGGCTGGCGGTGTTCCTGCTGGTGCGCCGGTTCGGAACCAGGGCCATTGAGGTCTTCTTCCCCCTGGATAAGCTCCAGTCCCTCCGCTTTCTCCAGAATGAGCGGCGGCTTACCCTCTGGGTCTTCTTCCTCTTCTTCCTGCCGGGTACGCCCAAGGACCTGCTGTGCTATATCGTGGGCCTGACAAAGCTCCCCCTGCGCAGCTGGCTCATCATCAGCGCCGTGGCCCCCATCCCCTCCATTGTCACCTCCACCATCGGCGGCGACGCGCTTGGTATGGGAAACTACGCCTTTGCCGCCCTGGTCTTTGGCATCACTATTGTTATCAGCAGCTTGGGTCTGCTGGCCTATCGCGCCATCTGCCGGGCGCGGGAAAGGAGCGAAACATGAGCGCTTTGATTATTTTGCGCAGCATCAACCGGATCATCGGCATCCTCTTCCTTCTGTGCTACTCCTACCAGCTTCTCTATGTCCCTGTCGCTCTTCTGCGCAGGAAGCGGGCCAAGGCGGCGGCCTCCATCCGCCGCTACGCGGTGCTCATCTCCGCCCGAAACGAGGAGGCGGTGATCGGCCACCTGCTGGACAGCATCCGCCGCCAGGACTACCCTGCGGACAGCCTCGTCGCTTTCGTGGTGGCGGACAACTGCACCGACGGCACCGCCCGGGCGGCACGGGAGGCCGGGGCCGTGGTCTACGAGCGCACGGACCGGGTCCACGTGGGCAAGGGCTACGCCCTCAACTACCTCCTGACCCAGATCCGGGATACCTGGGGGGACGACTACTTTGACGGCTACTTTGTCTTTGACGCCGACAACCTCCTGGCCCCGGACTACGTCTCCCGGATGAACGAGACCTTCTCCCCGGACTGCCAGATCGTTACCAGCTACCGGAACTCCAAAAATTTCGGCGACAACTGGATCTCCGCTGGCTACGGCCTTTGGTTCCTGCGGGACGCCGCCTTCCTCAACGCCCCCCGGACCCAGCTGGGTCTGAGCGCGGTGGTCTCCGGCACCGGATACCTCTTCAGCCGCGAGGTGATGCTCCAGGGCAACGGCTGGCCCTTCCACTCCCTCAGCGAGGACACGGAGTTCACCGTCAGCAGCATCCTCCAGGGCCACCGGATCGGCTATTGCGGCGAGGCGGAGCTCTTTGACGAGCAGCCCACCAGCCTTGTCCAGTCCTGCCGCCAGCGGATGCGCTGGGTGCGGGGGAACCTGATGGTGTTTCTCAAGGAGGGCGGCCGGCTGACGGCGGGCCTCTTGGGAAAAAACGCCCTGAGCTGCATGGACCTGCTTCTCTCCATCCCTCCGGCCATCGTGCTGGCGGTGCTGGGCGTGGTGTTCGGCGCAGCGCTGACTGTGGTAGAGATCCTCAGCGGCGGGCCGGTGCTGCCCATGCTGATGGCCACCCTGGCCTCCTTCGCGGTACCCTACCTGCTGCTGTTCCTGGCCGGTGCCCTGACCACACTGACCCAGTGGCGGCACATCCGCGCCAGCGCGTGGAAGAAGATTCTCTATACCATCACCTTCCCCATCTATATGACCACCTACGTGCCCATCACCATCATGGCCCTGCTGGGCAAGGTGGAGTGGAAGCCCATCGAGCACCGGGCCGTCATGAGCATTCAGGAGCTGAAATAGTCCCTCTCCTCTCTCTTCACAGCGCCGCCCCCTTCGGAGAATTTCCGAAGTGGGCGGCCGGTTTTTGCATATCTCGATAAAAAAGCGAAAAATATCATTAATAAAATCATTGACAAATTTAGCGTTTTATTGTAAGCTCTTATTAGAGCTCTCTGCTCACCCCCGCGCCCGCATATCTAAAGGCAGGGCGCATATACTGACGACATAGGAACGCCGCGGCCAATATAGAACTTTGAGGGAGGCAAGGGATAGGTCTGCGATGCTAAAAGGAGAATGTTACATGGTCAACGAGTATATGTTCAAAAATTTGATGGACAGTCTCGTTCCTATCACTCGATTTAACAAGGGCGAAGCAAGCAGGATTTTTGACGAAGTGTCCAGGAGCGGCACAAAAATTGTACTGAAAAATAACACACCCGCTTGCGTGCTGATGGACCCTAAGCAGTATGAGGAAATGCTTGAACAGCTGGAAGACTATTCCTTGATCGTGGAATCGATCAAGCGCTTGGATCATAACGAAGACACCGCTGACTTTTCCGAGGTGCTGGGCTCGCTCGGCATCTCAGAGGAGCAACTGGAGGGGTTTGAGCAGGTGGAGCTCGACTGATCCAAACAAAAGGAGGAGTTTTCATGCCAGCACCGTGGCGTGTAAAATTTCGTGCAGAAGCCCAGAAAGACCTGGGCGCGTTGGATAACTCCCAGCAAGCAGAGGTTTTGAAGGCCATCAAAAAGGTCTCCCTCAATCCTCTGCCCCAGTCGGAGGGCGGATACGGCAAGCCCCTGAGGGGAGGATTGGCCGGCTTGATGAAGATCAAGCTCAAAGCCGCTGGTCTGCGGATCGTCTACCGGTTGATCCGGACTGAGACCACCATGGAGATCATCGTCATCGCAATACGGGATGGCGATGCGGTCTACGGCACCGCCGAGAAACGGCTGAAATGATGAACATGAAAAATCCGGTCCCGGGAGACGTCCCAGGGCCGGATTTTGCTGTCCGAACACTTACTACATCCGCACCTCCGCCCGGCGGTAGCACACCGCGCTCAGGGCCACCAGCGCCAGCAGAACCGCCGCGCCCACGGCGCACCACGCCCCGGGCCGCAGGAGTCCGGACAGGAACAGGATCCCCCTGCCGATCTGGGCCAGCAGGCTGTTGCTGCCGTTTTTAACCGCCGCAATGCTGTTGGACACGATCATGGGGCCGAAGCACAGGGGAAACCAGACGGCCGCAAACCCCTTGGGCCCGAACCGCAGCTGTAGGGCTCCCAGGCAGAAGTTGATTACGCACACCACCGATGCAAGGATGGGGACATAGTACCACTCAAAATAGCTGAACACGTCCAGGGTTAGCTCCCAGCCCGGGTACAGCAGGCCGTACAGCCACAGCTCCAGCCGGTTGAGCGCCCAGGCCGTCCCTATGCCCAGCAGGCTGTGGAGGGCCGTGACCACCGGATCCGAGAGTATATAGGAGGTGCGGGTGCGGCCCATGGACACCGCCATCCGGTAGCGCACCGACGCGCCATAGCCCCCCGCAATCCCGCCGCCCAGCACCCCGCCCAGCAGGGCCATCATGGACCCAATGGCGGCGTAGTCCCGGTCCTCATTGAGAAAGGCATTGATTCCCAGCACCATGAGCACTCCAAAGAGGAACACGCTCCCCTGTATAGCCAGCATCACCAGAATATCGCCGCGGGCGGCCCGCAGATGCCTCACAAAAAATTTCATTCCCCGTCCCTCCTCACAGCTTCACTTCCTGCCGCTGCAGCAGCAGCCACTGGAACGCCACATCCAGCCCAAACGCCGCCAGGGCCGTCATCGCCAGCCACCAGGGCAGCCGCTCCAAATAGGCCGCCAGGGCTGCGGTGTTGGTCTCGGCCAGGACATCGCCCATGGCTACGCCGGTGAACCCCATGGTCCCCCCTGCCAGGCCGAAGAGGAGCACGATGAAGATGGTGCCCACCCATCTCCACTTCACCAGCAGGGTCCCTATGATGCTCCCCAGAGCGGAGGACGCAATCAGCAGGCACAGGATGGTGGGGATGCTCCGCAGGCCGATGGAGGACACCTCCCCCGGCGCCAGCAGCCACACCAGGCCGCACAGCGCTATGGTCACGGTGATAATCAGCGCCCGGTAGTAGTGGAATCCCAGCAGCACGTTCCGCCGGGTCTCCCCCATGGCCAGCAGCAGGGGCACATACAGGCTCTGGCTCCCGGTGTTAATCATCATTATGGTGAAAATAGCGGCAAAGCAGAAGAAGTAGGGCCCCACCGAGGCCAAGGCCTTGAAATCCAGCCCGTCCGCGCCAAATACGACGATCAGCGTGAATACAGCTGTCAGCGCCAGCTCCACCACCGCGCTCTCACAGGCGTACCGGGTCCAGAAGCGCAGATTCCGTCTCACTGTCTGGTCTCCTCCTCCCCACACAGGGCCACAAAGGCCCGCTGGAGGTTCACCGGCTGCACGGACACATCCCGGCTCTCGTCCACGCTCTGGCCGGGCTTCAGGAACACGGTCACGCCCTTGCTGCGGCCCACGGTCTCCGCGTGGTGGACCTCCAGGCCCGCCGTGGCCGCGTCCACCTCCTCCGCCTTGCCGCTGACGTGGCGGGCGCTGTCCACAAAGGTCTGGGTGTCCCCCTCCAGGAGGACCTTCCCCTGGTGGAGGATGATGACCTCCTCCAGGATGTCCGCCGCCTCCTCGATGATGTGGGTGGAGATGACGAAGGTGCGCCCCGAGGCGGCGTACTCCTCCAGCAGCAGCTTGTAGAACTGCTCCCGGGCCACCACGTCCAGCCCCGCCACCGGCTCGTCCAGGAAGGTGTAGGGGGCCTTGGAGCACAGGGCCACAATGATGGTTATCATGGACAGCATCCCCTTGCTCATCTTCCCCAGCTTCTTCTTCACGTTCAGCTCAAAGAGCGACACCAGCCGGGCCTCCATGTCCCTGTCCCAGCTCTCGTAATAGGTGGCGGCGATGCGCAGGTACTCCTTGGCCTTCATGGACGCCAGACCGCTCTCCGCGTTGGCGTTCAGCTCCCGGGAAAAGCACAGCTTCTCCAGGCTCCTCCGGTTCTCCCACACCCCCTGGCCGTCCAGGGAGATCTCGCCCCGGGTGGCCGGGTTCTGGGCGGTGAGGATGGACAGCAGGGTGGTCTTCCCCGCGCCGTTGCGGCCGATGAGGCCGTAGATCTTCCCAGGCTGAAGCTCCAGGCTCACGTCCTGAAGCACGTCCCTGCCGGAGTAGGTCTTCACAATATCCTTACAAATGAGGCTCATATGCTTCTCTCTCCTATCATGTTCAGTAGTTCCTCCCGGGATATGCCCAGGCTCCTGGCCTCCGCCAGCAGCGGGGCCAGATGGTTCTCCGCGAAGGCGGCCTTCCGCTTGGCCAGGATCCGCTCCCTGGCCCCGCTGGACACGAACATGCCAATCCCCCGCCGCTTGTAGAGAATGCCCTCGTCCACCAGCAGCCCCACCCCCTTGGCCGCCGTGGCCGGATTGATGGTGTAGAGCTTGGCCAGCTCGTTGGTGCTGGGGACCTGCTCCTCCTCCAGAAGGATCCCCCGCAGTATGTCCGTCTCGATCATCTCGCTGATCTGGAGGTAGATGGACTTCTGCTCTGTCAGGCGCTCATTCAAAAACCGCTCCTCCTTCCTTGATCGGTCAAGTGGTTAATTACTTGTGTAATTAACTATATAGCATATGCGGCAATTTGTCAAGGGGGGATGAGAAAAAAAGAGGGACCTCCGGCGGCGCAGCATTCCGGAAATCCCAGCGCACAGGCAGGGGTGCTCACCACGCGCCCCCCGATGTAATCCTCGGGATAAACAGAGGAAGCGCTCCCCCTGGGGGGAGCGCTTCGCAATCAGCAATTTAATCAGCCCTGCTCACGCATCTTGGCGAAGCAGTCGCTGCAATAGACCGGACGGTCGCTCTTGGGCTCGAAGGGCACACGGGCCTCGCCGCCGCAGTTGGCGCAGGTGGCGGTGAAGTACTCGCGGGGACCGCGGGCGGCGTTCTTGCGAGCGTCGCGGCAGGTCTTGCAGCGCTGGGGCTCGTTCTGGAAACCGCGCTCGGCGTAGAACTCCTGCTCGCCGGCGGTGAAAACGAACTCCTGACCGCACTCCTTGCAAACTAAGGTCTTGTCTTCGTACATGATTTTACCCTCTCTTTGAATAGAAAAAAATATATTGCGTTCAGCCTTTGCTGAAATCGCCGGAAATAAGGTGCCGTGCTGCCTTGCGGCGGATGCGCTGCACGGCGTTGTCCACCGACTTGGGGGACCGTGAAACCGCTTCGGCCATTTCCTGGATGGTCAGACCGTCTAAATAGTACCCCAAGATCTTCGCCTCGAACTGGGACAACTGCTTGCAAACATCACTTAACGTGTCCTGTGCGCCCTCCCTGCCAATAATCAGGTCCTCGGGGTTTGATTGGGAGACCGCACCGCAGATGGAGGTATGACTATCAAAGAAGGGTATTTCAAGGGGAACCGACTGGTTAAGCGGCGTGTGCTTGTCGCGGGCGGCGGCCCGGACCGCAGAATACAGCCGGTTGCGGATACATCTTTCTGCGAAGGTGCGGAAGCTCGCCCGTTTTTCTTCATCAAATTCCCGCACTGCGTATATCAGGCCGATCATGCCCTCCTGGATTAAATCGTCGCTGTCCCCTCCCGCCAGATAGTAGGGCCGGGCCAGCTTGCGGACCAGACGGTGATATCGCTTGACCAGAGTTTCCTCCGCCTCCCGGTCCCCATCCCGGGCCAGGGCGCAGAGACGCTCGTCCGGCAGGGCCTCATTGGCGTTGCTTTGGGCTTCGTTGATCGACATGTCTATTATACCTAGTTTCCCTTGCTCTTGTCAAGTAAATATTAAAAATTTATGAATTGATTCTTCATATTTTTAGCGTTTTCACCAATTCAGCCAGACGGCCCGCGCATTCCTCGGCCTGCTGGACGGTTTTTGCCTCCACCATGACCCGAACCAGGGGCTCCGTGCCGGAGGGGCGCACCAGCACCCGGCCGTCGCCGCCCAGCGCCTCCTCCTCCCTGCGGATGGCCTCCTGGAGCTCCTGGGAGGCCATGACCGCCTCCTTCAGCCCCGGCTGATTGGCCAGCTCCACATTAATGAGGGTCTGGGGATAGGTTGGGCAGATGGAGGCCAGCTCGGAGGCGGGCCTGCCGCTGCGCTTGAGGACCTGGAGGAATTGCAGAGCGGTCAGCTGGCCGTCGCCGGTGGTGGCGTAGTCGGTAAAGATGGTGTGGCCCGACTGCTCTCCGCCGATACGGTAGCCGAACTCCAGCATCTTCTCCAGCACGTTCCGGTCCCCCACAGGCGTGCAGATGAGGCGGATGTTGTTTTTGTTGCAGAACTCATGGAGGCCCAGATTGCTCATGACCGTGCCCACGATGGTGCGGCCGGTGAGCAGGCCCTGGTCCCTCATACTGAGGCCGCACACGGCCATGGTCTTGTCGCCGTCCACCACGTTCCCCTTCTCGTCGATCATCAGGCATCGGTCCGCGTCGCCGTCAAAGGCAATGCCCAGATCGTACCGGCCGGCGGTGACCATGGCGGCCAGGCTGTCCAGGTGGGTGGAGCCGCACTGGAGGTTGATGTTCACGCCGTTGGGCTTTTTGTGGATGAAGTCGGCCTCGATCTCAAAGCCGGCGAAGAGGTCCGGGGCCGTGGCGGCGGCGGCGCCGTTGGCGCAGTCGATGAGCACCCGCAGTCCGCCCAGATCGTCCTGGACCGTGGCGGCCAGATGCTTGATGTACTCGTATTTGAGGTTCTTCATGCCGTGGATCCGCTTGCCGATGTCCCCGCCCTTCTTGATGGGCATGGGGTCCGGGGAGAGGATCTTGGCCTCCACCCGTTCCTCCAGTGCGTCGGAGAGCTTGTAGCCCCGGCTGTTGAAGACCTTGATGCCGTTGTGCTCAAAGGGGTTGTGGCTGGCGGAGATGACCACGCCCGCGTCCGCCTCCACCTTGATGGTGAGGTAGGCCACCGCCGGGGTGGGGATGGTGCCCAGGGGCATCACGTCGCCGCCCACGGAGGTGATGCCGGCAATCAGCGCGCCCTCCAGCATGTCTGAGGAGATGCGGGTGTCCATGCCGATGGTGATGAGAGGCGGCGCGCCCTTCTCCTCTGTCAGCACCTGCGTTACCGCCTGCCCTACCCGGTAGGCCAGCTCCGCCGTCAGGTTCTCGCCTACGATCCCTCGAATGCCGTCCGTTCCAAAAAGCTTACCCATAACTGCTGTGCTCCTCGCTTGCTTTGTTTAGTAGTCATTCTTTTTCTTGAAAGAAAAAGAATCAAAAAGAACTTTTAGAGAGGGTATTCCCCAAAAATCCCTTTTACAAAATATGATGATTTATGGTTGCAGGGGTCAGCATCGCTTGCCCGCACCACTGGATCCGCTGGAGGCCTCCGGTAGAACATATTGTAGGGGCGAGCATTGCTCGCCCGTTCTATCGACACCAACCAGCGGCGCGGGGGAAGCGGGCGAGCAATGCTCGCCCCTACACCCCGTCCTCGTCTGAAATCCATTCTACTAGATCCCCCGGCTGGCAGTGGAGGATGCCACATACTACGCCCAAACTCTCTAGTGCAATCGCAATATTTCCACTCCGCATTTTTTGCAGCGTCCCCTCTGCTAATACCTTTTCCTGCCGCAGGCGATAACTGGAATAACCCGCAGCTTTTAGCTCTGCTAATATATTTACTTTATATCGTAACATACATAATTCCTTATACTAACTTTTATGAGCATCTCATAAAAATGTGTTGACATTCTCGACATCGCGTGTATAATAATGGTATCTCACAAAAAGGAGTATATACCCATGAACGAATTAATGCAAGCTCTGTATACCTATTTAATTGACTATCAGCTGGAGGACTACTACGGCCAGACGGAGTATGAGGTCCGGCGGAAGAAGCGGGACCAGATTGGCCGTCAGCTGTGGGAGCAGCTGGTGCCGGAACAGCGGGAGCTGTTGGAGGCGCTCCAGCGGGCCTATGACTGCACCCAGCTGTCGGAGCTGGAGGCCATGTTCCTTGCAAGCTTTGACCAGTGCAAGGCCCTGGCGCTCACCCACGCGGCCCCGTAAGCCGCAGAGCAGCCGGGATATCCCCCTCTAAAAGTTCTTTTTGATCCTTTTTCTTTCAAGAAAAAGGATGATTACTTAAAAGCTGATCTGCTCCATAGCGCCCCCGGGGACGCTCAGCCCCAGATGCTGGTAGGCTTTCGCGGTGACGCACCGGCCCCGGGGGGTGCGGGTCAGAAAGCCGATCTGCATCAGATAGGGCTCGTACACGTCCTCCAGGGTCACCGCCTCCTCATTGATGGTGGCGGCCAGGGTCTCCAGGCCCACCGGACCGCCGCCGTAGTACTCGATCACGGCCCGGAGCATCCGGCGGTCGATGTTGTCCAGGCCCAGGCGGTCCACCTCCAGGGCTGTGAGGGCCTTGTCCGAGAGCTCCTTGGTAATCACGCCGTCCCCCACCACCTGGGCGAAGTCCCGCACCCGGCGAAGCATCCGGTTAGCGATACGGGGTGTGCCCCGGCTGCGGCAGGCGATCTCCATAGCCCCGTCGGGCTCAATGGGCGCGTCCAGGATGCCGGCGGACCGGGTGACGATCAAGGCCAGCTCCTGGGGCGTGTACAGCTCCAGCCGCAGGGTCACGCCGAATCGGTCCCGGAGGGGCGCGGAGAGCTGGCCGGCCCGGGTGGTGGCCCCGATGAGGGTGAATTTGGGCAGGTCCAGGCGGATGGAGTTGGCCGAGGGGCCCTTGCCGATGATGATGTCGATGGCAAAATCCTCCATGGCCGGGTACAGCACCTCCTCCACCGAGCGGTTGAGGCGGTGGATCTCGTCCACAAACAGGATGTCGTTCTCGTTGAGGTTAGTCAGCAGGGCCGCCAGATCCCCGGCCTTCTCAATGGCCGGGCCGGAGGTGATGCGGACATTGACTCCCATCTCATTGGCAATGATGCCGGACAGGGTGGTCTTGCCCAGCCCCGGGGGGCCGTGGAGCAGGACGTGGTCCAGAGGCTCGGAGCGCATCTTGGCGGCCTGGATGAACACCTCCAGGTTGCCCTTTGCCTTCTCCTGGCCGATGTACTCCCGGAGGGCTTTGGGCCGCAGGGAGTACTCGTTCTCATCCTCCCGGGTGAGGGTGGTGGCCACCAGGGGCTCCTCCTCCACCAGGGGCTCCCTGCCGGAAAAATCAATGCTCACCGTTCACGCCCCCTCACTTCACCATGTTTTTCAGGGCCAGACGGATTACCTGCTCCAGGCTCTGGCTCTCAATGTCGATGCCCTTGAGGGCCACGTTGATCTCCGCCTGGGAGTAGCCCAGCACCGCCAGGGCGGCGGAGGCCTCGCTGAGCTTGTTCTGGGGGATGATGGTCACGGCGGGGCCGGCCACGCTCTCCCCAGAGCCGGACACGGTCTGGCCCTTGGCCAGCTTGTCCTTCAGCTCCAGAATGATCCGCTGGGCAATGCGCTTGCCCACGCCGGGGGCGCGGGTGAGGGACTTCTCGTCCCCGGTGATGATGCTCATGGCCAGATCCGTGGGCGCGGAGGAGGAGAGGATGGCCAGGGCGGCCTTGGGCCCCACGCCGGAGACGGAGATCAGCTGCTGGAAGAGCTTGAGCTCCTCCCGCCCGGCAAAGCCGTAGAGGTCCATGGCGTCCTCCCGGACGCTGAGGTAGGTGAAGAGCTTGACCTTGTCCCCCTTCTTGATCTGGGAGAGGGTGTAGGCCGTGGTGCGGCAGGCGTAGCCCACGCCGCCGCAGTCGATCACCGCCAGATAGGGCTCCACATGGGCCACGGTTCCGGAAACATAGTAGTACATACAATCTCCTTATCGGGTGTCGTATCGCCTGGGGTCAAAGACCCGTTCCATGTTGAGCAGGCTGGTGGCGCTGCGGCCGTGGCAGATGGCGATCGCCAGCGCGTCGGCGGCGTCGTCCGGGCGGGGGATCTCCTTCATCTTCAAAAGCCGCTGGGTCATGAGCATGACCTGCCGCTTGTCCGCGCCGCCGTAGCCCGCCACGGCCTGCTTGACCTGCATGGGGGTATACTCGAACACCGGCACCCCGGACCGCTCCGCCTCCAGCAGGATCACTCCCCTGCCGTGGGCCACGGCAATGCCGGTGGTGATATTTTTTGAGAAGAACAGCTCCTCCACCGCCATCTCGTCGGGCTTGAACTGGTCAAGGAGCTGGTTCATGTCCTGGGAGATCTGGTAGAGGCGGGTGGACAGGGGCAGGCCCGCCGGGGTGGTAATCACACCGTAGCGGAGCAGCCGGGAGCGGGCGCGTTCCGCCTCCACCAGCCCAAAGCCGATGGTGGCCACGCCGGGGTCTATGCCTAATATGCGCATGGGGGCGGCTCCTTTTTCATACTGCTCCATATTCTAACATCTGTATGATAAAAAAACAAGCTGATTTTTTTGCAAAAATCAGCTTGTATGATGCTTGCCCCTGCTCCGTATTTCAGGTTAAAGGCGCTCTAAAGTTTTTCTTTTTCTTTGTTCACAAACAAAAAGAAAGAGAGCATTTGTCGAGTGGGGATTTCACCCAAAAGATGAAATCCCCCGATAGACTGGAATGGATCGTTCAGCCAGCAAATCGAATCGTTTGTTTTTCCGCATCAACAAACGCATCAACACCGAACGGGATTATGCAGCGCGGTGTAGCGTGTCCGATATTGATATTGCAAACAACAGGCACTCGTGGATTCCCAATCACATTGGTCAGATGCTGTTTGTACTCCTGTGTATAGGTTTCATCCATAGGTTTACCTACCAAAACGCCGGACACGGCATCAAATACACCAAATTCCTTGAGATATTCCAAAGCCTTCCGGTATTTTTCCGGAGGCATTTTTTCCTCACTGGATTCCAAAAGCAGGATACGATCTGTCCAATCCTCCTGATTTGGGAATAGCTGATATTTCTCACAGAGCAGAGGCATATCAGCATATCGCTCCACACTAAAGAACTCATATATAGAGTCAATACAGCCGCCGAGAATCTTCCCGGAAAAAACAGGAGGGCCTTGCAGCAGCTCAAAACCACGGTCAGGATGAGAGATTAGCTCTGTGCCAACTTGGTCGGGAGTGAAGCTCTTTCGTTCTTCATACCAGATCTCACTGGGGACAATTTCACAGATCCTGCCAGTGGAAATCAGTTCTTCAAAATATTTTTTGGAATAGGGAAGCATCTGCGGCCCAAGCTCGCAAATATCCGCAAGGAAACTTTGTCCGTAAAAAGTGCGCAGGCCGAGCTTGTGCAGCATAAAATGATTGACAGTTGTATCTGAAAAGCCGAGAAACACCTTTTGCGAAACGGCATTCCGCAGTTCATTATGGTCAAACAAATAGGGCAGCAGGCGGAATGTGTCGTCTCCGCCGGTGGCACAGAGGATCATATCAATCTCAGGATCACGAAACGCCTGTAAAAGGTCTTCCGCCCTCTTCTCTGGATGCTCCTTGATGTAATCAAGGCCCTTTCGTGCGTTTGGCATGAACTTTACAGCCAGTCCATATTCGCGCAGCCTGCGAAGCCCTATTTCTGTTTCAAATCTGATAAAATTCTCCCCGATGATACCGCTGGAGAGACTTACAATTCCAACTGTTTTTATCATTTTTATTATCTCCCACTCCCGACTTGTCAGCCCATTACGGATGCAGTATAGCAACAACAGGGGCTGCAATCACCCCTTGTTTTGGGATGTTGATAGTAATAGCAAGTAATGTCTGGGTATATACCCTCGACACTTTCACCGCCTCCCCACAACTGCCATTCTGCCGCAGACGAGCCGCTGCCTCTTGTATTTGGGCGGTGGTTAAACTCATCCTTTACAACACACATCTAATGACTACTTCCCGAATACCTCCGCGGCCACCCGTGCGGACTGGGCGGCGTCCCTGGTGTAGTAGTCCGCGCTGATTTTGTCGGCAAAGGACTGGGTGACCACCGCGCCGCCCACCATGACCTTGCAGGGCGCGCCGGCCTCCCGCAGGGCCCGGATGGTGACGGCGATGTTCTGGGCCGTGGTGGTCATGAGGGACGAGAGGCCCACCAGAGGGGCCCTGGTCTCCAGGGCCGCTGCCACGATGGTCTCCGGAGCCACGTCCCGGCCCAGGTCCAGCACCCGGTAGCCGTAGTTCTCCAGGAGCATTTTCACAATATTCTTGCCGATGTCGTGGACGTCCCCCTGGACCGTGGCCAGCAGGATGGTCCCCCGCTCCCCTGTTCCCCGGGGCATGCTGGCGCGGACCATATCGCAGGCGGTTCTGGCCGCCTCGGCGGAGGCCATCAGCTGGGGCAGAAATACCTCCCCCGCCTCGTAGCCCTCCCCCACCCGGTCCAGAGCCGGGAGAATCAGGCCGGTGACGATCTCCATGGGCGGCAGCCTGCCCAGCAGCTCCTGGACTACCGCCGGCACCTCCCCCTTCCGGCCGCTGGCGACGAGGCTCTGGAGCAGCTTCTCTGGGTCCTCTGGGGCGGGGGCGGCGGCCCGGGCCCCGCTGTGGCGGGCGATGTAGGCGGCGCAGCCAGGGTCCTCCCCCATGAGCGCCCGGGCCCCGTCCAGGGCGTCCCGAACCGCCGGGGAGCCGGTATTCACGATGGGCACGTTGAGCCCGGCGGCCAGACAGGCGGAGAGAAAGGCGCAGTTGAGGGCGTCCCGCCCCGGCAGGCCGTGGCTGACGTTGGACACCCCCAGCACGGTCCTGTACCCGGCCTGCCGGACCAGACGGATGGCCTCCGCCGCCGCCATGGCGGATTGGGGGTTCACCGAGGCCGCCATGGCCAGACAGTCAATAAAGATATCCTCCCGGCGCACCCCCGCCTCCTCCGCCGTCCGGGCGATCCGGAGGGCGGTGGCGGCCCGGACCTCCGGGCTGTCGCTGATCCCCTGCCCGTCCAAGGCCAGGACGATGAGCCCTGTGCCGTACTTCACCGCCAGGGGCAGCATACTGGCGAGGCTCTCCGGCGTGCCGTTGACGGAGTTGAGGACAGGCCGGCCCCGGCACACCCGCAGGGCCTTCTCCAGGGCCGCCGGGTTGGAGCTGTCGATAACCAGGGGCAGGGGCGACACCTTCTGGATGGCCAGCACCAGCTGGGGCAGGGCCTCCCCCTCGTCGATGTCCGGCAGGCCCGCGTTCACCACCAGCAGGTCCGCCCCCTCCCCCTGCTGGGCGATGGCTGCCTCGCCGGCGTAGTCCCAGTTCTTTTCATAGAGGGCCATGCGCATTTTGGGCCGGCCCGTGGGGTTGATCCGCTCCCCCACCGCCGCGATGGAGGTCTCTGTCAGGCTTCGCACCCCCTGCCAGCCGCACAGGCGGCAGAGCCTGTCCGGCTTTTGCCGGGGCGGTCCCTCCCAGCCGTCCAGAAGAACCCGAAGGGCCCGGATGTGGTCCGGCGTGGTGCCGCAGCAGCCCCCCAGGATGGACGCGCCGCGCCGCAGAAAGTCCCCTGCCCACCGGGCGAACTCCTCCGGCCCCACGTCGTACACCGTCTCCCCATCCTCCATGCGGGGCAGACCCGCGTTGGGCTGAACCACCACCGGCAGATGGGTGGCGCGGAGCATCTCCTCCAGGGCCGGCCCCAGCTCCCGGGGACCCACGGAGCAGTTGAGCCCCACCCCGTCCGCCCCCAGGGCGGTGAGAGACACGGCGGCGGCGGCCGGGTCCACCCCCAGAAAGGTCCTGCCGTCCTCGCCGAAGGTCATGGTCACCAGCGCCGGAAGACGGGTGTTCTCCTTTACCGCCAGCAGGGCGGCCTTGGCCTCCAGCAGATCCCCCATGGTCTCGATGAGCACCAGGTCCGCCCCCGCCTGTTCCCCCGCTGTGACGATCTCTGCAAAGAGCTCGTAGGCCCTCTGAAAGGTCATGGGGCCAAAGGGCTCCAGCAGCGTCCCCAGGGGCCCCACGTCCAGGGCTGTCAGCTTCCCCCCGGCCCGGCGGGCCAGGGCGACGCCGGCGGCGATATAGGGGGCCGGGTCTTCCCCCAGCTTCTGGCGGCTGGCGCCAAAGGTGTTGGCGGTGATGATGTCCGCCCCTGCGGCGGCGTAGGCGGCGTGGACCGCCTCCACGGCCGCCGGGTTGGAGAGATTCAGCGTCTCCGGGGCCTGTCCCAGTCCGGACCGCTGGAGCATGGTGCCCATGCCCCCGTCCAGCAGAAGGCGTCGGTTGAGATCCAGCATGGCGTTGCTCCTATCCTTTCGCAGTTCTTGCTTGTGCGCTGTTTTTCAATGCGGACAGCACGTCGGAAACCGTCATTTGCAGGTCAGCGGGAATCTCCTCCCTGGCGGGCAGCACGGCGAGAAACGCCTCCTCCTCCGGCTCCGGCGCAAATACCGGCAGCGGGATGTGCAGCGCCCGGCAGACCATCTCCTCAAAGGCGGCGTAATTCACCGTGTCCGTGGTCCCCACATGGAAAATCCCGTGCAGTCCCCGGCTGAGAACGTACTTCGCGTAGTCCCCGATCTGGTCCGCCAGGGTAACGTTGATCGTATAGCCGGGGTAGGTGGGATGGGGCTCCCTGCTTTCGCTGCTGCGTTGGAGCTGCCGGACCCGCGGACAGCCAGGGCTCCAGACGGCGGCCAGACGAAAGACCGCCAACTGATCCCCAAGCAGCCGCCCCAGCATCTCCTCGCAGTCCCGCTTGAAAACGCCATAGTCTGACGCAGGCGCGGGCAGAGCGTCCTCTGTCCAGGGCTGGGACAGGCTGCCGTCAAACACGTTGGCCGTAGACATATACAGCAGCCGCTTCTCCTTCCCGGCCAGCCACTCCGCCAAGGTCCTGTGAAAGGCCATCTGCGCCGGATAATCCCCCCGGATGGAGGAGATCACCACATCCGGGTCCTCCCTGGTCAGAACCTCCAGCAGCCTGTCCGGCTCCTCCACCGGCAGATGGTATCCGTTTTCCGGCGCACAGTGTCCCGCCGCCGGTATGATCTGGTCGTTCTCCCCCAGGCTCCCGGCCGCCGCCCGGCCCACCAGTCCGGTGGCGCCGAGGAGCAAGATCTTTCGTCTCATGGGTCCGCGCATGTCCCACTCATCCCCCTTCCAAGTTTTTGTTCACCGAAGACAAATTCCCCTTATAAGAAAAGCGGCAGAGGCTCTCACCTCTGCACTCCTCTCTTTACGCCCTGGGGTGGGCCTTATGATAGACGTCCTGGAGCTTCGGCTTGACCATGTGGGAGTATATCTGGGTGGAGGATATATCCGCGTGGCCCAGCATCTCCTGAATGGAGCGCAGATCCGCCCCGTTCTCCAGCAGATGGGCGGCAAAGGAGTGGCGCAGTGTGTGGGGCGTGATGTCCTTGTCAATCTGCGCCTTCTCCTGGTAGTACTTCACGATCTTCCAGAACCCCTGCCGGCTCATCCGTTCGCCGCTCATATTCACAAAGAGGGCCGGCTCCCTGGGCGTCAGCACCAGCTGAGGCCGTATGTCCCGAACGTAGTCCGTCAGCGCCTTCACCGCCGCCGCGTACAGGGGGATAATCCGCTCCTTCCCCCTGCTGGTACACCGGATGAGCCCCGCAGGCAGGTTCACGTCCTCCACGTTCAGCCCGATCAGCTCGCTGACCCGGATGCCCGTGGCGTACAGCAGCTCCAGCATGGCGTGGTCCCGGTAGCCCTTGGGGTCCACGCACTGGGGCTGCTCCAGAAACAGGTCCACCTCTTTGCCCGTGAGAATCTGGGGCAGCTTCCGCTCCGTGCGCACCGCCGCCGTGTGCCTGGCCGGATTGGTCCGAACCACGCCCTGGCTGAGGAGATAGCCATAGAAGCTCTTCAGGGAGGCCACGCTCCGGGCCACGCTGGCCGCCGACTTGCCCCTGCCGGTCATGTAGCTGATATAGCGCTCAATATGCTCCTGGGCGCAATGGGGCAGCTCCGTCTCCTCCACCTCCTCCAGGTAGTGAGAAAACTGGGTCACGTCTCGGACATAGGATGTGATCGTATTGTCCGAGGAGTGCCGCTCCAGCCGCAGATAGGACGCATATTCCCCGATATAATCTGCCAAAGCAGCTCCCTCCCTTCCTTATGATGGTAAGACCTCCCCCAGCGCCAGACGGAACAGGAGAGGCGTTAAAAACCGCTCGCAGAACATGCCAACGGTCAATATCACAGCACACAACACAGCCAACAGCAGATACCGGCTCCCGTACAGCACTGGCGAGGAGCGCTTCCCCCGGCCGAAGGACAGGGAGAACAGCTCCGTGGACATGGGCCAGGCCGCCCCCGCCAGGGCAAAAAAGCAGGGCAGGGTAAACACCAGGCGCACCATGAAGATCCCCATGGCCAGCAGCACCCCCGCCCGGCCGTAGCAGCGCACAAAGCAGGACACCGCGTACATGGTCAAAAATCCGAACGTGCCCGCCAGGGCGGGGATCAGCGCTACCCCGGCGGAGGAAAATCCCAGTAGAAAAACCAGCGCCGCGTACCCGAAGTAGGTCACCGCGCATTGGAGCATGGACACCGCCACGCCCCCTGCGTCGTACACAGCGCAGTAGTCGCTCAAATACTGCTCCAGCGCCCGCGCCGTCTCCGGACTCCATGCGCCGGCGTACAGGTGGCCCGCCAGGGCCCCCGCCAGAAACAGCAGGGCCAGCACCCCGCCCCGCAGGAGCTCCGGGTCCCACCCGCCCAGCCGGACCGTCACCGTCCGTCCTCGCATCTTCCATCACCTCGCCACCAGCATATGCGACGTGGACAAGGTTTAGAATCGCCGCCGTCTTATGTGGACCACAGCGATTGCGATTTTAATGCGGCTCCTATAAATATAGTTCAAAATTTCTGTTTTCGCAAGGGAAAAACAGCAGCTCTGTCTTTTTTCGTCATTTATGCCAAATTTTTATGTCAATAATGTTATGTAAACTCATTGGGTAGAATATCTATTCTCTGGCATCTCTCGGCCTCCCCTCTGGAACATTTAGTGCCCCCTCCCCCGGGGCGGCACCACATCTGGGACCGTGCCGCTCCTGTTCTCTCAAATCGTCCCGCCGGCCAGGAGACCAGGCGGCCGGCGGGACTTTTCCCATTTTTGTCTATTTTTCCACCTTGACAGGTCCTTCAGCTCCGGCGTCTCCGGCGGGACTTGCTGCCTCTGCTCTGTGGCAGATTGTACCCCACCAGAGCCGCCAGCAGCCCACCGGCCGCCATGGACAGCCCCAGGCCCGTCAGGCCGTTCTCTATGCGCACCGCATCGGCGGTGAAAAAGGCCGCCGCCAGGGTGAGGGTGAGAAACACCGCCACCACCACCGGCACGGTAAGCATACTGGTCCCCTTCCCCCGGAGCACACTGTACCCACAGCCCAGGAAGGAGGCCAGGGCCGCTGTCACGCACACCATGGGATAGAGCTGGTCCATGGCCAGCACCTCCCTGTCGATGAGCAGGGCGCACACCAGCTGCAACGCCACATAGGCCCCCAGGGCCAGCAGTCCGCCGATCACGCTGTTTTTGACCATCCCCTTGGGCAGGGACATGACTACCTTTGACATAACTGAACCTCCCGGCAATCTACTGATAAATCAGTATATTGTCCGGGAGGTCCGGTTATTCGGTGGGACAGGTTATTTGCCCTCGCCTTCCCCCTCCTCGATACGGGGGGGCTCCTCGCTGTCAGCGGCCTTCTTTGACTTCTTGCCGGTGGCAGGGGGATTGCTGTTGTTGGTGGACACCGCCCACTTGGTCAGCTCCATGCGCACACGGTCGTCGCTGGTTTCAATGACGATATTCTCGTCTGTCACCTGGACAATCTTGCCTATGATGCCGCCAATGGTGGTGATCTGGTCTCCCTTTTTCAGGCTGCTGCGCATCTCCTCGGCCTGCTTTTTCCGCTTGCTCTCCGGACGGATCATCAGAAAATACAGCATGGCCAGCATCAAAATCAGCGGCAGAAAGATGCCCAGACCGGCAGCTCCCTCCGCCCCTGCGGCAGTATAGAATAGTGGCATATGGCGTTCCTCCTTCTTTCAAAAATCCTTTAGTACATGAGAGCACTTTGACCATTATACCCGACTTGCCAAGCTTTGGCAAGTCCTAAGTTGAAGCCAGGCGGACTTTTCTTGAAAGCTCCCTGCGGACTGCGGCAGCCTGAACGACAGATAGCACAGCCGTCTCCATACGCTCATATACTGGACTACCAAGTCCAGAAGGAGAACAGATATGGAGCAGTATTTTCCCTTTCAGTCCTCCCCCCTCCCCTACAGCTACGTATCCCTCATGCCCCACTGCGACGCCAACACCCTCTACTACCACCACGATGAGTACTTCACCAACGCCGTCTATACGCTCAACAATCTGGTGGTCCACCACCGCCTCACCCGCATGAGCCTGACCCAGCTGGCCACAGAGGACATCAACCTGCCCGCGGCCCTGCTGGCCCGACTGCGCTCCGCCGCAGGGGCGGTATACAACCACCAGCTCTACTTCGACGGTATCTCCTGCAAGGCCGGCCAGCCCCCGGTCAACCAGCTGACTGAGGAGATCGCCGCCTCCTACGGCTCCATGGACCGATTCCGCCGGCTGATGACAGAGGCGGCGGAGAGCATCATCGGCTCCGGCTGGGTATGGCTGGTGGCGGAGGGGACCCGGGGCATCCATTTGACCACCACGCCCAACAACGAGGTGGTGGCCCTGGCCTCGGTGACTCCCCTGCTGGTGCTGGACATGTGGGAGCACGCCTACTTATCCGTGGACCACTTCGATAAAGCCTCCTATGTGGACGCCTGGTTCTCCCTGATCGACTGGGACAAGGCCAATCTGCGCTATCTGGAGGCCCTGCGGTCCGCGTCAGCGGCTGTGGGGTGATCTGCTCTGCGCCGAAGCGATCGCAGAGCGACAAACCCGCTCAAAAAGCGGTAAAGCCGCTTTAATGACATGCTGAGATGGGGGCCTCTGGCCCCCATCTCAGCTCATCTTCAGGATCTCCCGCTTGAGCCGGTCAATGATCCGTTTCTCCAGCCGGGAGATATAGGACTGGGAGATGCCCAGCTTGTCGGCCACCTCCTTCTGGGTCTGCTCCTGCCGCCCCCGGAGGCCGAAGCGCAGGACGATGATCTCCCGCTCCCGCTCCGGCAGCTTGTCGATGGCCGCCGACAGCAGCTGCCGGTCCACGTCGTCCTCAATGGGCCGCATGACCGTGTCCGCCTCCGTGCCCAGCACATCGCTGAGCAGGAGCTCGTTGCCGTCCCAGTCTGTGTTGAGGGGTTCGTCCAGGCTGACCTCCCCCCGCTGGGAGGCGTTCTTGCGGAGATACATGAGGATCTCGTTCTCAATGCAACGGCTGGCGTAGGTGGCCAGCTTGATGTTCTTGTCCGTACGGTAGGTGTTGATGGCCTTGATGAGGCCGATGGTGCCGATGGAGATGAGATCCTCAATATTGATGCCCGTGTTCTCAAACCGCCGGGCAATGTAGACCACCAGGCGCAGGTTCCGCTCGATGAGCGTGGACCGGGCCTGCTCCTCCCCCTGGTCCAGCCGGGAGAGGAGCGCCGCCTCCTCCTCCCTGTTCAGCGGGGGCGGCAGGGTATCGCTGCCCCCGATGTACATGATCTTCTCCGGCCGGACAAGGCCCAGCCGAACCAGCAGGCGGTGAACCGCCGCCCTCCATTTACGCAGCATGGCCGCCGCCCTCCTTCTCAGTCTCTCCGCCCCACAGGGCGGCCGCTCCGCCCTCGGACACGGCCCCGGGGGACAGGGCCACCGTGATCTCCCCCAGCTCCCGGCCGTCCACCGATGCCCGGTCCGCCCGGAAGCACACCAGCAGCCCGCTCCGGACCCCTACCGCCCGGTAGGGCAGGGCGCGAAACCCGCTCCCCGGTCCCAGCCGGCTGAGGACCGCCGCCGTCCCCTCTGTCTCCAGCCTGCTGAGGGCCTCCCGCTCCCGGTCCGTCCACAGCGGCTCCAGGGCCTCCCAGTGGGCGGTGAGCACCGGCCGGCCCGTACAGGGATCGGAGAGGGTGTGGCCTGTATCCCGCAGGGCGGTGAGGCGGGCCCGGCGGCCCTGCCGCCCGATCTCCCACTGGCACAGCTGCCCCGCCACCGCATGGCGGGCATCGCCCCGGAACACTACCGACAGCACCGCAAAGCAGGTCCCGCCGGCCAGGAAGAACACCCGCCAGTCCAGACGGGACAGCACATCCCCCTCCTCCGCCAGACGGCAGGCCGCCACCAGCGCCCCGCCCATGGTACAGGAGAGGAGAAAGAACAGCATCAGCTGCCGCAGAAAGTCCCGCCGCCTGCCGAAGCACAGCCAGACCAGACCGGCGGCAGCGGCCATCTGGGGGAGAAGGGACGCGGCAGGGGCCAGCCCCGGCAGGGCGCACAGTGCGCCGTATGTACCTCCGGCCAGGGCCGCCGCCAGAATGCGGCGCTTCCGCACCGGCAGGCCGGACAGCCGGGCCGTGACGTACAGGGCCGCGGCGTCGGCGAGACAGTTGAAGAGAAAGACCAGATCCACATAGACCGCCATGGCAAAACCTCCCTTTGGACGAGAGTAGTATAATCCCTGTCCACGGGGGGATTTTGTCATACCGGGGGAGACGGTGAAAAAACCGCCGTCCCATTGCCGGGACGGCGGCGCTGCGTCTACCGCAGAACAAAATCCATATACACCGGGTTGTGGTCGCTCCAGCGAAAGCCGGTGTCGTAAACCCGGGTCTCCCGCACCTCCACGTTGGCGGAGGCAATGAACCCATCCACCGTGACCACGTAGTTGTCCGGGCCGTAGGGCCGGTCCGCGTTGCGGCAGGAGGGCACGGGCTTCTCCCCGTCAAAGGGGGCCGCGATGGACAGCCCCTCCGGCACCAGCTCCGGCGGGATGGGCTGCGCCCAGGTGTAGGCCGGCCCGGACACGCCGAAGATCTCCGAGGAGTTTCCCAGCAGATCCTTGTTGAAGTCCCCGCCGGCAATGGCGAAGTTTCCCTTCTCATACTCCCCGAGCATGTCCGCGAAGAGCATCTTCAGCTGTTCCTCGGCAATGACGCCGTCGGAGGTGTAGGCGGACAGGTGGAGGTTGTAGAGCACCAGCTCCCTGTCCCCCTCCGCCAGGGGGATGCGCTGTACGCTGTAGCACCGATCGCAGTCCACCAGCTTCATGAAGCCCTCCTCAATGGGCAGCTGCCGCCGGAGGGCGGAGGCTATGGGAAACTTTGAGAAGGTGGCCTGACCCGCCCGGTTGGCCCCGTGGGGCTCCAGCAGGGGCCAGAAGAGGTAGGGGCTGTCGTAGTTCTGGGCAAAGGTGCCGTGGAGATAGCCCGTCAGGCTGCACACCAGGGCCCACTCGTCCTGGTGGTAGCTGCGGGTGCCGTCCACGTCCACCTCCTGGAGCAGCAGGAGGTCCGGGTCCAGCTCCCCCACCGCCGACATGGCTCCGCTCACGTTCTCCCGCACCGCCTCCGGGGACCGGGCCCGGCTCTCCTTCCCGCCGTCCATGAAGAAGCTGTAGTCGTCGCTGTAGGCCCCGAAGCCGATGTTGTAGGAGGCCAGACGGTACTCCTCCCCGGTCCTGAGCTCCCTGTCCAGGCCGTAGTCGTGGATGGTCTGCACCTCCAAAATCTGGTTGTCCTCCACCCGGTAGTAGGCGGCAAAGACGTAGATCACGTAGCCCCCCACTGCCAGCGCCAACGCCAGCAGCAGGCACAAAAGCCCCCTCAGCAGTTTCTTCCTCACAGCGCTCCCTCCCTATGGTAAAACTCCGTCTTGCCCAAAAAATTTTTTTCATCCGTTTTCCCAAGAAAAAGGACGGTTCCCTTACGACTTGGCCGACAGATCCCGGGCAATGCGCACCATGCTCCAGGCCGGCACAGGCCGGGGCAGGCGCATCCGGAACACCATCTGGGGATTCCTGGGCTCCGTCAGGGGCTCCCCCTCCCCGTCCTCCATCACCGGAGCCCGGAAAGCGAAGGGCCGCAGGTCCGGCCCCACCACCTCCACCTCATCCCCGGCGGAGAACTTGTTGCGCAGGGTCAGGGTGGCCATGCCGCTCTCGTCGCAGGCGGTCACGAGAGCCACCACCTGCCACTCCCGGATGTACCGGGCGTTGTCTGTATACTGCCCCGGCGGGCCGTAGTAGAAGCCCGTGGCGTAGCGGCGGTGGCTGACCCGCTCCACCTCCTCCCGCCACACCGGGTCCGGGGTCCGCCCGGCGGACACGTCGTCCAGAACGTGGCGGTAGGCCCCGGTGACAATGGCGGCGTAGTAGGCGCTCTTGGCCCGGCCCTCGATCTTCAGGCTGTCCAGCTCCATAAGATCGTCCAGGTGGTCGATCATGCACATGTCTCGGCTGTTCATGATGTACGTCCCCGCTCCGTCCTCGAACACGGGGAAGTACTCGCCGGGCCGCTTCTCCTCCATGAGGTAGTACTGATAGCGGCAGGGCTGGGCGCAGGCCCCCCGGTTGGCGTCTCGTCCGGTCATATAGTTGCTCAGCAGGCACCGGCCGCTGTAGCTGACGCACATGGCCCCGTGGACAAATGCCTCCAGCTCCAGCTCCCGGGGGGTCCGCGCCCGGATCTCCCGGATCTCCTCCAGGCTCAGCTCTCGGGCCAGGATCACCCGCCGGGCCCCCAGCTCGTACCAGGCCTGGGCGGTCTGGTAATTGGACACGCTGGCCTGGGTGGAGATGTGGCGGCCGCACCGGGGGGCATACCGCCCCGCCAGGGCAAAGGCCCCCATATCCGCCACAATCAGCGCGTCCACCCCGGCGCTGTCCAGGAGCTCCAGCCACGCCGGGAGCTCGTCCGCCTCCCGGTTGCGGGGCATGGTGTTGATGGTCACGTGGACCCGGACTCCGTGCTCATGGGCGAAGCGGACCGCCCGGGGCAGCTCCTCCCGGGAGAAGTTGCCCGCAAAGGATCGCATCCCAAAGCTCTCCCCGGCCAGATACACCGCGTCCGCTCCGTAGAGCACCGCCATGCGCAGCCGCTCCATGTCCCCCGCCGGCGCCAGGAGCTCCGGCTTCTTCCTCTCCCCCATGGTCAGTTCTCCGCCTTGGCGGCGGCCTCGGCCACCGCCTTATTGTGCTGGGCCAGGGTCTCGCTGAACACGTGCTGCTTGGTCTCCGGATCCAGGACATAGAAGTAGTAGTCCGTATCCGCCGGCATCAGGGCTGCCCGGATGGCCGCAATGCCCGGGTTGGCAATGGGCGTGGGGGGCAGACCCGTGTGCTGGTAGAGGTTGTAGGGGCTGTCCAGGCTGGTGTAGTCCTCCTGGGTGATGGGCCGGCTGGCGGCGTAGACCAGGGCTGCGTCGATCTGGAGGAGGTTGTTGGTCTCCCCCACATTCTCCAGACGGTTGTAGATGACGGAGGCGATCTTGTCCCGGTCCCCGCCGTCGGTCTCCCGCTCCACCAGAGAGGCGATGGTGATGATCTCCGACAGGCTGTACTCGCTCTCCCCCATCAGCTCCGCCAGATCCTCGTTGTTGTACACCTTGGTCTTGAAGTTGGAGAGCATGGTGTTGAAGGCCAGCTCCGGCCGTGCGCCCACGTAGAAGTTGTAGGTGTCCGGGAACAGATAGCCCTCCAGCCGGCTGAGGCTGCCCAGATTCTCGTTGTCCACAAACTCGTAGTCCTCAAAGACGTAGTCCTCGGCGATCTCCGTCAGATCCTCCGCCGTGCCCACGCCCTTCTCGGCCAGCAGCTCGATGATCTGGGACACCGTATAGCCCTCGGGGATCGCCACGTCCACGGTCTCCGCCGTGCCGCCCCGCATCCGCATGCCCCGGATGAGGGCCATGTAGTCCATATTGGTGTTCAGGGCGAACTTCCCCTGGGTGATCTTGGCATCCGCGTGGGTGAAGGCGCAGAACAGGCGGAAGAACCAGCTGTACTCGATGAGCCCCTCCTTCTCCAGGGCCTCGGCCACCTGGGACATGTCGTAGTAGGTGGTCTCCTTCTTCTCCCCGTTCTCCTTGATCTCCTCCTCCACAGAGGAGACCCACGACTCCTTTACTTCGAAGTCCACCTCTTTATAGGGCTTGTTCAGGGCGGCGAAGTCGTTGGCCAGCATCCAGCCCACCCCCGCGCAGATGGCGGAGGAGGCCGCCACAATGGCCACCCAGAGCACAAGGGCCAGCAGCGGATTGGTCCGCCGCTTCTTTTTCTTCTTTTTGGGCTGCTGCCCGGCGCTGTGACCGGCGGCCCGCTGGACCTGCCTCCCGTCCCAGCTGGTGGTGTGGTAGCGATCGTCGATGTTGTCGTTATTCATGGAGCGTTCCTCCTTCTTGCTGCGCCTCCTTTACCGGAGGGCGGGCGCAGCCCGTTTGATGGGTCCCTCTCAGGGCGGAGACAAGCTGTTTCCCCGGCTGCGGAGGGCGATATCAAAAATAAAAAGAAAAATTTTGGGTGGTCAAGCTGCATTTTGCCCTCCGCGCTCATAGGATGTTTCAGTCTGATAAGTGAGGTGAACACATTATGTGGAACAACGACAACGGCTTCCTCTGGATCATCCTGATTATCGTCCTCATCTGCTGCTGCGGCTGCGGCAACGGCAATGGGTGCGGGAACAGCTGCGGGTGCGGAGGCAGCGGCGTAGGCGGCGTGAGCGGCGGCAGCTGCAGCTGTGGGTGCGGATGCGGCAACAGCTGTGGCTGCGGGTGCGGCAGCAATTGCAGCTGTGGGTGCGGCTGCAACAACACGTGCTGCTGCTGCTGAGCGCTACATAGCGGGGACGGGGGGACGCGAAGCGTCCCCTCTTTCCTGTTTTTCCCGCAAGCGGCCGCGCCGCTTTTTTCAGCGGGCCTCGCCCTTCTACCGCCGGTTCACCAACGGCGCCGCCAGCGCCCAGGCCTCCCGGTGGATGTCCTCAGGCGTGCGCAGGACCCCGTCCCGGGAACAGTCGATCCGCCGCCAGCCCAGGTCCCGGGCGATCTCACGGGCGTTCTCACGGCAGGAGCGGAGATAGGCCTCGTCCTGCTCGTGGATATCCGCCTGGGTGTGGGTCCGCTCCTGGCGGGCCCGCAGCAGCCGCTCCGTCAGCTCCACGGGCAGATCCAGATACACCACCAGATCCGGCTCCGGCAGCTCCAGGCGGCGGTACTCCAGGTCAAAGAGCCAGCTGAGAAAGGCCTCCCGCTCCGCCCGCTCCAGCTTGGAGGCCTGGTGGACGGCGTTGGAGGTGGTGTAGCGGTTGGCAAGGATCAGTCCGCCCGCCTCGTAGTCCCGGCCCCAATCCTCCTTGTAGGAGGCGTAGCGGTCCACGGCGTAGAATACGGACGCGGCGCAGGCGCTCACGTCCCCGGGTCTGGCCCCCAGGGCCCCGGCCAGATAGAGCCTGGCCGGCTCAGCGAAGGGGTTTCCGTAGCGGGGAAAGTCGATCTCCCGGAAGGACACGCCCTCCGCCGCCAGACGGCGGGCCATGAGTCCGGCCTGGGTGGACTTACCCGCGCCGTCGGTACCCTCGAATACGATCAGCTTTCCGCTCATTTCCGCCGCTCCCCCGCCACATGGACCAGAAACAGGGGCAGCTTCATCATCCTGCCCGCCCGGCTGGGGTTCTTCAGCAGCCGGTGGAACCACTCCAGACCCAGCTTCTGGAAGATCACCGGGGCCCGCTGGACCTGACCGGAGAACACGTCCAGGCACCCTCCCAGGCCGATGAGCAGGCGGGCCCCCGTGTCCGGCCCGTTCTTCCTCATCCACTTCTCCTGCTTGGGCGCGCCCAGACACACGAACGCCACGTCCGCGCCGCTGGCCCGGATATCGTCGACAACCGGACCATCCTCCTGAAAGTAGCCGTCCCGGACCCCGGCGATCTTCAGCCCCGGGTACTCCCGGCGGAGGTTGTCCGCCGCCTTCTCCGCCACGCCGGGCTTGGCCCCCAGCAGGAACAGACTCTTGCCGCTCTCCGCCATGGAGGCCATCAGGGCCTTGGCGAACTCGATGCCCGGCACCCGGCCCTTCAGGGGCGTGCCCAGCATCCTGGCCCCGTAGATCACGCCGATGCCGTCGGCCAGCACCAGATCCGCGCCGTTGACCGCCTCCATGGCCTCCGGGTCCTCCCGGCAGACCTCCACGATCTCTGGGTTGGGGGTGACCGCGTAGTGGGCCCCCTGGGTGTTCATCAGGCGCACGCCCTCCGCCACCGCCTGCTCCATGGTCATATTGTCAAAGCCGACGCCCAGCACATTGATTCGCATAGGCGGCCTCCTCTCCAGATATTGGTTTACACAGTATAGCACATCTTCCCCGGCTTGTCCACGAAAAGCGCCGGACCGGGCGGGGCCTCTTCTTTATCCTTATGAATACGGAAGCTGCTCACCGGCTTTCCCATTATACCAGAAAATTCTTCCTTGTTTTTTAAGATTTTATAAACATATCTATCCGTTTCCCTTGAGAAAGCGCAGCTTGGTCTCGCTGCATACCACCGCCACGAAGATCAGCGCAAATCCCAGCAGCATCCGTCCGCTGACCTGATCCCCGGCAAAGAGCACAGAGCAGAGCACCCCGAACACCGACTCCAGGGACAGGATCACCGAGGCCGAGGCGGGGTCTGACCACACCTGCCCCACGTTCTGGAACAGCAGCGCCACCGTGGTGGCCATCACCCCCAGATAGGCCAGGGGCAGCAGCACCTCCGGCCGGGTCAGAGCCTGGGCGGGGAAGGTCTCCGTCAACAGTCCGCCCATCCAGGCGAAGAGCCCGGCAAAGGCGAACTGAAACACCGTCAGCAGGTAGATGTCCTTCTCCGGGGACACCTTGGCCACCGCCACAATGTGGCTGGCGTAGAACACCGCGCACAGCAGGGTCAGCGCGTCCCCGGCGTTCACCGTCAGATCCCCGCTGAGGCTCACCAGCCCCACCCCGGTGACGCACAGCGCCGCCGCCGCCAGATTGTAGCGGTCCGGCCGCACCCCCATCAGGGCCCAGTAGAGGAAGGGCACCAGCACGCAGTACACAGCGGTCAAAAAGGCGTTCTTGGAGGGGGTGGTCAGGGCGAGGCCGTAGGTCTGGACGGAGTAGGCCAGGTACAGAAAGGCCCCCATCACCGCCCCCCGCCACACGTAGTCCCGGGTGCAGCGCCGCCACTTTTTCCAGCACACCAGTCCCAGCAGCGCCGCGCCCATGGTAAAGCGGATGGCCAGCAGGTACTGCACCGGCATCTGGTCCAGGGCGTCCTTCATGATGAAAAAGGAGCTGCCCCAGATGAAGGCCGCCATAAACAGCATGGGCTTGGCCAGTTTTCTCATGGTCTGTTCACTCATGTTCTCTCACCTCGTCATTGCAAAAAGGATTCTCTCTGTGGTAAAATAGCACTAAAGTGATATAGTACCAAAGAGAAGCGAAAATGGCAAGACTTCACTGGGAAATTTTTCTCCAGGCCGGAGCCTGGAGGGACAGGAGACGCGCTTATGCTGCTATTTGATCTGGACGGCACCCTCATCGACTCCAACGGCGTGTGGCTGGAGGTGGACAAGACCTTTCTGTCCCGGCGGGGCGTCCCCTACACCCAGGCCTACTACGAGGGCGTGGCCCACTCCATCCTTCCCAACTGCGCCGTGTTCACCAAGGAGTTCCTCCAGCTCTCCGAGTCCTGTGAGGAGATCATCGCGGAGTGGATGGACCTGGCCCAGGGAGCCTACGAGCAGGTCCCCCTCAAGCCCTTTGTCCGGGAGTACCTGGACCGCTGCCGGGCGTCGGGCCGCCGGATGGCGGTATTTACCGCCTGCGTGCCCGAGCACTGTCAGGCCGCCCTCACCCACCACGGCCTCCTCCCCTACTTTGAACGGATTATCTACGCCCAGGAGCTGGGGGCGGACAAGAAGTCCCCGGCCGTGTTCCGGCAGGCGGCCCAGGCCCTGGGGGTCCCGCCCCGGGAGTGCGTGCTCTTCGACGACTCCCTGGCCGCCTGCAAGGCCGCCAAGGCCGCCGGCATGACGGTGGTGGGCGTGTGGGACGAGGGCTTTCCCGGTGTCCGGGCGGACATGCGGGAGGTGTGCGATCAGTATATTGAGAGCTTCGGAGAGCTGCTGTAGAGAAAAACGGATGAATTGCCGAAAAAGAAAAATCCAATGGGACAGCTACATGTCCTATTGGATATGGTATTCTTTTTTTGCAGCGTGAGGAGTGGCCGCCATGCAGATTGAGCGTCTTGTGCAGATGGTTTTCTACATCGTCAACCACGGCCGTGTGACGGCCAGAGAGCTTTCCGAGTTCTTCCATGTATCCACCAAAACCATCTACCGGGATATTAACACGCTGTCCATTGCCGGAATCCCCGTCATGTCCGCCAAGGGCTCCGGCGGAGGCATCTCCCTGATGGACGGGTACACCATGGACAGGGCCATGCTCTCCGCGCAGGAGCGGCGGAGCATCTGCCAGGGGCTGCGGATATTGCAGGCCGCCCAGTTTCCCAGCGCGGAGATGGCGCTGCACAAAATCAGCGCCGTCTTCCGAAACGCCCTGGAGCCCCAATGGCTCGACGTGGATTTCTCCTGCTGGGGCGGCGATGAGGGGGAGAAAATCAAGATCTCCGATCTGCAATACGCCATTCTCAACCGGCATGTCATCGCGTTCCGCTACTTCAGCTCTGAGCTGAAAAGATCGGACAGGACCGTGGAGCCCCTGCGGCTGGCCTTCAAATCGCACGCCTGGTATATTGTCGGATACTGCCGGCGCAGGGAGGAGATCCGCATTTTCCGCCTGTCCAGGATCAAGGGGCTCCAGGTTCTGCCGGAGACCTTTGCCCGGGAGCTGCCTCCGGACTACTCCCTCACCCCCCAATGCGGAGAGGCGTGGGGCGCTCCGCCCCTGAAGCTGCGCTTCTCCCCCCAGATCGCCCACAGGCTGTATGACGAGTTTCAGGAGAGTCAGGTCAGGCTGTCTGACGACGGCTGCTACTATGTGAGCGTCCCCTATGAGATGAACACCTGGACCCTGCACTATCTGCTGTCCTTTGGACGGTATGTGGAGATCCTGGAGCCGGAGGCGGCCCGCGACGCATTCAGGGAGTATGCGGCCGGTATTGTCAGAATCTATGAAGAGGATACATTAGATGAGGAGGAAACATGGAAAACATCAAATATGTCATGATAATCAAACGGGGACGGGCCTATAGCAAGGTCACAAAGGCCGTCATTGAGCGGCATGTGGAGAACCTGAGAACGCAGGACGCCGCCGGGAAAATCCAGCTCTGCGGCCCCCTCCAGGGGTATCCCGGCGTGGCGGGCATGGTCATTTTCAACGTGGACAGCTTTGAGGAGGCCGAGGCCCTGTGCAAGCTGGAGCCCCTTGTGGCCGAGGGCTTTGCCACCTATACCCTTGCCACGCTCCATGTGGCTGACAAGAATAACAACTATCTGCTGTAGCAAACCTGGGCGGCGTCATTCCGACGCCGCCCGGCTGTTCTGCTGACGATTACGCCATATCCCGGTTATATATCCTCTTAACATCCTCCCTGCCTCGGTAGATGAACACATACACCGCCCCCAGGGCCAGCAGGAACTCCGCCAGAATGATCTCCCGCTCCGGGAAGAACTCCGCCAGCGCCCCCGCCGCCAGTCCGCCGGCAATGCCGCCCAGGGAGTTGAGCATCTGGAAGGTGCCGTTGAACCGGGCCCGAACCTTGTCCGGCACATAGGCCTGGGTGGCCGCGGTCCGGATGGTGTAGGAGGTCACGCCCAGGATCCCGTTGACAAAGCAGGCCGCCGCCATCAGCGGAATGGGCAGGTACAGCATCCCCGCGCCCAGCAGGTTGGTGGCCGCATAGACCGTTAGAGCAATGGCGAACTTCCGCCTCGCGGGAATACGCACCCTATACTGGATGGCCCCGCCGGCGAGCCGCCCCACCACGTCGAAGTTGCTCACAATGGCGTACAGCGTCACCGCCGCCACCGGCCACGCCGCGTAGCGCGCCGCGTTGTCCCGGAAGTAGGGCAGGCGCAGGCTGTCCGCGCCGCCGCAGAAGCTGATGACCGAGAAGTACAGGGCGATCATCAGCAGCCCCCGCTCCCCCATTATGTAGGCCATGCCCTCCCGGAAGTCCCGCCGGAAGCGGCGGAGGGTCCCCAGGCCGTCCGAGGGCGGGGCGTGGTCCATGTGGGTCTCCTGGTGGCGGATTTTCCGCTCAAAGCAGGCGGCGGCAAAGAAGCACACCGCGTTAGCGGCAAACACCGGCCCGGCGCTGCCCAGCAGATCGTAGATGGCCGCCGCCACCGGCGTGGACATGGCCGCAATGGGCCAGAGCATGCTGGACACCGAGTAGGCCCGCTGGGCGTTCCCCGGGGTGATGAGGTTGGGGTAAAAGCTATCGTAGGCCACGGTGTACACGCCATTGATGGCCCCCAGGGCCACGCTGCTCCCCAACAGCAAGGCGTAGTTCATCCATCCGCTTTGCAGCAGCAGATACATGAGGGCGAAGAGGCCCGCGCTGGCGTAGTCCAGGGTATAGATCATCTTCTTTCTGCTCATTCTGTCCAGGTATGGACCCGCCAATAGTGGCATGACCACCATGGGCAGCTGGTAGCAGACGTGGAAGAGCATATAGAGGAACGTGGAGCCCGTGTAGTCCAGCACCACCAGACTGATACTGAAGCTGGCCAGGGTGGAGCCCACCATGGAGATGAAGCTTCCAATGGTGATGACCGTAAAATCATAGGTCCACAGCTTGTTCTGATTCATAAAATGTTATTCTCCTTTTCATAGTTGACGTATCAGCTCCAAGGAGAATCTTTAAGGCCGTGCAATGGGCCGCATATCTGTCACCTCCGGTGGTATCTTAAAAAAGGCTGAATCTCAGGCGGAGGCCGCTGCCTTACGGCGGACCGGGACGAAACGTCTCCTCCTCCACCAGCGCCTCCACCGCGCCGGCGGACAGCTCCGTCACCTGCTCCCGGAACGCCTCCACGTCCCGGGCCGGCAGCAGCGCCGTCAGCGCCACGTCCGCGCCGAAGTCCGCGTTCTCCACCGCGCCGCCGCTCTTCTCCACCAGCAGCCGCATCCGCTCGTAGAGACCGTAGGGGCAGCTCACCAGCAGCGACGCCCACAGCCGCATCCGGCAGAGCCCCGCCCCGTCCAGGGCCAGCTTGGCCGTGCTGCCGTAGGCCCGGGTCAGTCCACCGGCCCCCAGGAGGATGCCGCCAAAATACCGAGTCACCACGCACACGGCGTTGGCCACCCCCTCCTTCTGAAACACGTTGAGCATAGGCTGGCCCGCCGTGCCCTGGGGCTCGCCGTCGTCGCTGTAGCGCAGCACGCCCCCCTCCCGGAGGAGATAGCACCAGCAGTGGTGCCGGGCGTCGTGATACTTCTTCCGCACCTGCTCCACCCGCTCCCGGGCCTCCTCCTCCGTCTCCACCCGCCACACCTGGCCGATGAAGCGGGACCGCTTCTCCACCAGCTCCGCCTCCCCGTACTCCCCGGGGACCAGATAGCTCTCCATATCCATCACTTGTCCCTCTCCCACTGGTCCCGGGTCATGAAATAGAAGCAGGTGGGCCGGTCCGGGAAGAACTCGTCCGACAGCCGCTCCGTAAAGGCGTAGGTGAAGCCCGTCTTCTCAATGACCCGCCGGGACTGGCTGTTCTCCTGGTAGTGAGTACACCAGATCTCCTCCAGTCCCAGCTGCGTAAACCCGAACCGCAGCAGCTCCTCCACCACCTCCGGCATGAGGCCCCGCCCCCACCAGCTGGGGTGGAGGGCGTAGCCGATCTCGGCGGCCTTTGCCTCCGGTCTGCTGCCGCTCCTGGGCTGGACGAACCCGGCGGACCCGATCACCCGCCCAGTCTCCCGCTCCACCACGGCGAAGGTGTTGGGTGCGGCAAAGACGGTGCGGATGATCTCCCGACTCTCCTCCACGCTCTCGTGGGGCTTCCAGCCGGCGATGGGGCCTACCCGGGGATCCTGGGCGTATTCGTACAGCTCCGCCGCGTCGCTGTCCGCGAAGGGGCGCAGGGTGGTTCTCTGTGTCTCTAGCTCCATGGAAACCTCCAGATGGGGCAGTCCGCCCCTGTTTTTTCTTATTATAGACCCGGCGGACCGTTCTGTCAAACCGTTTGCCGGGAATCGAGGGCCCTGTTCTGCTTGATGACCCGGCGGCCCAGCAGAGTGACGGCCTGCCGGGGGCACAGATTGGCGCAGCGGTAGCACATGGTACACCGGCCCCCCGCCGCCGCCTTCCCACTCCGCATGGAGATATTGTGCATCGGACAGGCCCTCTCGCACAGGCCGCAGCCCACGCACCTGTCCGCATCAATTTTCAGTCTGTCCGTGTACCGCCGCGTCCTTTGAGAAAAATGCAGCCTCTGACCCAGCAGGCCCGCCAGATGGGACAGAGGTCCCAGTCCTTCCCGGGGCGGGGATCCGCTCCGAATCTGCGCGGCCGCCTTGCGGACCTTCTCCGCCGCCTCCGCCGCCAGAATCCTGTCCTTTTCGTCTGTACGCTTAAGTACCTTTACATCGCATATGCTATCAGGCATTTTCAGGTGCAGTCCGCCAATAACGAACGCCCCCTGCCTCTCCAGCAGCCGCGCCAGAACCCCTGCGCCGTCCCCGCTGAACAGGCCCATGGTGGCCAGGACAAACACCCTCTTCCCCGCCCATATGTCCCGGTGGTCCAGGATGTTGTCCCGGAGGATTTTGGGGATATTGCTGTACTGCACCGGATAGCCGACGGCGATCTCGCGGCTGCGGCGGACCGCGTCGAGCGCCGCTCTGTCCTCGATGGAGTAGGGACCCTCTCCGCCGATCTCCTGGATCAATCGCTCCATACAGAATCTGGTGTTTCCCGTGCCGCTGAAGTATATGCCTGTCACCGTACCGCCTCCCAAAAGTAATGCGGAGCTTATCCTACCACATCTTCCGGCCCGTGGCAAGTCCCCCGCCAGGGGCGTATGTTTTTCCCCCTATCCGCAAACACTACCCGGGAAAAGGAGGGATCATCCCATGGAAGAAGAGACCAAATCCACCGCCCCTGCCAGCGGGAACGACGACAGCCCCGCCTCTGACCAGCGCCAGCGGATCATCGACTTCGGCTCCGCTGTGAGCTACGGCAGCCGGGGCAATATCTACACCCTGACCATCGCCGGTCAGGTGGAGGGACACCAGGTCCTGCCGGAGACGGCCAAGAGCACCAAGTACGAGCACGTCATGCCCCTGCTGTCCAGCCTGGAGCAGAGCGAGGAGATCGAGGGCGTTCTGCTGTTGCTGAACACCGTGGGCGGGGACATCGAGGCGGGGCTGGGCATCGCGGAGCTGGTGGCCGGAATGCGCAAGCCCACGGTCAGTCTGGTGCTGGGGGGCGGCCACTCCATCGGCATCCCCCTGGCCGTGGCGCCAAAGGCCAGCTTTATCGTCCCCTCCGCCTCCATGACCATCCATCCGGTGCGGATGAACGGCACAGTCATCGCCGCCCCCCAGACCTTCAATTACTTTGAGCGGATCCAGGAGCGGATCGTCAGCTTTGTGGCCCAGAACAGCGCCATCTCCCGGGAGGCGTTTCTCTCCCTCATGCTCAAAACCGGGGAAATGGCCGCCGATGTGGGCAGCGTCGTCTACGGCGAGGAGGCGGTGGAACTGGGGCTCATCGACAGCATCGGCAGCCTCAGCGACGCCCTGGACTGCCTCTACGCACAGATCGCCCGGGTCCGCCAGGAGCGGGAGGACGCCCTGGCGGCGGTCTGGTGATCTCCCCCTCCCCCGGCAGAGGCGGAAAAATCAAGGAAATGTTCATAAATTCAACCTTGTCAAGGAATTGTGATTCTGATATAATACCTTAGTTAATGATATGTTTTGATGGCCGGGCGGCGAGGCCGCCCGGCAGGGAGAAATGAATGTACTTAAAAGCATTAGAAATCCAGGGCTTCAAATCCTTTCCCGACAAGACCGTGCTCCACTTCGGCGAGGACATCACCGCCGTGGTGGGGCCCAACGGGTCCGGCAAGTCCAACATCTCCGACGCTATCTGCTGGGTCATGGGGGAGCAGTCCGCCCGCAGCCTCCGGGGCAGCAAGATGGAGGACGTGATCTTCGGCGGCACGGAAAAGCGCTCCGCCGTGGGCTTCGCCCAGGTGACGCTGGTGCTGGACAACTCCGGCGGCATGTTCCCCGCCATCGACAGCAGCGAGATCATGGTCACCCGCCGCTACTACCGCAGCGGGGAGAGCGAATACTACATCAACAAGCAGTCCGTACGCCTCAAGGACATCAACGAGCTGTTCATGGACACGGGCCTGGGCCGGGAGGGCTACTCCATCATCGGCCAGGGCCGCATTGACGAGATCCTCTCCCAGCGCAGCGCGGACCGCCGGGAGATCTTCGAGGAGGCGGCGGGCATCTCCAAGTACCGCCACCGCAAGGAGGAGACCGAGCGGCGGCTCCAGCGCACGGAGGAGAATCTGGTGCGCATCGGCGACAAAATCTCCGAGCTGGAGCTCCAGGTGTTCCCCCTCCAGGAGCAGGCGGAGACCGCCCGGCGGTTCCTTCTCCTGCGGGACGAGCTGCGCACCCTGGAGATCTCCCTGTGGATGGACCGGCTGGAGGAGATCAAGACCGCGAAAAACCGGCTCCAGGCCGAGTGCGCCGCCGCCAAGGCCCGCCAGGAGGAGGCCAGAACCCGCCAGGACGCCCTCTACGAGGCCAACGACCGCTTCTCCCTGCACATGCAGGAAAACGACACCCGGCAGGAGCAGGCCCGCCAGGAGGCGGAGCGATACGCCTCCCAGGCCAGGGACGAGGAGAGCGCCGTGGCCCTGCTGCGCACGCATATTGAGAACAGAAACGCTGCTATTGCCGACCTCTCCCAGGAATTGGCGGTTCAGGACAGCCGCAGCCAGTCCGCCCAGGCGGAGCTGGCCGCCCAGGAGACCCGCCTCGCGGAGCTGGAGAGCCAGTCCGCCGCCCTGGAGGAGGAGCTGGAGGGGCTCCGGGAGGAGGCCCGCCAGACCGCCGACAGCGCCGGCAGCGTGGAGGGCGAGATCACGGCCCTCCAGTCCCAGGAGGCCCTGGCCGCCGACGCCGCGGCACGGGGCCGGGAGCGGCTGAGCGCCCTGAGCGCCGGCCTGGAGCAGATGGAGCGGCGGCACGGGGACGTACTCCGGGAGCTGGAGAGCGTGGAGGGCCAGCTGGAGGCCACCCGGCAGGAGGCCAGAACCGCCCGCCGGGCCCTGGAGGACGCCCAGGACGAGGCCGCCAGCGCGGCCAACGTCATCGGCGGCCACACCCTGCGCATGGAGAGCCGGGAGAAGCGGGAGAAGGCCGCGGCTGACGCCCATCTCCAGCTGACCATGGAGCAGTCCAGCCTCACCTCCCGCATCCGGATGCTCACGGAAATGGAGCGGGAGTACGAGGGCTTCAGCCGGGCCGTCCGGGTGGTGATGCAGACCGCCCAGGGGGGCTCCCTGCGGGGGGTCCACGGTCCGGTGGCCAGTCTCATGCGCACCGAGGCCCGCTATGCCGTGGCCCTGGAGGTGGCCCTGGGGGGCGGCCTCCAGAATATCGTGGTGGACCGGGAGGAGGACGCCAAGAGCGCCATCAACCTCCTCAAGCAGCGGGACGGCGGCCGGGCCACCTTCCTGCCCCTGTCCGCCATCCGGGGCGAGGAGCTGCGGGAGCGAGGCGTGGACCAGGAGGAGGGCTTTGTGGGCATCGCCTCCCGCCTCCTCACCTGCGACAGCCGCTACGGCGATATCTTCCGCAATCTCCTGGGCCGCACAGTGGTGGCCGAGGACCTGGACCG